>JAKEFJ010000175.1 GCA_022616665.1 Acidobacteriota bacterium
ACACCTTCCGGGAAATGGAGCGTTGACAGGCGGGGTGCGGATGGCTACCATGAAGCCAACTAGCCCCTCGGACCCGGCCTCTGAAGGAGTCACCCAGCCATGATGAGCAAGGTAGGCTACAGCCGGATCGTTGTTTCAGACCTCAAGCGCTCCATTGAATTCTATCGGGATGTTCTGGGAGTGCCCCTCAAATACGAAGCGGACGACTGGGCGGAATTTGCGACGCTCGGCACCCGGCTCGCGCTCAAGGCAGGGGCCCCTCCCGTGCCCGCCATTCCCGAGAAAAGCCACGACGGGCTGCCCATCGCCGGCCGTGTGGGAATTGCGTTCGAAGTGAAGAATCTCGACCAGGTCTACCGGGATCTCTCGGCAAGAGGAGTGAAATTCACCCAGCCGCCGACCGAAGACGGGCCGGGTGGACGCATGGCGATGCTGCTGGATCCCGACGGCTTGGAGATCGCTCTCGGCGAGACCCACCACTGATTTTCAAATGGGCTCAAGCTGGGAGTACCTGGGTAGAAACTTCTTGGAGCCATAGACCGAGAAGGAGACGGTCAGCTTCAGGGATTCACCGGCGCCCTCCACTCCGATGATGGTGCCGATTCCATACTCCGGGTGGTGCACCCGTTTCCCCAGCTTGTAGGGGCCCGCACCTTCCCGCTCCCGAAATTCTCCAGCTTCCGGATCGAGTACATAGCTGCGCGAAGACTCCGCCACCCGTGGGCGGGGAAGCGCCACGGCCCGCCGCGTGAGATCCCGCAGCAGGTGCGGGGGAATCTCCTCGAGGAATCGGGACGGCTCGTTGAACTGGCTGCGGCCGAAGAGCCGGCGGGAGACGGCTCGGGTCAGGAGTAGTCGCTCCTTCGCCCGGGTCATCCCCACGTAGCAGAGGCGACGCTCCTCCTCAACGTCATCGAGCTCCTCCCGGCTGTGGGCGTGCGGGAACAGGTTTTCCTCCATGCCCACCAGGAAGACCACGGGAAACTCCAGCCCCTTGGCACAGTGCAGCGTCATGAGTGAAACCCCGCCTGCCCCCCGGGTATTCTCCACCTCTGATAGCAGGGCGGTGCGCTCCAGGAATTGCTGGATGCCCTCGACTCCCCCGGCGTATTCGCCGACGGCAGCCACCAGCTCGTCCACGTTTTCCAGTCGGGACTCCGCATCCTGCGGATTGTCGCGCTCCAGGAATTCCCGATAGCCAATCCGCTGGATGAGGTCGGAGAGAAAGTCTCCCGGCTCCTTCTCCGCCATTTCCAGTCGAAGGTCCTCCAGGAGATCGAGAAAGCCCCGGATCGCCCGTTCGCCCCGGGGGGTCAGCAGCGAGCGCTCCAGGACGATCCGGGCAGCCACGGCGGGAGGGAGGCCCTCGGTTCCTGCCAACTCCTCCACCAGGGCTGCCGTGCCTTTGCCGATCTCCCTGGGCGGGACATTGACCACTCTTTTCCAGGAGACTTCATCGGCCGGATTCACCAGCAGCCGCAGATAGGCGATGAGATCCTTGACCTCCTTGCGCTCGTAGAACCGAACGCCACCGATAATCAGATATGGCATGCCGCGCCGCACCAGGGCTTCCTCGAAAAGTCGAGACTGGGCGTTGGTGCGATAGAGGACGGCGAAATCCTCGGGAGGCCGATCCATCCGGGCCATGCTTTCCGCCGCGAAGTGGGCCTCTTCCAGATCGTCCCCCGCGCAGAACAGGTCCAAAGGCTCCCCCGCGTCGTTTTCCGTCCACAAGGTCTTGCCGATTCGGCTTGTGTTGTGGGACACCATCGCGGAGGCTGCTTCCAGAATCACCTTGGAGGAGCGGTAGTTCTGCTCCAGCTTGATGATGCGGGTTCCCGGGAAATCCCGCTCGAAGGTGAGGATGTTCTGGATGTCGGCTCCGCGAAAGCGATAGATGGACTGGTCTTCGTCTCCCACGCAACAGACGTTCCCGTGGGCTCGGGCCAGCGCCCGGATGAGGCGGTACTGCGAGTGATTGGTGTCCTGGTACTCGTCCACCAGCAGGTACCGGCACCGCTCGCTCCAGCGGCGCGAGGCCTCCTCGTCCGTCTCCAGAAGCCTCAGGGGCAGGACGATGAGGTCGTCGAAATCCATGGCATTGGCAGCGCGTAGACGACGGGCGTAGCGTTCGTAGAGTCGGGCGATGGTGCGGCTGCCCGAGGAGATGCCCGAAGCCTGAAATTCCTCCGGGGTCACCATCTGGTTCTTGGCGTGGCTGATCGAGGAGAGCACGCGCCGAGGTGGGAATGCTTTGTCGTCCACCCCTTCCTCGCGCAGCAGGTCCTTCACGAGGGCCATCTGGTCGTCGTCATCGTAAATGACGAAGCTTCGGGCATAACCCAGCCGCTCTGCCTCCACCCTCAGGATTCGCAGGCCCAGGGAATGAAACGTGGAGATCCACGCTCCTACGGGAACGTTTCCCAGGAGATCCGCCACGCGGGTTTTCATTTCGCCGGCGGCTTTGTTAGTGAAGGTGACGGCCAAAATCTCCTCGGGACGCGCCTTGCCGGAATGAAGCAGGTGGGCAACGCGGTAGACGATGACCCGGGTCTTGCCGGAGCCGGCTCCCGCCAGGATCAGGAGAGGGCCTTCGGTTGCCAGGACCGCCTCTCGCTGCTTGTCGTTCAGGGTGTCCAGGAGCATCGGCGCCTTTCGGGAAGACCTCGCGTCTGCAGCACGGATGTGGCGAAGAATAGCACAGCCTCGGGAAACCGCCGTGGCAGCGTGAAATTCCCTCAACTACCAAGCCTGGGGCCGGATTGCCAGCAGGCCGAGCAGGAAAGCGGCGGTCTATTCGACGGTGACGCTCTTGGCGAGGTTTCTGGGTTGGTCCACGTCGCAGCCCCGACGCAAGGCAATGTGGTAGGCGAGGAGCTGGAGCGGAATCACCGCCAGGATGGGGGTGAGCAGGTCGGCGGTTTTTGGAATGGCGATAACGTGGCTTGCGATCTTGCTCAGATCGCCGTTCCCCTCCTGGGTAATGGCGATGATGCGTCCTTCACGGGCCTTCACCTCTTCGATGTTCCCCATCATCTTTTCATAGACCTTGTCGCCGAAAGTCAGGGCGACTACGGGAAGGTTCTTATCGATGAGGGCGATGGGGCCGTGCTTCATCTCGCCGGCCGGATAGCCCTCGGCGTGGATGTAGGAAATCTCCTTCAACTTCAGCGCCCCCTCCAGCGCGATGGGGTAATTCACGCCTCTCCCGAGAAAGAGGAAATCCGAAGCCCGGTAGTATTCCTTGGCCACTTCCTCGATGGCGGGATCCGTCTGAAGGATTTTCTCCACCAGCGCCGGCAGATGCAGCAGCTGTGCAATGTGGCTCTTGGCCGCATCCAGTTCCAGCGTGCCGCGAACCTCGGCAAGGTGCAGCGCCAGCAGCTGCAGGGCTATCAGCTGGCAGGTGAATGCCTTGGTGGATGCCACCCCGATTTCCGGACCGGCGTGGGTGTAAATGACGCCGTTTGCCTCGCGGGTGATCATGCTTCCTACCACGTTGCAGATCGCCACGGTCTTGACCTTCTTGGCCCTGGCCTCCCGCTGGGCGGCCAAGGTGTCCGCGGTCTCTCCCGACTGGCTGATCACGACTACCAGGTCCTCGGGGGCGAGAATCGGATCGCGATAGCGGAATTCGGAGCCGATGTCCACATCCACGGGCACCCTCACGAGCCGCTCGAGAAGGAACTTCCCCACCAGCGCCGCGTGCCATGAGGTGCCGCAGGCCACCAGGGAAATGCGCCGGACTCTGCGGAAATCTTCCGGGGAGATGTCCATCTCCTCCAGAAAGATCTTGCCAGTTTCCGCCGAAACGCGGCCCAACAGGGTGTCTCGAATGGCTCGGGGCTGCTCGTAGATTTCCTTCAACATGAAATGCTTGAAGCCGCTCTTCTCGGCCATGATCGGATCCCAGGTGATTCGCTGGGCCTTCCGGGTCACGGGGCGTCCCTCCAGATCCCGGACTTGGACCCCCGCCTCGGTCACCACCGCCAGCTCGCGATCGTCCAGGAAGAAGATATCCCGAGTATGGTGGAGGATTGCCGGGACGTCGGAGGCGACGAAGTACTCGTCCTTGCCGAGTCCGATCACCAGGGGCGGTCCATTCCTGGCCGCCACGATTTTCTTGGGGTGATTCGCGGCGATCACCGCGATGGCATAGACGCCCTTCAGGCGCGGCAGGCAGAGGCGAATCGCCTCTTCCAGGGAGTGCTCCTTCAGCTTCTCCTCGAAGAGGTGCGCCATCACCTCGGTATCGGTCTCGGTCTTGAAAGAGTGCCCACGCTGCTGAAGCTCCCGCTTCAGCTCTATGTAATTCTCGATGATGCCATTGTGCACCACCACAAGGTTTCCGGTGCAGTCGCGGTGTGGATGGGCATTCTCTTCGGTGGGTCGCCCGTGGGTCGCCCAGCGCGTGTGCCCCACTCCATAAGAGCCGTCTAAGGGCTTCAGACGAAGCGCTTCTTCCAAGTCCCGAAGCTTCCCGGCGCAGCGCGTCACCTCCAGACCCTTCTCGTTGACCACCGCGAGTCCTGCCGAGTCGTACCCCCGGTACTCCAGGCGGCGCAGCCCGTCCATGAGAACACTGGTGAGGCGTTTGTTCCCGATGTACCCGACGATTCCGCACATGATGAGACCGAATATAGGGGGTTTCGATGCATCCTGCAACAAAGCGGAGCGCGAAGCGGAGCGAAGATCGCAGATTTCTAGTGCTGCTTCCTTTTGTGTTTCTTGGCCCAGCCCTTCACCACCACCTGGCGACCCCGGGCGATGGCGAGGCTGTAAGGGGGCACTTCCTTCGTGATGGTGGATCCGGCTCCCACGTAGGCTCCTTTGCGCACCCTGACCGGCGCGATCAACTGGCTGTCGCTGCCGACAAAAACGCCGTCCTCCACCACTGTCTTGTGTTTTTTCTCCCCGTCATAATTGCAGGTGATGGTTCCCGCTCCGATGTTGACGCCCTCGCCAATTTCCGAATCGCCGAGGTAGGTGAGATGGTTTGCCTTGCTTCCGCGGCCGATGGCGGTCTTTTTGGTCTCCACGAAATTTCCGATGCGCACCCCCTCGGCCAGCTCCGTGTCGGGACGCAGATGCGCGAAAGGGCCCACCTTGACGCCCCGTCCCAGGCGCGCCTGGGTGATGACGCAATGATCCAGGATTTCGGTTCCCTCCCCGACTACCGAGTTCGAGATCCGCGTCCCCGGCCCGATCCAGCAGCTCTCCCCAACAACGGTGTCTCCCACGAGAAAGGTCATGGGGCAGAGGACCGTGTCGCGGCCCACGCGAACGTTGGCTTCCACGTAGGTACATTCGGGATCCAGGAACGTCACGCCGGCGTCCATGAGCTCCTGAGCTTTTCGCAGGTAGAGCCTTTTCCCCGCCCGGGCCAGCTCGCGTCGGTTGTTGACGCCCATGACCTCTTCGCTGTCCGGGTGGCGATAGGCCGCCACTTTCTGGTGGTTCCGCTTGAGAATCTCCACCAGATCGGTGAGATAGATCTCCCCCTGGGCATTGTTGGCACCCGCCTGGAGGAGATTCTTGAAAAGGTGCTTCATCTCCACGCAATAGATGCCCGCGTTGATCTCCTGGATTTGCTTCTCCTCCGGGGTCGCGTCGGAAGCTTCCACGATCCGGGCCACATCGGAGTTGTAGTTGCGGACGATCCGCCCGTAAGCCGCGGGATCCTCGAGCACCGCTGTGAGCAGCGTCAGCGGAACGGCGTGCTGTCGGTGAAATTCCAGAAGACTGCGAAGCGTCTCGACGCGCAGGGAAGGAAGGTCACCGTTGAGAATCAGGAGCGTGTCTTCCGCCCCCTTCAAGACCTTCTCCGCGGAGAGGACTGCATGTCCGGTCCCCAGGGGCTGCTCCTGGATGCAGAAGCTCACCCTCGGGTCTTTCGTCCCGACTGCCTGGCGAACGTCCTCCGACTGGCTTCCCACCACCATCAGGACGCGCTGGGCCCCCAGGGCCAGCGCCGCATCCACCACGTATCGAACCATGGGTTTGCCAGCCAGGTTGTGCGCCAGCTTGGAAGCTCGGGAATGCATACGCTTCCCCACGCCGGCCGCCAGGACGAGGACGGTGATTCCGGGAGGCTTCGGCTCCGGGAATGGGGAGGGCTTGATGGAGGTCTTGCGGGTGGCCATCGCTGAGGGGGCTATTCCCTCTCCGCGGAGATAAGGTCGATAAAGGCATCGTCATCGGAGAGCAAATCAAAATCCGGGTCGCTTTGCGCATGGATCCGGTTCTCTGGGTTTGTCTCGATGGCTTCCTTGAGCAGATTCAGCGCCTGTTCTCGCTCCCCCTTGAGGGCCTGGGTGGCGGCAGTGGCGTAAAGGAACCGATCGTCCTTGGGATTCATTTTAAGGGCCTTGTCCAGGTGCTTCAGGGCCTCGTCGTACTTCTGCCGATTGCTCTCCACGATTCCCTGGTAGTAGTAGTCTTCGGCCTTCTTCAGCGGTAACACCCTGTCCGACTGCTCGCGCTCGCAGACACTCACGTAGATGCGGCAGCGATCGGCCATTTCCTTCTCGTCGGGATAGGTCTTGATGACTTTTTGGAAGGCGTCGGCCGCCCCTGAGTAGTCTTTCCGCCTCAAGAGCCCGAGGGCATGATCATAGTCCTTCACCGCTTGCTCGGCGTGGGCGGCGAGTGTGGAAACGGGACGCGAGGCTGACTTCTTGCCCTTCTTTATTTCTTTTTTGGCCATGGCACATTTGTCCTGTGGTCGGGCGTTTCGCCTGGATGTTTTCGGGAAGACAGGTCTATGATGACCCCTCTCAGCGAACTCGGCGGAGGCTTGAATCATCGGGTTTGTGAAGCGCGAAATCTTAGCAAAGTGAGCACTTAGTGTCAATGACTCCCATTTACCTGGCCTTGGGGTCGAACCTGAGCGACCGTGAGTTGGCGCTTCGGGGCGGCCTTCGGGAGCTGGCCAACCGGGGGGTGTCCACCCGGCGAGTCTCCTCCTTGTATGACACTGACCCGGTTGGCTTTCTGAATCAGCCCACCTTCCTGAACATGGTGGCGGAAGTTGGCTGGGAAGGCACTCCCGAGGAGCTTCTGGCGCGCTGCCTCGCGGCTGAGAACGCTCTGGGCAGAGTCAGAGAGTTCCGGGATGGGCCGCGGACCCTGGATATCGACGTGCTGCTCGCCGGCGATCTGGTCTTGAAATCCCGGGGCCTTGAAATCCCTCACCCCCGCATGCATCTGCGGCGATTCGTTCTGCGGCCCCTCAGTGAGATTGCGCCGCACGTAATCCATCCACTGATGCGGCTGAGCGTGCAGGAGTTACTGGAGAAATGCCAGGATGTAGCCGAGGTGCGAAGAGTGGGTGAGCCGTTTACGGTTGAACCCCCGGACCCCTCTGGATATAATCCGGCGGCTTCCCGGGGCAAACACGGATGAAATTCAAGCACATCGCGGTGGAGGGCCCCATCGGCGTGGGGAAGACCTCGCTGGTGGACCTGCTGGCCCAGCGATTCGACGCCCTCAAGGTGATGGAGCGGACCGAGAACCCCTTCCTGGAGGAGTTCTACCGGGACAAGCCAGGCTCTGCATTTCAGGCGCAGCTTTTCTTCCTGCTCAACCGGTACCAACAACAGCGCGAGCTGACCCAGGGAAACCTGTTCAATCAGGTGACCCTCTCCGATTACCTCTTCGCCAAGGACAAGATTTTCGCCTACCTGAACTTGGACGACTCGGAATTGATGATTTATGAGAAACTTTACGCCCTCTTGGAGCAGAATATCCCGCGTCCGGACCTGGTTATCTATCTGCAGGCTTCGGACAAGGTGCTGCTGGAGCGTATTCGCCGCCGCAGCCGGGACTACGAGGTGGGAATCTCAGAGCGTTATGTTGCGGAGTTGAACCGGGCCTATAATTATTTCTTCTTTCACTACACGGCTACGCCGCTGCTCGTCATCGATACCTCGGACATCGACTTCGTGGAGCGCGTAGACGACTTGAACGAGTTGGTCACCCAAATCGATCAGATGGAAAAAGGAGTCCAGTACTACATTCCGCTGGGAGCCGGAGACGGCCCGAGACGGAAACCCAAGTAGCCGGACTTCCCGAAGCCATCTGCCCAGAGCCAACCGCCGCCGCGTTTCCCCCAACCCCTCAGGGGTGGGGAGAAAGGAGCGACCCATGAGCGGTCCCCGTCCGTGTCCGGTCTGCGTCCCCGATCTACTCAGGATGAAGCAGCGTGGCGAAAAAATCGCCATGCTCACAGCCTATGACTTTCCCACGGCGCGCCAGGTGGATGCCGCCGGCGCCGACATCGTCCTGGTGGGGGACAGCCTGGGCATGGTGGTGCTGGGGTACGAGAGCACGCTGCCCGTCACCATGGACGAGATGATCCACCACACCAAAGCTGTGGTCCGCGGGGCGCAGCGCGCCCTGGTGGTGGCCGACATGCCCTACCTTTCGTACCACCTCTCCCTGCGCGATGCGGTGCGCCATGCCGGCCGATTCGTACAGGAGGCGGGGGCGAAGGCGGTCAAGGTGGAAGGGGGCCGCAAGCGCGTGCGCGCCATTCGCGCCATCCGGGATGCTGAGATCCCCGTCATGGGCCATGTCGGATTGACCCCCCAATCGGTGCACGAGTTCGGCGGTTTCAAGATTCAGGGGAAAAGCGCGGCGGCAGCCCGCAACATTCTGGACGACGCCCTGGCGCTGGAGGAGGCGGGAGTGTTTTCTGTGGTTCTGGAGGGAATTCCGGCGGAGCTGGCGAAGATGATCACCGAACGCCTCACGGTGCCCACCGTCGGCATCGGCGCCGGCGTGTCATGCGACGGGCAGGTCCTGGTGATTCACGACCTGCTGGGAATCACCGAAGGGCATGTGCCGTCGTTCGTTCGGAGGTACGCGGAGGTGGGAGCCACGGTGCGCGAGGCATGCCGCCATTTCGTGGAAGACGTCCGTGACGGGAAGTTTCCTTCCGATGTGGAGTCGAGCCATCTGAAGGGCGAGGTGCTGGAGGAAGTGCGCGGCGGACTCGGCCCCGCGGCAAAGAGACAATGGCGATCCTAGCGGATCCGGAGCGCACCCAGAAGAGCGGCGAGGGATTGATGGAAACCCTCACGAGCCCAGAGCGGATGAGGGCGCTGGCACGGGAGTTCCGAGCGCAGGGGGAGCGCATCGGCTACGTCCCGACCATGGGGGCCCTGCACGAGGGGCACTTGAGCCTCATCCGGCGCTCCAAGCAGCTGGCGACCAGGACCGTGGTGAGCCTGTTCGTCAATCCCACTCAGTTCGGCCCTTCCGAGGATTTCCGGAAATATCCCAGAAATCCTGAGCGCGACGCCGAGCTGGCGCGTCTGGCTGGAGCCGATGTTCTGTACGCCCCCAGGGTGGGGGATGTTTACCCTCCGGGCTACCGGACCTACGTGGCGGTGGAGGGTTTGGGCACGACGCTGGAGGGCGCCAGCCGTCCGGGACATTTCCGCGGCGTCGCCACCGTGGTCGTCAAGCTCCTGAATCGCGTTGCGCCGCACGTCGCCCTGTTCGGACAGAAGGACGCCCAGCAGGCGATTCTCATCAAAAAGCTGGTGCGCGATCTCGAGGTGGATCTCGAGATCGAAGTTTGCCCGACGGTTCGCGAGGAGGACGGACTGGCGATGAGCTCTCGCAATGCCTACCTCACACCGGAACAACGGCGCGCGGCGCCGGTGCTGTATCGGGCACTGAAGCGGGCCGAATCGGCGGTGGTCAGGGAGAAGGAGCGCCGTGCGGAGCGGATCGTGGATCTGATCCGGGAGACGGTGGCCGCCGAGCCGTACGTCTCGCTTGATTATGCCGAGGTGGTGGACGCAGGAACGCTCGCGCCGCTGGAGCGGATCGAGGGCAGTGTCCTGATTCCTATCGCGGCCCGCGTCGGGGCGACGCGGCTCATCGACAACGTGATCCTGAAGGTGGAGGAGTAAACGCAATGCATCGCGAAGTGCTGCGAGGAAAGATACACCGGGCGACGGTCACCGAAGCCAATCTGGAATACGAGGGGAGCCTGACCGTGGACGTCGAGCTGTTGGAGGCCGCGGGCCTTTCCGCCTACGAGCGCATCGACGTTTACAACATCACCAACGGGAACCGCTTTTCCACCTATCTCATCGAGGGACCGCGACATTCGGGAGTGATCTGCGTGAACGGGGCCGCGGCCCATCTTTCCCGCTCCGGTGACAAAGTGATCATTACGGGCTACGGCCTCGCCGCCGAAAGCGAGGTCAAAGCCCACCGGCCTCGCGTGGTCCTCGTGGACGAGGCCAACCGCATCAAACAGGTGCTCCAGGAATCCACCGGCAGCCGTGTTTCCTGAGGATCTCGCTCGGAGCATCCTTATTGTATTTCCCGGTGAGCAGCCCCCCGGCCAGGGGAAACCAGACGAGGCGCTTCTAGGTCGCGATCTGGACGCGATTCCGGCTGTGCGCGGAGATTCGCGGGCTCGGGGTGAGGATGCCATGCAGATTGAGCGGATCGGAAGCGGACACCCACAGGGGTGAGCCCCCTTGGCGATTGCGGATGGAGCGCAGCAGCTCAACAGCCTCGGGAAGCGCGTATTGCTCCCCGGAAATGCCGGCCACGAAGCGTCCCCCACGAATCTCCCCACGCAGCTCCAGGCGGCGATACGCCCGCACGACATCGCGCCACGGGATCGGGATCTTCTCGCGCTCCAGAAGGCGCCTCTGCATGAGGCCGTAGCGCCTGAGGAGCTGCCGGGCGGCGAATTCCGCAGCGGATTCCCGTTGCGGGTCCGAAACGACAGATGCCAAGCCTGGCCTTCCATCCCGCGGCGGGCGTGGTTCGGAGAGCGGTACACGGGTCGCCCCCGGTTGGGACAAACCGGCTACTTGGGGATCCGGTCGCAGCAGCGACCAGCGGCCGGCGGGAGACAGCAGCGATTTCACTCCGAATCGCCGGTGGACCTTGGAAGGCCTGAGAAGTCGGCGAAGTCCACCGAAGGAATCGCAGGTGACCAGCCCCCGGGCAATCAGTTCCGAGACCGCCATGTTGAGGTGGGTCGGCAGCAATCCACTGGCCGATTCCAGCTCCTGGGTGAACAGGGCGCCTCGGGAAGAAAGCAGATCCCGCAGAACCTGGGCCCGGCCGGAGAGGGCGGTTCCAGAGGCCTGCTTCGTAGCCCGGGATAGGGACATCCAGTCTGACAAGTCCCGGCGCGGCAGCAGCGTGATGGGGGTGGTTCGGATGGCCGCTTCCCCCGAGCCCCAGATTCTTCCCCACGCCACCTCGCCCGTCAGAGTCAGGTGATCCAGCCAGTCGGAGCGATACCCGCGCACCCGGGACGGAAAAATGCTCGTCTCCCATGCCGCCGCGGGGATCTCGAACCCCGCGAGCTGCTGGACGAGCTCGGACACGCCGCGCGGACCGTCCAGCCGGTGCGCCTCATCAGCGTGCTGCCAGCATGCCAGAAAGCGCCAGTAGGCGGCGGCGCTCACCGGCTCGATTTCGCGGCGCAGCCGCTCCAGGGTGTAGGTGTGGATCCGGGCGAGCAGGCGACGGTCGCACCAAGCCTGCTTGCCCTCAACGCGGCAGCGAAGAATGACCCCTTCCTGCTCGAGGGCCAGCAGGGCCGGCCCGTCCTCCGGCGATAGCGCCAATCGTCCCTCCGCGCCGGAGACCATGGGTCCGAGAGCTTCAAGCCGCCCGCGCAGGAGGGCCTTCGGCTCCCGGGAAGCTTCCACGGCGAAGCAGCGCTCTTCCTCGCGAACGACTCGCGAGGCCCCGCGCAGCTCGTCGATCCATTGCCCCCAGCCCGATTGGCGGATTTCGTCTTCGGTGACGAATCCCATCCACAGCAGCGCCTCATGCACCTCCTCGGCGCTCTCCGGCTGGGGCCACGCTTCGTCGCGCACGCGCGCCACGGCATTGGGATCGAGGGCCCCCAGCGTATCGGCGCTGGAGGCATCCAGGGCCCGGCGCTGCAGCACCGCCTGGGTGCGCCGCTCCTCCAGCGGCGCGTCATCCAGGAAGGCGTAGGGCATGGCGTTCAGGACGCCCAGCGCGAAGGGGGAAGGCTCGGGCGTGTCGATGGCGATCCGGTGAATTTTTCCTCGGCGCAGATTGCGCAGCAGCTCCAACATCCCCTCGGCGTCCATGGCCTCTTCAAGGCAATCCTCGATGGTCTGCCGGACGATGGGATGCTCCCAGGGCACGGGGATGTCCCCTGGGGGAAGCGTCTCGCCACAGGCCAACACTTGCGGGAAGGCATGGACCAGCTGGTCATCCGCCCGCATCCTCAGGAGTGGCGCCGGCACACGTCGGCCGCCTTTGTGCGTCCGGGAGAGGAGAAGCGAGCGGGTCAGGTTCCAGCGCCAGCGGGTCAGGAACAGGGGAGAGGGGAACAGCGCCTGCACCAGGAGGTCCTTGGCGGTATTGGGGTGAAGGTAGTCGAACACCTCGGCGAGGGGGAAGCTGTGGTGGGGACCCAGCGAAATGATGATGGCTTCTTCGTTGGCCGCGGCCTGCAGCTCGAATCCGAAGCCCCGACAGAACCGCTTGCGCAATGCCAGGCCCCAGGCGCGGTTGACGCGGCCGCCGAAGGGGGAGTGAATGACCAGCTGCATCCCACCCGACTCGTCGAAGAATCGCTCCAGGATGACGCACTCCTGGGAGGGCACGCCTCCCAGTATCCTCGCGCCTTCCTCCACATATTCCGCCAGCTGCGTGGCGGCGCCCTCGCTCAGCCCCGCCTCGCGCATCAGCCAATCCGGCTCGCGTCCGAAGGTGCGGATGCGGGTGATGGATGAAGAGAGCTCCGGCGTGCGTGCGGGGCCCTCACCCAGCCAGAAGGGGAGGCTGGGAGGCGTCCCCTGCGCATCGGCCACTCGCACGATTCCCGGCTCCACCTTCAGAATCTTCCAGGAGGCGTTGCCCAGCTGGAAGATGTCTCCCACCGTGGCCTCCACCGCGAAATCTTCATGCACCGAGCCGATGAGCGTCCCCTCAGGTTCCAGAAGAACCTGATAGTCGGCGGTGTCGGGAATGGCCCCGCCGGAGGTGAGTGCGATGAGACGGGCGCGGCGCGTGGCGCGCAGCCGCTGGTTCACGCCGTCCCGGTGCAAAAGCGCCAGACGACCCTGAGTGTGCAATCGAACCACAGCGTCGAACTCCCCACGGGACAAATCGCGATACGGCCAGGAGCGTGTCAGGCTGGCGAAGAGAGAGCTTTCCTCCCAGGCTTCGGGCACGCACGAGGCGACGATCTGCTGGGCCAGGATATCCAGCGGCCGGCGTGGCTGCGGTGTGCGGTCGAGCTCTCCGTTGCAGACGGAATGGAGCAGGGCCGCAGAACAGACCAGCTCATCCCGGGTCAAGGGGAAGATGCGTCCCTTCGGGGTGCGAGAGAGGGCGTGGCCGGCGCGCCCTATGCGCTGGAGGAACGTTGCGATGGAGGGAGTGACGCCTACCTGAATCACCAGGTCCACCTCGCCGATGTCGATTCCCAGCTCCAGCGAAGCGGTGGCCACCAGGGCCCTCAGGGATCCCGATTTGAGGCGCTGCTCGGCATCCAGGCGCCGCTCGCGGGAGAGGCTGCCGTGGTGGCTGGTGACCTGGTCCTTCCCCAGCACGTCGGTCAGCCGCGCCGCCACCCGCTCGGCCAGCTTGCGCGTGTTGACGAAGATCAGCGTGGTGCGGTGCTCTTGAATCAGAGCCGCCATCCGCTTGTAGATCTCATCCCACATCTCGTGCGAGCAGACGGCGGAAAGCGGGGAATCGGGAATCTCCACCCCCAGGTCCATGGCGCGGCGGTGACCCACATCCACCAGGGTCACCTCGCGGCGCGCGCCGACCAGGAGCCTCCCGACATCGTGCAGGGGTTTTTGGGTTGCCGAAAGGCCGATGCGCTGCGGCGGGGAATCGGCCAGGGATTCCAGGCGCTCCAGCGACAATGCCAGGTGCGCCCCGCGCTTGTCGCCGCACAGGGCGTGAATCTCGTCCACGATGACGGTGCGCACGGTGCGCAGCATGCTGCGGCCCCCGTCGCTGGTGAGGAGAATGTAGAAGGACTCGGGGGTGGTGACCAGGATGTGAGGGGGACGCTTGCGCATGGAGGCGCGCGCGGCGGGCAGCGTGTCGCCCGAGCGCACGAGAACCCGTACTTCAGGCAGCGTCGGGTCCAATTCCTGTAGCTCAGAGAGGGGGCCCTGAAGGTTCTTCTGAACGTCGTTTCCCAGCGCTTTCAGAGGAGAGATGTACAGCACCTGAGTGGTGTCCGCCAGCGCCTCGCCCTGCCGAATCAGCGAATCGATGGCCGAGAGAAACGCGGCAAGCGTCTTCCCGGTCCCTGTGGGCGCCGCGATGAGCGTATGCCGCCCCTCCCGGATGGGCGGCCAGCCCATTTCCTGGGGCTGAGAGGGATCGTGGAATTTTTCCTGGAACCATCGTCGGATCGTGACGTGGAAACTGGCCGAGAGCATGACTCCTTCCTGCAGGATTTTCCCATTATACCCAGAAAATCCTGATGCGGAGGGAGCTCTCTCCCGGTTCAGCTGCCGCTGATGCTGATGCCTTCGAGAAGGACGGTGGAGCCGGAGTTGCCGGAGGCGAAGAACCGCAGGTCGTCGGCCACGGCGGCGAGGGCGTTGAGCAGATCGCGCACGTTGCCGGAAATCCCCATCTTCTGCACCGGGCGGAGCATGGAACCATTCTCCATTTCCCAGCCCACGGCCCCCAGGGAGAAATCGCCGCTGATCGGGTCGATGGTGTGCAGCCCCATCACCTCGGAGACGTAGATTCCCTTGGCCACCATGCCCAGCAGCGTCTTCCGGTTGATCCCGGTGGAGCGCAATAACAGCGTGTTGGTGCCGATGTGGGGCGAGGCCAGGTAGCCGCCGCGCTGGGCGCTGCCGGTGCGCTGGGCTTTCATCTTGCGGGCCGTGTAATCATCGTGCAGGTAGCTGTTCAAGATTCCCTGGTCGATGAGCGTGGTGCGCCGCGTGGGGGTCCCTTCGCCGTCCACCGGTCCGGTGTTCAAGGCGCCCGGAATCCTGCCGTCATCGATCAAGGTGAGGTTGGCGCGGGCCACGCTCTGCCCCAGCAATCCCTGGAACAGCGACTTCCTCTTGATCACATTGTCGGCATAAAACGCGGAAGCCAGCGTCCCGAAGACACCGGCGACCACTTCAGGGTCCAGCACCACCTCGGTGCGCCGCGTGGTGACCGACTCGCCGCCCAGCTTGTTGATGGCGCGCGAGGCGGCTTCGATCCCGATGGCGTCCGGCTCGAGATCGTCGATCCCCAGGGCGAAGCCCGCCGAATAGCCGGTCTGGCTTTCTTCCTTGTCGATGGCCACCAGCTCGATGGAGCCGAACGCGCGGCTCATGGTGTATCCAGCCCGCAACCCTTCCGTGTTGGCGACCCAGCAGCCTCCCCAGACATCCGAATAGCGGCTGTCCCGCACCCGCTTCACCCGGCTGGAGAAGCGCAACGCGCAGCTCTCGATGCGCCGGGCCATGTCTACCTTCTGATCCACGCTCACCGCGCTCAGATGCGGGTCTTCATTCTTGAGGTTGAAGGTCGTCGGCTCGGCCACCGGCACTTTCAGTTCCGGCTCGGGGTCCACGTGCGGCAGGATGGCCACCGCCCGCTCCAGCGCCTTCGCGATCCCTTGGGCGGTGGCGTCGGGGGTGAACGAGAATCCGACCCGTCCCCCGCGGAAGACGCGCAGGCCCAGCCCGCGTTCCTGCTTCGCCTCGACGCTTTCGATCCTCTGATCCACCACGCTGGCGGAGGTCTCGTGGGTGTCCTGATAATAGATTTCACCCCCGTCCACCGGCGCCTTCGTCAGGGCCGCCAGAGCCAGGTCCAGGATCTTGTCGTGCTCGCCGCCTGCCATGGTTCTCCTGGCGCCTCAGTCGGTGGGGGCGATGGTGCCACCCACCACAATCTTTGGAATCCGCAGCGTCGGCTGCGCGTCAGCCACGGGAACCCGCTGGCCGTCCTTCCCGCAGGTGCCCACGCCGAAGCCCAGATCGGAGCCGACGGCGTCGATGCTGCTCAGCACTTCGGGGCCGTTCCCGATCAGAGTGGCGTCGCGGATCGGCTCGGCGATCCTCCCGTCGCGGATTCTGTAAGCCTCACCCACGTTGAAGATGAAATTCCCGCTGGCGATGTCGACCTCGCCGCCTCCCATCTGGCAGACGAAGACACCATCCTTCACGCTTGAGAGGATCTCCCCGGGTGGGGTCTTCCCCGACAGGATCATCGTGTTGCGCATCCGGGGAATGGGAAGGTGACGGTAGCTTTCGCGCCGACCGTTGCCGGTAGGCGAATGTCCGAGCTTCCGGGCGGTCCGGCGGCTGTGGAGATACGACTTGAGGACCCCCTTTTCGATGAGTAGGACTCTCGAGCTGGGAATGCCTTCGTCGTCCATGCCGGTGGAGCCGCGCTTGTTGGGCAGGGTTCCGTCATCCACCACGGTGATCAGCTCGGAGGCGACCTGCTGGCCCAGCTTGCCCGCATAGATGGAGAGAGACTTCTCGGCGAAATCCCCCTCCAGTCCGTGGCCGCAGGCTTCGTGGACCATGGTTCCTCCCGCCTTGGAGGAGAGCACCACGGTGAAGGTGCCTGCCGGGGCGGGCTTCGCCGCCAGCTGGACCATGGCGATGCGCGCCGCCTCCTTGCCCACCTCCTCGGGAGGGTGCTCCTCGAACAGCTCGAACCCCTTGGTCTCAGCCAGGGAATGGTAGCCGGTGCGAATCTGCTCTCCCTCCCGGGCGATGGCCGAGCCGAAAAGCGTCGAATAGACCCGGGTCTCGCGGGAGAACACTCCCTCGGAGTTGATGATGGCGATGGAGAGGGTGGAATCCCCATAGCTGGCGGAGAACTGCACCACCGAGGGATGGGCAGCGCGCGCCGCCTTCTCCGCCCGGCGCACCAGCTCCACCTTCCTGCCGAGATCGATCGTTCCCGGGGCGATCCGGATCGGCGAGACGGGAGGGACCTCGGAAGGGCGCAGAGTTGCCAGGGAGCCGGGCTTCCCCCCCCCCTCCAGCGCCTGCGCCAGCCGCGTGGCCTCGCTCACGAGGGTTTCCACGTCCAGGGAATTGCCCGAGTAAAAAAAGGTTCGATCGCTGGAAACCAGCCGCATCGAAACGCCTGAATCCTCTCCCGACAGGATCTCCTCGAGCTTGCCGTCATCTAGAATGATGCGGGTGTACTGATTCGCCTGGCAGTAGATTTCGGCGAACTCTCCGCCGCGGGCGAGAAGCGCCGCCAGAATGCGTAGCGCCGATGACTCATCCATGAAGTTCATGCTTGCTCCTCACTGGGCCGCCTGGCGGCTCTCCCATTCTCGGCGCAACGAGTCAAACGCCTGCCTCGCCTTGGCCCGGGTCTCTTCCAGGCTGCCGGAAGTGTCCAGCACGATGTGGGCGATTCGCCGCCTGGCGGCGGAGTCGGCCTGGGCACCGATCCGCCGGAGCGCCTGCTCCTCGCCGAGCCCGTCGCGCGCTCTCAAACGCAGCACTTGCGTGGGAGTGTCGCACTCGGTCAGGACGATCCGATCAAAGCGGCCGAAAGCGCCCGCCTCGGCCATCAAGGCCGCCTGAGTGACCGCTATCCCTCCCGGATTCTGCCGGGCGAAGTGCGCCACCCGCTGCTCCGCCTCGGCAAGGATTCGGGGATGCAGGATGGCGTTCAACTGAAGCCTGGCGCGCTCATCGCCGAAAATCCTCTCACCCAGTTTTTTTCGATCAATCCGACCGTCAGGTTCCAGGATTCCATCGCCGAATCGCCCCCGGATCTCCTGGTAGGCCGGCGTCCCCGGCTGCATCAATTCGTGTCCCAGGAGGTCTGTATCCAGGACGAACGCCCCCTCCTCCCGAAACACCTCCGCCACGACTGATTTTCCGGTGGCGATTCCCCCGGTGAGTCCCACGCGAAACACGGGTGGGTCCGGAGTCTTCCCAGCGGGAGCACTCATCTCTGGGCCGGCAGCCCGCGATGGACCCGGGCCGCCTGAAGCGTGTTTTTGAGCAGACAGGCGATGGTGAGTGGTCCCACGCCGCCCGGAACCGGGGAGAGGGCGCCCGCCCGGGGCTTCACCCGCCGGGGGTGCACGTCCCCCACCAGCACGCTCCTGCCGGATTTCAACGCCGCCAATTGCCGGGAACCGGCGCCGAAGAAATCTTCGGCCTGTCCGGGACTCACGATCCGATGGATTCCCACGTCCACCACCGTGGCACCCGGCTTGACGAACTCCTCGGTGACGAACGCCGGCTTTCCCACGGCCACCACCAGGATCTCGGCGCTGCGGGCCAGGTGAGGAAGGTCCCGGGTCCTGGAATGGCAGATCGTCACGGTGGCATTCGCGTGCAGGAGCAGCATGGACATCGGTTTCCCCACGATGTTGCTGCGACCCACCACCAGGGCATGCGTCCCCTCCACGGCGATGCCGGAGCGCTGCAGCAGTTCCATAATGCCGCTGGGAGTACAGGGACGCAGCCCCTGCGCCCCCTCGACGAGCTTTCCCACATTCTCCGGGTGAAGGCCATCCACGTCCTTTCCTGGATCCAGAGCATGCAGAACGCGGGTTTCATCGGCGTCCTCGGGAAGCGGAAGCTGGACCAGAATTCCATCCACGTCCGATCGGTCATTCAGGCTCTGGACCGTGGAGAGAGTCCGCCCGCCGTCCAGATTCCCTTCGAGGCGCACCAGCTCTGAATCGATTCCCACCTGTTCGCAGGCCTTGATCTTGTTGCGGACGTACACCTGGGATGCGAGATTTTCGCCTGAGAGGACGACCACCAGCCGCGGGCGCGGTTTTCCTCGGGCCAGAAGATCCGCCACGCCGGCGGCCACCTCCTGGCGGATCGCATGCGCCACCACTTCTCCATCCAGCACCCGGGCGCCCACGCTACTTCACCTTCTCAAAGTGCCAGGCCAGTCTGGCCTGGTAGGTCTCGGTCCCGACTTGGAAGCTGGAGATGAGCAGCATCATGGCCTTCCGCCTCTTGCTGGGCGGCATCTCCCTGAAGAAGAGGAGCCGCTCGACGGGTTTTCCGGTATCCAGAATCATCCCGCTGTCAAAGAAATCGTCGCGCACCGGGTCCAGGTCTTCTCCCGGCTTGCCGATTCCCTGGAGGTATTGGTAAAGATCGGTGTAATCCAGAATGTGATCCTCTTCATGGGGGCCGCCCAACCTCAAGACATTGCCCGGCTGGAAGCGGACCAGCTCTCGGTTGCGGTTGTCGATGCTCAGCAGAAAAACCTCGAAGGGAGCGGGACGCCCGCCGGGACCCCGAAAAAGCCCTCCACTGCCGGGCGAGCGTTTTTCGATCCGCGCTTCCCACTCCTGCACCGTCAAGGGCCGGGCGGAAAAGCCCACGCCCTGGCTGGAAGTGCTGGCCAGATCCGTCCTCGGCTCGCCCTCGACACAGACCGGTCCCGCCACGATCCGAACCGGCGCAGGCTGCGAGGCAAACACTCGGGGGGAAAGATACAGAATCAATGAAAGTAAGAAGAAGATGCTGGAAACGGGCCGGACAAGGACCCGAAGGCGGGACGGGGGCATGGCGAATCCTCGCGAGAACGCGTAAAGATAGGCTGAATCAGGAGATCTGTCAAGATTCGGGGAGAGAGACTGCGCGCCGCGGGAATGCCTGGACGGCACAAACAAAAAGCGGGGCCGGTTTTCCAGCCCCGCCTGGGATCGCACGCTCTCCGATGAGCCAGATCAGTGGTCGGTCTTCAGCATCTGGGGCGTTGCCTTGATGATGAAGACCTCTTCGCTTCCATCCGGATTGGTCTTCACCACCCTGTGAAGGACTACCCGCTGATTGTTCTTGGTGGCCACCATCGTCTCGACCCGGATGTCCTCGGCGAGAGGTCCGTCGGTCTCGTTCCATCCCCTGGGGACGGTGGGCTTCACGTTCCAACCCTGAATCTTCATCCGAGTCCTCCGCTTTGACGTGGGGCCCGCATCTTCGGGGAGAAGATGCGGGCCCGGCTCTCCACTACCCCCCCAGATAGGGAGAACTAAAACCTCCTAGCATTTTCTCGAAACGGCCACTTCCGCCGCTTCACAAGGAAGATATACCCAACGATCCGCCCCCTGTCAACCTGAAAAAGTCGACCTAAATGCTTGACAGGTCCGCCCAAGGGCGAGCGATCCCCGGAGCGCGTCGGGCGGAAATGGGCCATTGATGCGTCCACCCTGAGACGGTTATAATCCGTCGCCAGCGAATCATTTATCCCCAAGGAGGTCATCCAATGGGCAGAGCCCTCATCGCCGGCGCCGTCCGCACGCCCATCGGCCGCTTTCTCGGCGGCCTGAAGGGGTTTTCGGCCACCCAGCTGGGCGCATGCGCGGTTGCCGAGACTGTTCGGCGCACAGGAATCCCCCCCGAGGCCGTGGGGGAAGTGATTATGGGTAATGTGGTTCAAGCGGGTCTGGGACAGAATCCGGCCCGGCAGGCGGCCCTGAAGGGGGGCCTCCCAAGCAGTGTCGCCGCAATGACGATCAACAAGGTCTGCGGTTCAGGTCTGAAATCGGTGGTCTTGGCCTCCCAGGCGGTGCTCCTGGGGGATCAGGAGGTCGTGGTCGCCGGCGGGATGGAGAGCATGAGCAACGCACCCTTCCTGTTGACCGGCGCCCGGGAGGGGTACCGGATGGGCCACAACCAGATCTTCGACTCCATGATCCGGGACGGACTCTGGGATGTCTACGAGGATTACCACATGGGCTGCACCGGCGAGAACGTAGCCCAGAAGTACGACATCTCCCGCCGCATGCAAGACGAGTACGCCACCCACAGCCACCAGAAGGCCATCGCCGCCATGGACGCGGGCAAGTTCAAAGCCGAGATCGTGGGCGTGCAGGTGCCCCAGAAAAAGGGTGAGACCCTGCTATTCGACACCGACGAAGGTCCGCGCCGTGACACCTCGGTGGAGGCGCTCGCCAAATTGAAGCCCGCCTTCAAGAGCGACGGCACGGTAACCGCGGGCAATGCCCCCGGAGTGAATGACGGCGCGTCAGCCATGGTGGTTCTCTCCGAGGCATCCGCCGCGAAATTCCGCGTGACTCCACAGGCGGAAGTGGTGGCCTACGCCACTTCGGGAGTGGAGCCCAAGTGGGTGATGATGGCGCCCCTGACGGCGGTGGAAGAAGTGCTCAGGAAAACCGCCTGGAAGAGGGAGGAAGTCGATCTCTACGAGCTCAACGAGGCTTTTTCGGTTCAGGCTGTCGCCTTGGTGAAAGAGCTGAGGCTGCCCCCGGAGCGCGTGAATGTGAACGGGGGAGCGGTGGCGCTGGGGCATCCTATCGGGGCGAGCGGCGCTCGGATTCTGACCACCCTGATTCACGCCTTGAAGCATCGAGGCGGCAAGAAAGGGATCGCGGCGCTGTGCCTGGGTGGAGGGAACGCCGTGGCCATGGCAATCCGGCTCGTCTGATCGCGCCGCGCCAGCTCAGGCGCTCCGCAAGCACGAGCTCCTTCCGGCGGATTCGCTACACTGTTCTATCTCCGGGGCCGGCAGGAGAATGGCGCAAGGCCACTCCAACGTTGCGAGTGAGAAAACCGGAGGCGAACGTGGGAATCCAGGTCGTGGGAGTGGTGGGGGGCGGCACGATGGGCAACGGAATCGCCCAGATGGCCGCCGCTGCGGGGCATCCCGTAATTCTGGTGGATCGCTCCGCAGAATTCCTCCAGCGGGCGCTGGACACCATCGACAAAAACCTCCAACGAGCGGTCGATAAAGGAACCCTCACGAGGGCCGACAAGGCAGCACTCCTGGGCCGAATCACCACGGACGAGACGCTGGAGAAACAGGCGGCCGCGGATTTCGTCATCGAGGCGGTTAACGAAGATCTCGACCTGAAGCGCCAAATTTTCAAGGATCTGGATCGGATTTGCCGGCCGGGAGTCATCCTGGCAACGAACACATCCTCCATCTCCATCACCAAGATCGCCGCCGTCACCAAGCGCCCGGAGCAGGTCATCGGGATGCACTTCATGAATCCGGTGCCGGTCATGAAACTGGTGGAGGTGATCCGCGGCCACGCCACTTCCGACGAGACCTGGCAGGCAACCCGGGAGCTGTCGGAGAAGTGGGGGAAGGTCCCGGTGGAAGTCCACGATTACCCGGGATTCGTCTCCAACCGGGTGCTCATGCCGATGATCAACGAGGCGATCTTTGCCCTGCACGAAGGGGTCGGCTCCCGGGAGGCCATCGATACGGTCATGAAGCTGGGAATGAACCATCCCATGGGTCCTCTGACTCTGGCGGATTTCATCGGGCTGGACACGTGCCTGGCCATCCTGCAGGTTCTCCATGAAGGATTCGGAGATCCCAAATACCGGCCGTGCCCCCTGCTCAGGAAAATGGTGGACGCGGGACATCTGGGGAGGAAGTCGGGGCGCGGGTTTTACGATTACGAACGCACCTGACCGCGATGATCGACTTTGTCCGGGCGCTGTCCGCTTCCAGGGACTTCGGTCCCGACCTGGTCCAGGTGCGGTCCTTCCCCGCGGCGGCGGGAAAATACGCGGATCTCGCCGAGGGTCTGTCCCCCGCCCTGTCCGAAGCGCTGCAGCGTCAAGGAATCAGCCGGCTCTACTCCCACCAGGCCGAAGCGATCGATCGGATACGGCGCGACCAAAACGTCCTGGTGGTCACTCCCACGGCCTCCGGCAAGAGTCTCATCTATATCCTCCCCACTTTCGAGAGAGTGATCCGGGAGCCGGGAGCCCGGGCGCTGTACCTCTTTCCCTACAAAGCGCTGGAGCAGGATCAGCTCAAGGCGATTCTCTCCCTGGGGGGAGACCTGGGCGGCGGGAGGAGGATCCGAGCCGAAATCTATGACGGTGATACTCCCGCATCGCGGCGCAAGGCGATCAAGGCCGACCCTCCCGACATCCTGATCACCAACCCGGACATGCTCCACCTGGGCCTTTTGGCCTACCACGATGATTGGCGCGAGTTTTTCTCCCATCTCCGATTGGTGGTTTTGGACGAGCTGCACGTCTACAAGGGGATCTTCGGGTGCCACCTGCACCATATTCTGGTGCGATTGCGACGGGTGGCGGATCATCATGGGACCCGTCCGAGATTCGTGGCCTCCTCGGCCACGATTGCCAATCCCGATGAGCTTGGCACCGCTCTGACCGGAGAGGATTTCGCGCTGGTGGACGACAACGGGGCGCCCCGGGCGGCCAAGCACATCGCCTTTCTCAATCCGGCGGTCAGCGCCTACACTTCGGCCACCAAGCTCATCGCGAAATCTCTCTCCTCGGGATACCGTACCATCGCTTTCACCAAGGCCCGAAAGATCACGGAGCTGATCCACTCGTGGCTGGTCCAGCAGGATCCGAAGCTGCGGGAGCGCATCTCCTCCTACCGTGCCGGTTACCTGCCCGAGGAACGGCGGGAGATCGAGCGACGGTTGGTGCAGGGGGACCTCTGGGGAGTGATTTCCACCAGCGCGCTGGAGCTGGGAGTGGATATCGGCGGATTGGATGTTTGCGTGCTGGTGGGTTATCCCGGCTCCATCGTCTCCTCCTGGCAGAGGATCGGGCGGGTGGGGCGCGAGGACCGGGAGTCGCTGACCTGCCTCGTGGGGATGCCCGACGCTCTGGATCAATACTTCATGAGGGAGCCGGAGGAGTTTTTCCGCCGCGGCTTCGAGCGGGTGGTGTTCGACCCCGCCAACCGGGTGATCGCCGCGGACCATCTGGTGTGTGCCGGAGCAGAGATTCCCCTCACGCGACAGGAGGACGAGCCGCGCTATGCGGAGGGGACGTTCGACGTGGTGCAGGATCTCGAGCGCCAGGGGGGGCTGGTCCGGGACGCCGAAGTCGAGCGCTGGTATTCGTTCCGCCGCAATCCACAGCGCAGCGTGAATCTCAGGGGCATCGGCAACACCTACACCATCCTCCGGGGGGAGAACGGCGATCCCTCGGGGCGGGTCATCGGAACCGTGGACGCCATCCGCGCCTTTCATGAGTGTCACGATGGAGCCATCTACCTCCACCTGGGACAGCAATTCCTGGTCCGCGCCATGGACGTGGAGAATCGCAAAGTGCGCGTGGCGGCGGTGGATACGGACTATTACACCGTGGTCAAGGCTGAAAAGCAGACCGAAATCCTTGCGACCCTCGCTTCCCGGGTGCTGGGGCCGGCCCGAATTCACTTGGGGAGGCTGAAGGTGACCGAAGAGATTCTCGGCTACGAGAAGCGGCGCCTGCACGGCCGGGACCGGATCTCCTCCCACGATCTCGAGCTCCCTCCCATCGTGTTCGAGACCGTGGGTCTGTGGATCGAGCTGCCGGAGGATCTGCGCGGCATGGTGGTGGCCCGGGAGGGGCACTTCATGGGAGGCATCCATGCGACGGAGCATGCCGCCATTTCCCTGTTTCCTCTCTTGGCCATTTGCGACCGCAATGACATCGGTGGCATCTCCTACCCTCTCCATCCGCAGCTGGGACGATCGGCCATCTTCATCTATGACGGATACCCGGGAGGCGTGGGCCTGGCGGCAAAGGGATATGACGGGCTCGAAGATCTGCTGGAGCGAACTCGCAAGCTCATCGAGGGATGCCCGTGTGAAAAGGGATGCCCTTCCTGTATCCATTCCCCCAAATGCGGAAACGGCAACCAGCCTCTCGACAAAAAAGCGGCTCTCTTGATTCTTCGAGTTCTGACTGGCGTGCTGCCGCTGGAAAGGTCGATGCAGGAATCGCCGGCACCCGCGAGCGAGCTCCTGGCGACCGCGTCGGAGGCCCGGCGGGAGAAGACGACGCAGGATGGGAGAGTCCTTTATTTCGATCTGGAGACCCTGCGCAGCGCCGAGGAAGTCGGAGGGTGGGAGAACACGGCGAAGATGGGAATGTCGGTGGGGGTGGTGTTCGAAGAGGGGAAAGCGGAGTACCGGACCTACCGCGAAGCCGACGTGGAGCGCCTCCTGCTGGATCTGGTGACCGCGGATCGGGTCATCGGCTTCAACATCGACCGGTTCGACCTGGCGGTGCTCTCCGGCTACACCACCTGGGACCTGGGAAAAATCCGGACCTTCGACATGATGGGCTACATCTACTCGAAGCTGGGATTCCGGCTCAAGCTGGACTCCCTGGCCGAGACAACGCTGGGAGAGAGAAAATCCGCGGATGGGCTGCAGGCGCTGGCCTGGGTCAAGGAAGGCCGGTTCGACCTCATCGAGGAGTACTGCCGGAAAGATGTGGAAGTGACCCGCAGCCTGCACCGGTTCGGAGTCACGAACCGATTCCTGCTCTATCACGATCGAGAGGGACGCAAGGTGCGGCTTCCGGTGGAGTGGACCTGACACAGCGGGGAGGGAGGCGATGGGACTAAAGTCTCTGGACGTGCTCCTCTCCCAGTACCGTGTCGAGGTGCTGGGCGAGAAATCCCGGGAAGCACAGGAGATGACTCGATTCACAGAATTCCTGTTGAGCCACGGGGGGCTCAAGAAGCTGGAGGTCCCGGGGAAGCCTGCCCTGCTCGTGGATCGGACGGAGAGGCTGCGGTGCTTTCACTTCTCCCAGTATCTGGACTGGTACCTGACGGAGAAGGTGGGAGCCGACCGGCGAGAAGTTGAAGAGGCACGCCTGGCCATGGTTCATTTCAATGAATGGCTCCTGGAGCAGCAGGCCATCACGCAAGAAGCGTTCGAGGAGAATCGCGATTCGATCTTGAGCGGGGAGGGCGGTCCCGCCGTGTACGAGGACGTGTCCGGTCCTGGAGTGGATGACGACGAGACGGGCATCCCCGCCGTCCGGGAGGAGAAGGATTTCTACGTTCCTGGCGAGTACTCCGCCACCTTGAGCGGCGAGCTCATCCTCACCAAGGTCCAGGAAGGAATTCTCTACGGCACCTTCCCCGATGGTGGAAAAGAGATCGGTCCCATTCTGGTGGATCGGGCCGTCAGCAGCAGTCACAAGGTGGGCGATCGCGTTCACCTCTCCCTGGGCCGGGCCGGGGACCACTGGAATCTGCTGCACGAGGGTCAAAGACGGAGCTGATCCCGCCGCTGGCGCCATCTCTCATCCAATTCCTCCAAGCCCTTCGACATTCTTGCTGGTTACAAGTCGGTGCTGCTGGCCTGGGGGCACTGCGGCACCGTGTCTTTCGAGAAGACCGAAACTCCCGCCGGCCGCGGCACTTTCACCACATGGAGCGGAGTGATGACCTCGAAGGGGGGAAATCTGAACTGAAGCTACTCCCGGGAAAACACGCCTGTCAAGGCTCGACTCACCGGAAATTCCCGCCCGGGTGACGCAGCGATTCGGATTGCCGGAAGGGCTAGCGAAACGCACCCTCACCCCTCGGGATGATGGCGCTTCCCAAGCAATGAATCGTGCTCGAGGCTTGATTCCACGAGGGGAAAGTGGTAAAAAACCGCCACGTTTGAGCCATGTCGGCTCCAATTGGAGGAAATGAAGCGTGAGCAAAATGACCCGCACGGACCTGATCGAGGCCATTGCCAAGGAAGCCGGCACGGAGAAGAAGGCTGCCAAGACCTTCCTGGAGGCTTTCACCAGCATCGTCGAGAAGACGATGAAGAAGGGCGGAGAAGTTCCTTTGGCCGGGCTGGGCAAGTTCAAGGTCGTGAAGCGCAAGGCCCGCATGGGGCGCAACCCGGCCACCGGCCAGGCCATCAAGATTCCCGCCAAGACCGTGGCGAAGTTCTCCGTGGCCAAGAACCTCAAGGACATGGTGAAGAAGGCTTAACCGCCTCGCTCACGGCGTCACAAAAAAAGCCCGCCGAACCCGAAAGGGCGGCGGGCTTTTGCGTTGGGTAAAGAGCTTCGCGCCGGAGGCGAAGGGCGGCGATCGGTCAATTCAAGGCAATGGGTCAGAGAACTTTTCCAGTTTCTGCAGGCTGCTCTCGGCCTCTTTCACGTAGCCGTATTCCGGATGGCCCATCCGGATCACCCGCTGGTAATAGTTCCGGGCGTGGGCCGTCAGACGGGCCTCGTCCAGGGTCAGCGCCAGTCCAAAAAGCGCCCCCTGGTGACCTTCGGAGCTATAGAACGGCTTCTTCGAATCGAACAAATCCACGGCACATAAATAATGGTAGATGGATTCGGGGTAGCGCTGGTAACGCTCCACCTCCAGTCGGCCCCGCTCCGCGAAGGCCGCGGCGCGCCCGTTCTGGTAAAAGTCCCGGTTCTCCAGGCAGCGGTCGAGCCAGCGCAGAGCTTCCTCGGCGCGGCGTTGGAAGCTATAGCAGTAGGCGATCTGCAAGGATGCCACTCCCTGCTCGGGAGGGTCGCCTCCCAGCTCGCTCAATCCCGCCAGGTAGTACTTCAGGGCCTCCTGGTACTTCTCCTGGTCATAGTGCCAGTCTCCCAGATCAAGAAGGAAATATCCCAGCAGCTCCGCAGCGCCGGATTGCCGAGCCAGCTGCCGGTATTCGGGCTCCATCCGGATCGCCTCGGGGAGCTCGCCCGCCTCCAGGTGGGCCAACATGCGTTGATCCAAGCGCCGGCGTTCCAGCTCCACCTGACGACGGGTTGGGGTCTTGGCCAAGGGATTCCTCGGATCGTCTCAGCAGGGAACGGCCGACACCCGAGCGGGAGTGACCTCAGTGATTCGCGCCCTCACGAGCCGATTCATGCAATCCTGCGGGCGGGCCTGCAGGGCCATTTCAATGAAATTGCCCGACAGGGCGCGGACCCTCCCGTCGGGCAGGCACTCGCGCAGTCCGAGCACTTCCAGATCGCGGCCGAGGAACGAGGTCCGAAAGCGGTGGGAGAGATGGCCGCCCAGCGCCCTCAGCTCGGCGCTGCGCTTCCGGATCACGTCACCCCGCACCGGGTCGGCAGCGTCGGCCGCGGGAGTTCCAGGGCGCGGTGTGAAGCTGAACACGTGCAGGTAATTCAGCTGGGAGGAGGCGATGAACTCGTAACTCTGCCGGAATTCCTCCTGGGTCTCGCCGGGAAATCCCACAATGACGTCGGCCCCCAGGCCCACTTCCGGGATTTTCCCCCGAAGTGTTTCCAGCGCCTGGCGGTACAGTCCGGTCCGGTAGGGGCGGCGCATTCTCCCCAAAACCTCGTCGGATCCGCTCTGCAGCGGAATCTGCAGGTGGGGGGCCAGCCGTGGCGAGCTCTGCAGCGTTTCCACCAGCTCTTCGGTGACGCAGCGCGGCTCCACCGAATTGAGACGGAGTCGCCCCACGGATGTAATCTCCGAGGCGCTCCGCAGCAGGGCTGCGAGAGTGGTCGCGGGAGTCAGGTCCTTTCCGTAATCCCCCGTATTGACTCCGGTGAAGACGATTTCCTGAAATCCGGATTCCGCCAGCAACGCCACCTTTCTCAGGACCGTCTCCGGATCCACGCTGCGGCTGGCGCCGCGAACCGACGGAATGACGCAGTAGGAGCAGCGCAGATCGCACCCTTCCTGAATCTTTAGAAAGGCCCGGGTCTGGTCCGAAAACAGGGGCAGGGGATCGTCGGCCGATTCGAGGCACGCCGGCTGCTCGGGGGTTTCGGGCACCAGCTTCACCACGAGTTGCTTCAGCCCTTTTTGACCGGAAAGCCCCAGCACCGCGTCCACGCCGGCTATCGCTTCTAGTGCTTTCGGATCGCGCTGGGCGTAACAGCCGGTGACCAGGAGGGTGCAGTGAGGGTTGGCGCGCCTCAACTTGCGAATCAGCTGCCGGGACTGGGCATCGGCGGCGGAAGTGACGGTGCAGGTATTGATCACGACGACGCGGGCCGCAGCTGGGTCCGCCGTGGGAGACATCCCCAGCGCCGCCAGGTCCGCTTCCATGACGGCTGAATCGAACTGGTTGAGCTTACAGCCCAGCGTGGCGACGTGATAGAGGGTGGGACGATTCACGATCGGTTCCGGATTTCCTCGGAGCGGCGGGCGATCTTCTCGGCCATCTCTTGCTTGTACTGCTGGACCGCTTGCCGCAGCCGCGGATCGCCGGTGGCGAGGATCTGCACCGCCAGGATCGCTGCATTGACCGCCCCCGCCTCCCCGATGCTGACCGTGGCCACCGGAACACCGCCGGGCATCTGGACCGTCGAGAGCAGGGAGTCCAGACCTTGAAGGGGAGACGTGTTCAGCGGAACGCCGATCACCGGAAGGGACGTGTGGGCCGCCAGGGCCCCGGCCAGGTGGTTTGCGAAGCCGGCGGCGCCGATCAAGACTCGAATTCCGCGCCCCTCGGCTTCTCTGGCATAGCGGGCAGTCATCTCCGGCGCCCGGTGGGCTGAGGAGAGCTGCACTTCCACCTCCACGCCGAATTTCTTGAGAAGCTCGACCCCTTTGGTCATCAAGGGAAGATCGCTCTCGCTTCCCAGCACGATTCCCACCAGCGGTTGCGATGCCTGGCTCATGATTCGGCCCCTCTCGCGCTTGCGGCGGAAGCACTCCCCGCATGGCTCCTATGCTCGAAAGCCACCGCCTCCTGGGCGATGTCCTTACGGAAATATCGATTGGAGAAATGAATGGATTCCACGGCTTTGTAAGCGGCCGAGCGGGCCTGATCAAAGCTGGCGGCGAGCGCCGTGACCCCCAGCACGCGCCCTCCCGAGCTCAGAATCGGGCCGTTCTCCGAGCGCTTCGTCCCCGCGTGAAAAACGGTGACCCCGGGCATCGCCCCGGCCTTGTCCAGCCCGTCGATGGGCCGGTCGGTCTGATAGGACTCGGGATACCCCTCCGATGCCATCACCACGCAGACCGCTCGATCGCGGTGCCACAGCACGTCAATCTTATCCAGACGCTTCTCCACGCTGGCCAGAAGCAGCTCCGCCAGATCCGATTTGAGCCGGGGCAGCAGGACCTGGGCCTCCGGGTCGCCGAAGCGCGCATTGAATTCCAGCACCTTGGGGCCCTGCTCGGTCAGCATGATTCCGGCGTACAGGACGCCCCGATAGGTCCGTCCCTCCCGGTCCATGCCGCGGATGGCCGGCACGAAGACCTCCTCCACCACCTGCTCGAAAATCTCCTGTGACACGTGAACGGAAGGGGAAAAAGCTCCCATGCCGCCGGTGTTCGGGCCGCGGTTCGCATCCCCGATGCGCTTGTAATCCTGGCAGGTGACCAGGGGAAATACGAATTCGCCGTCGGAGAGGGCGAAGAAGGAGACCTCTCGACCTCGCAGGAAGTCCTCGACGATGAGGCGGTCCCCGGCGGTGCCGAACTTGCGACGCTTCATGATATCGGCCACCGCCCCTTCTGCATCGGCGGCGCTATCGGCGATCACGACGCCTTTGCCGGCGGCCAGGCCGTCGGCCTTCAGCACCACGGGGTAATCCGTCTTCTTCCGCTTCTTCAGGGTGGCCAACGCTTCCTCGTGGGAGGCGCAACTGGTGAAGGGGGCCGTGGGAATCTCGTGGCGAGCCATGAATTCCTTGGCGAAGACTTTGCTGGATTCAATCTCCGACGCCGCCTGGGAGGCAGCGAAAACCTTGAGTCCGCGTTTCTCGAACTCGTCGGCAATCCCCAGGGTCAGGGGAATCTCCGGGCCCACCACCGTCAGGTCCATCCGGACCTTCTCGGCAAAATCGCCCAGTTCCACGGTGCTGGAGGAATCGATGGGGACGCAGTCGGCTAGCGCGGCGATGCCGGCGTTGCCGGGCGCGGCGTAGAGCTCGGAGACGAGGGGGCTCTGACGGAGCTTCCAAGCCAGAGCGTGCTCTCGCCCGCCGCCGCCCACCACCAGCACCTTCATCGCGATGGATCCTTAATCCATGAACGAATCGTCGTGAGGAGGCCAGATTCTTTCATAGCGCCAAGAAAAGTGTCAAGACGAAGTATAATTCCGCTCCATGGAATTTCCGGATCAACTCTGCAACAGAATCCTCCGCACGCTTTGGCGTCACGCGCCGGTGAACGCCACTTACCTGGGGATTCACGATTACGATTACCATCTGAGCGCATTTCATCCAGACACTCTGGACAGCCAGGCCGCGGAGCTGAAGACGCACCTCGCGGAAATCCGGACGAGCCGGGAAGCCCTTCCGGAGATGACCGGAGATCAGCGCCTCGACCTGGATCTCCTGGAAGGGGAGCTCAAGACGCAGCTGAGGAGCATGCAGGAGATGCGCTCACCATTCCGCAATCCGGGCGCTTATCTGGAAGAAGCCAGCTTCGGTGTCTACATCCTCATGGTGCGCGAATTCGCTCCTCCCGAGGAGCGCGCCCGAGGAGTGCTGTCCCGGCTTCGCGAAGTGCCGAGAATCCTCTCGGAGGCGCGGCAAAACCTCCGGCAGCCGGAGGAGGTCCCCCTCCTCTGGTCGGAGATGGCGTGTGATCTGGGCGCGACCCTGTGCGAGTTTCTCTCCGAGGCGACCTTGTGGGCAGCCCGATGCGCTCCGGCGTTGGCGGAGGATGTCAAGAAAGCGGCGCGCTCGGCCCGAGAGGAGGTTCAATCCTACCTGCGCTTTCTGGAAGAGAGGGTTCATCCACGGGCCCGTGGAAGCTTCGCGACAGGTAGCGATTTTTTCGAGTTCCTGCTGAGAGAAGCGCATGGCCTGAGCGACACCGCTTCCGATCTCGAGGCTTTCGGTCAGCAGGAGATTTGTGAGACCCAGAGGCAGTTGCAAGCGATGGCGGAGGACCAGGCGGCAGGCGGATGGGAAGCGCGGGTGGAAGAATTCAAGCGCGACGTCCCGCGCGAGGAAGGTCTTCTGTCGGCCTACCGGGATGAGATCGATCGCTCACGGCGCTTCGTCCTCGAGCGAGGCCTGCTGGAGCTTCCCGCCGGGGAGCGCCTCGAGGTGGTGGAGACCCCCGTCTTCGAAAGGAAGACCACTCCCTTCGCCGCCTACGTCCCTGCGGCTCCCTTCGAGGAGCTTCAGAAGGGGTACTTCTGGGTCACGCCCCCGGAAGGGATCGTCTCGGAGGAAGAGCGGCGCCAGCACATGAAGGAGCACATGCTAGCCGCAATCCCCATCACCTGCGTGCACGAGGGCTATCCCGGTCATCATGCCCAGCTTTCCCTGGCCAACCGCGCCGGATCGCCCGTCCAGCGGCAGATCGGAACCCCGGTGCTGATCGAGGGATGGGCCCTTTACTGCGAAGAGATGATGGGGGAGCAAGGCTTCTACAGCGACCCGCGAACCCGCCTTCTGCAACTCAAGGATTACCTCTGGCGATGCAGCCGGGTGGTTATCGATGTGGGGCTGCACACGGGTCACCTCACGTTCGAGGAGGCCGTGCAAATCCTCGTGCGGGTCGCGAAGATCAATCCCGTGAGCGCCCGGGGAGAGGTCAAGCGCTATTCCAAGACGCCGACGCAGCCGCTGTCGTACGCGGTGGGAAAACGGGAGCTCACGCGCTTGCGAGACGATGTACGCCGCCTGGAAGGCGACCGTTTTTCCCTCAAGGAGTTCCACCGCCGACTCCTGCGCCACGGTTCCATAGCCCCCCAGCGCATTCGCGAGCAGATCTTCCCCGCGCCTCAGGCGTAATAGCTCAGCAGCGCATCCACGAAGGCGTCGGCAATCTTTTGCCGGAAGGCGGGATCCGTGAGAGTGCGGGCATCGGCGGGATTGTTGATATTGCAGACCTCCAAGAGGATCTGCACCGAGACTTCGTTGCAGCGAAGCACTGCGGGGACCCAGGGGCGGGTGCGACGGATGATCCGGTCGCGGACGGGCTGGTAGGGGTGGATACGCGCCCCGCGCTGCTTCAAGGCCTTCAGCAGGTGGGCGGCGAACTCCCGGGATAGTCCCTCGGATTTCTGCCTCTGCTCGCGCGTGAAGGAGACGTGGCTCTTCTCCCGCACCTCCCTTCGCGCCTGGTAGGTGGCCCCGTTGAATCCGTAAGTCTTGGCCCGGTACTTCTCGCCGGGGACGTAGATCATCGTCCCCCTCAGGCTGGGATGCAGCGAGTCGGCGTGCAGGGAGGCGAAGACGACCTTGTCGGGGTCCACTCCCTTCCTTCGCAGACTTCTCAGATAGGAGTTGGACAGATACCAGCGCAGATTGACTCCCACGTCGTTGGGTGCCGAGGAAGCCAGCCGCAGCGGCGGCGTGGTGAGGATCGACTCGGACTGGTTCAGGGGGATGCCGTGGGTTTCGAAGATTCGGAAGCCGTACTGCGTGTCGCGGATCGTGGTGAGTACCTGGGCCGCCGTGTTCTTTTCCAGCCGGGCCTTGATCCGGCATAGCACATCATAGACGTAATCGCTCTCCCAGACCCCGTTGCGGGAAGCGCCGATGTCCCGCCCTCCGTGACCGGAGTCCAGGATGACCGTCACCCCTTCCAGGTCCCGGCTGATGGCCTGGTTCTTGAAGCGCTCCACCTCCCTCCGGCTCAGCTCGAATTCAATGCGCCGCAAATCTCCGGGCGGCAGGAACTCCGGCATGATGGAATCGCGGGGGATCTTTACCTGGTATCCCACGGCCAGGCTGCTCACGTCTTCGATGCCGCTGCGCCGGGCCACCAGGCTGGCCATCTGGTTCACCTCGTCGGCGTCCAGCAATCCGGTAAACCGGACCACGACCGAAGAATAAATCGCTTCGCCCTTCTTGAGCCGGTAGGCACCGTACTCGCCCTGCTCATCCCGGCCGAAACTTAGATCCCCGGCCTCGGTGGGCGGCACCTGTGCAAAGATTGGCAGTAGCAGCGATCGATGAATCCTCAGGACCCGACCGGAAATTGGAGTCAGGTCCCGTAGCCCGTTCATCTCAGCGATCGCCTGGAAGTTCTTCCCCTCCCCCGTGAACCAGAGGGCCAGATGCCAGAGGCTCTCGGCCGCCATGGGAATTCTCCCTCGGCCCACCGGGTGCAGCCAGTATTCGCCCTCCAGCCGGTCCTCGGGGAAGAGGCGTGCCATGGTCAGGAATTGGTAAGCTTCCCGAAGGTCTTCATAGGGCACGACCACGTAGCGCTTCGCCGGGCGCTTGGGCTCCTCGGGGTTGAAGGCCTTGACGGTCTCCCAGCGGGCCGGATCCCGCAACACACGGCGCGCCACGTCCTCGTCGGTATCGGACTTTTGGCGGAGAACCTCCAGGAAGAGCGCGTTTTCTTCACTTAGAAAAATCCGGATTTCCGGGGTCACCTCGAAGGTCCGCAGGCTCTCGGGGAGCTGGAGCGAGGGACCGGCTGGAGCGGACTTGTCTTCCGAGGAGCGAAGGATGTGAGGCGCCGCCATCAGAATCGCCAAGACGGCGAAGAGTAGGCGACGGAGCATCAATGCTTCAGGCGTCCAGGGCTTTCGGCCGGTGGTGGGAACGAAAGTCCATCTCCGACTCCAGCGCCGCGGCGACACCCAGGAGGCGCGGCTCGGAGAAGGCGGGACCGACGATCTGCGCGCCGATGGGAAGGCCGTCGCGGGCGATCCCGCAGGGGAGTGAGAGGGCGGGGATGCCCACGAGATTGATGGTGGCGGTGAATATGTCCGACAGGTACATCTGCAAGGGATCTTCGGTTTTTTCCCCGAATCGGAAGGCCGTGGAAGGGGTGGTGGGAGTGACGATCAAATCGACCTTCTCGAAGGCCGCATCGAAATCGGCCTTCAGGAGGGTGCGCACCTTTTGAGCCTTGAGGTAATAGGCATCGTAGTATCCGGAGCTGAGGACATAGGTCCCCAGCATGATCCGCCGCTTCACTTCCCGGCCGAAGCCCTCCGAGCGGCTCCTGCGGTACATCTCCCCCAGAACGTGCGCCCCCTCGGCACGGTAGCCGTACCGGACGCCGTCGTATCGAGCCAGGTTTGAAGAGGCCTCCGCGGTGGCCAAGATGTAATAAGTGGGGATACTGAAATCGGTGTGCGGCAGGGAGAGCTCTTCCACCCGGGCCCCCATGGCCTCGGCCCGGGTCAGCATGGCGCGGACCGCCCCCTCGATCTGCGAATCCAGTCCCGCGGGAAAGTACTCTTTCGGGACTCCCAGGCGGATGGATCGCAGGGGAGCGGAGAGTTGCGAGGCGTAATCAGGCACCGGCACGCGGGCCGAGGTGGAATCACGAGGATCATACCCGGCGATCACCGAGAGGGTGCGCGCCAGGTCCTCCACGGTCTTGCCGAAAGGCCCAATCTGATCCAGGGAAGAGGCGAAGGCGACCAGTCCGAAGCGGGAGACCCTGCCGTAAGTGGTCTTGAGTCCGGGCACACCGCAGAAGGCAGCAGGCTGTCGGATGGATCCGCCGGTGTCGGTGCCCAGGGACACAGGCGCCATGTCGGCTGCAACGGCCGCCGCCGATCCGCCGCTCGAACCTCCCGGAACCCGGTCGAGGTCCCACGGATTGCGGGTCTTTTCGAATGCCGAGTTCTCCGTGGAGGAGCCCATGGCGAATTCGTCCATGTTCGTTTTCCCAAGGATGACGGCTCCCGCCTCCTTGAGGCGCCGGATCACGGTGGCATCGTAGGGGGGAATGAACTTCTCGAGGACTCTCGAGCCGCAGGTCGTGGGGTGGCCCGCCAGGCAGAGGACATCCTTCAGAGCAACGGGCAGGCCCGCCAGGGAGCCCGGATCCTCACCCCGTGAGAAAGCACCGTCGATGGCCTCGGCGGTGGCGAGTGCTTCCTCCTCAAGAATGCAGCGAAATGCCCGAACTCTCCCCTCGACGGCTTTCATTCGCCGCAGGCAGGCCCGGGTGGCCTCCTGTGAGGAGATCTCCCGGGATCGAATGCGGCGCAGGAGCTCGGAGCCTGAGAGGCGAAAGAGTTCTTCCATGCTTCTAGCCGATGACCTTGGGGACCGTGAAGTGCTGGTCCTTCGATTCGGGGGCGTTCGCCAGCGCCTGAGGGACACTCAGAGACCGAATCGTGCGGTCCTCCCGCAAGGTCTGCTCCATCCGGGTCACATGGGAGGTGGGCTCGATCCGCGCGGTGTCCAACTCGTTGAGCTTGTCGATGTATCTCAGAATGGAATCGAGCTGGCGGGTGAAAAGCTCCAGCTCCTGGTTGGAAAAATCGAGGTTGGCGAGGCGCGCGACGTGGCGGACGGTGTCGATCCCGATTTTCATGAAGTGCGGTTCTCCCCAGAGATTCTCCGCGCGCCGCGCGGCCGGAAGCATAGAGGAAGGGGGAAGAGAATTCAAGAATGCGGCGGAGTGGTTGATGCCGCTTGACGCCAGGGGAATCGATGGGGAGAATCTCACACCGTGCAACCTCCCCGGATTCGAGCTCTTCCAGTCCTCCTGACTCTTCTCTGCCTGTCCACGCTCTCACCGAGTGCCGAGGAGGGAGGCGTCTCCCCGGCCATGCCGATCGACCTCACCGTGGAAATTCTCAAGGTGGGGCCAGGCGGCACCGAGACCCTCGCGACCGACCAGGCGAGGGTGTTTTTGGGAAAGGGGGCGCTGCTGGCTCGAGACGTGACCCTGATGGGGAGATCGCCGTTGAAAGAGCCTCTGACCGAAAAGCTCCGGCTGCGCGCCGAGCTCCGGCCGTTGGGGGTGACGCAGGCCGGCCTCGCTCTCGTGTTGAAGTCGAAGGTCCAGGTCCTGGCTCTGAGCGGCAGCGGCCAGATTCCCCGCGGGGACATCACCCGGAGCCTCAACCTGGAAATTGCCCAAGGCGCCTCCGAGCTGGTCACCGTCTACGAATCCCCGCCCCTGGATACGAAGGTGACGCTCCATGTGAAGTGGAGCCTGGCGGAGGATTCGGAGGCTCCGGGTGCTGATCCGACCCAGGTGGCGCTCATCGCCCGGGTGTTCGAAGTGGGTGACTCGGGAGAGACCCTGCTGGCCGATCACCGATTGGTGGCGGTTGTGGGGCACCCTGCTTCCACGACCGTCGACCGCCTCGTGCCTCTTCCAGGAAATGAGCCGAAGAAGGTACGCCAGGATCGGTTGGAAATCACCCTTGTGCCCCTCACCCTCTCGGGTCGAAACCTGAGCCTGTCGTTGGAGGTGAGCGGGGAAATCGCGACCCTGACTTCAGAGGGGAACCAGTCCCATCCCCTGGCCCACCAGGGAAACTACCTGCTGTCCCCCGGAGTTCCGGAGGGTGCCGAGCTGGAGGTCCGCTCCGGTTCAGCCGGCAAGGAGGGCTGGCTCCGAGTCCGTTTTCGGATAGAAATCACGGCGCTTTTTTGATCCCCGTTCGTTCATCAAATCTCCCGGACAGTTTGACATAGCTTGCTGACTCAATTAAGGTAAGCGCTCGTCTGAGCGGCCGAAACCTTTCGATTTTGTTCCGATCCATTCGAGAGGTTCCAACCTGCACAAAGGCTTTCAACTCCTCGGGCTTCTAGCCCTCCTTCCGGCGGTCCTTCTATATCCGGCGAGCGCGGCGGCAGCGCAGGCTGAAACACCCCTGCTGGGACTTGGTGTCGTGCGGGACAGGCTGGGCCGAGGCCTCCCCGGCGTGGAAATCGTCGTATTCTCCCTAGGCACCACAGCCAGCGCCCCCCTTGCCATCCTACTTACTGATGATCGCGGGCGCTTCAGCCTCGAGGGAATCGGTTCGGGGAACTTCCTGTTGGCCTTGAACAAGCCCGGGTATCCCGTCCGTCTGGCCCAGGCCAACAGCCGCCTCCTCTCGCTGCTTCAGATCCAGCTTGGGCCCGATGTGAATCCGGCGCTGGGGGAGAACTCTTCGAGCGACTCGATGGATTGGGTCCTTCGGCTGCCTCGCACCGACATCTTGAAGGAGGAGGATCCTCAGGTCCCGGAGCCGTTCGTCTCGCACGACGGGGGAGGCGGCAAGACAGGCTTCACAGGTTCCGGATCCCCACCCATCGCACTGGAAACTGGCCGGCTTCCGGTGAGCGGCGAGGTGAACCAGTGGTATACCTCCAGTCTTGCCGGAATGGGTGGGAGCCCCCAAGCGCCAGGATCCAGCGGCCGAGCCACCACGGTCCAGGTAGCAGGGGATCTCCTGGGACGGGGCGACTGGGAGGTTCGCGGCCTGGCCGAAAGCCTCAGCACCGAAGGAGCAGCCTTGGGAGGATTCGTGAGCGATCAGGGAGCCAACCGGTTGCGGGTCGCAATGCGATACAAGGTCTCTCCCGAGGATTCCGTTCAGGTCCAGGCTCGCTTTGATCGCGACAGTTATCGCGCGGATGGAGAATCCGAGGCCTTCGCACCCTCCAGTCAGGCGGTTCGAACCTTGGGGTACCAGGCCAACTGGACACGCAACCTGGGGAAGGACAGCGGCCTGCAAGTGGCCACGGGCTTTATCCACGCCCAGGCGAGCGTCCCTTGGGACGTCGAAGCGGGAAGCGGGTCGGGTGAGCGGGGGGACGAACTTCGGGATTGGCACTGGAACGCCCAGGCTGGTTATCGCCTGCAGCTCCCGCGGGCGCATCGCCTCTCCCTGGCAGCCCGGACTCGAGTCTATAACTACGATCAACGCGACGCCGGGTGGATTTTGGCTCCCATCCGTCCGGACCTCTCCATGCTGGACTCCGGTCAGCGAGGCTGGGGGCTGTCGTTGTCTGGAGAAGATACCTGGCAGTTGTCCCAGCCGGTCAGCTTGATCCTGGGCCTCGACACCCACGTCTCCGAAGGAATGGATCGCAATGTCATTCTGGTCCCAAGGATCGGGGCCCGGAAGCAGGGAGAGCAATCCACCCTGCAAGGGTGGGTTCTCGTCCGAACCGACAACCTTGGATCTGATTCCCGCCAGGGCGGGTTCATCGGACGGGGAGCCACGGAATCCGAGACTCTGGGCTTCCGAGCAGAGATCCTCCAGAGATTCCAGGGGAACTGGGTGGTGGGCGGGCACGTCGAGCGCAATCCACTCGGTGCCTCCGCCATCCTGAGCCAGCCTGGAATCTCCGATCCCTCCACTCCGGAGGTGATGCTCATCACTGATCCGTCCGCCTGGTCCCAGGAGGCCGGTTTCTCGGTATCCAAGAGCCTGAAAGGGGTGGAGGGGAGCCTCGAGTCGGATCACGGTCGGGTCGTGGGGAGAATGGCTGGCGGTCTGACCGAGGCCCCGGTGCTGGTTCTGGAAGAGGGGGGAGTTAGGTACCTGGCGGTGAAGGTTACCGCCAATGTCCAGAAGACCGATACCCAGGTGCGTCTGGACTACACGCACCTGACGGAAACGGAAGTTGACGAGACAGCGGGGACGGCGCTGAGCGCTTCACGGGTCGACGTGGTGATTCTGCAGCCCATTCCTTTTGTGTCCAATCGTGGTGCTGGCGCATGGAGGATTCTCCTGGGATTCCAGTCGCTCTCCCGGGGCCCGGGTTCGGGAACCGAGCCTCTGGAGAATGCGATGCCGGAGAAGATCAACCGATTCAGCGGCGGCGTGGGGGTGAGCTTCTGATGAAGCCCGGGACAATCGGAGCCCTGATTCCTGCCCTTCTGCTGGCTATTCTGGGATTATTGAGTTTCCTGAATCGCGCCGCTTCGCTGCACGGCGAAGACGGGGTGATTTGGGCGAGCCGAGGGCGAGGTTTGGAGGCAGCGTCCATCCAGGCAGGAAGTCCCGCGGACATCGCCGACATCAAGAGGGGAGATCAGCTCATCAGCATCGCTGCGGTCGCTCCCTCCGCCACTCGCAGCGTTCGAGAATTGCTCTGGGGGCGTGCCGGGCTTCCGACGCCTTATAAGGTCCTGAGGGGAAACCAGCGCCTGGATCTGGAGGTTCTCCCCCGGTCTGATGGGGAGGAAAATCGCCTCTATTACTTCCTCTTTATTGTGGGGGCGGCGGCTCTCGTGGCGGGCAGCCTGGCTCTGGTGAAGCTCCCCTCAGAGCACGCAGCACTCGTGCTTTACGGCCTCTGCCTCGCTTTCTTCTCGCTGCTGGCGCTCTCTCCCGGGGGAAACGCCCGAATCCTCGACTGGATTTTCTACTGGGGCGATCTGGCGGGACGACTTCTGCTTCCCCCCTTGATCGTCCATTTTGTCCTGGAGCTCTCCGAGCCGGTCCCACGCTTGGGCGCCGGCACCGGCCGGCGTATCTGGCTGTATGCGCCGGCGATACTCCTGCTGGGAGTGGCCGTCTACCTGATTCCGCTCAAGGGGGCCCTCGCCTTCTCCGAACCGACCCACGCCATTCGCCTGAAAGACCGCTTGGAGCTTTTTTACCTGGGGCTCTACACCGTCCTGGCGGTTTCGACCCTCTTCGCCAGACTCTGGAGCTGTACGCGTGCCGCAACGCGGTGGCGGCTCAGATGGGTGGCGGCCTCAGCTGCGGCGGGCCTGTTGCCGCTCTGCCTCCTGTATCTCCTCCCGGTCGCGCTGGGAGTTCCGGCAGGAGCGCTGGGCGAACTGTCCGTGCTCCCGCTGGCGATCGCCCCCCTGGGTTTCACGGCGACACTGTTTGAGGAGCGGGCGGTGGATTTGGATCGCTCGCTGCGGGCAGCGGTGCGCTGGGCCGTGGTCGGGGCTGTTTTTCTGGCTGGGGGCGCGGCCTGCTCCCGGCTCCTTTCGTTCCTGCCGGGTGGAGCGTCTTCGGGGGGGATTCTCGCCGAGGTCAGCTTCCCGCTGCTCATTTCCGGTGCTCTGGCGGTACTTTTCTACCGTTTCCTGGGGAGCAAAGTGGACCGCTTGCTTGGCAGGCGGCCGGCAGCGACTTCCCGCCTGCTGCTCGAGCTGGGCGAGGACATTAACGGAGAGGTCCGGCTGGAGCCGCTCGCCAAAAAGCTGGTCTCGCGACTGGCGTCGCAGTTCGGAGTCGATCCGGTTCTGTTGCTGGTGGAGGGGCCGGGTGAGGGGATTTTTCTTCCCGCACGGGGATCGACCCATCTGTCGAATCAGCCTATGCGCTGGAGCTTTTCGGACCAGGAGGCTCGTGAGCTCTCGACGAAGGAGATGGTGCTCCTGGGCGACGCAGGGGCGGAGCTTCCGTCGGCCGCGAGGGAGGAAGCTCGAAAAGCGGGATTTCGGTACGTCTTCCCCATGGTCGTTCGAGGCCAAATGCGCGCTCTGCTGCTGAGTGGCCCGCGCCGCGACTGCTCCGCCCTGGAGGGAGAGGATCTGGACGCCATGGCGGCCCTCGCTTCACAGGCCGCCAAAGCCGTTGAAGCGGCTCGCCTGTACCGGGAGATCGAGGAAAGAAGTCGCCGTGAAGAGCAGCTCCGTCGCCAGACCGAGGCCATTTTGCAGTCCAGCCGGATCGGAATCCTGCTCTGTGACGCCGCGGGGAGGATCACGGCAGCCAACCTTGCGGCCGCCAGGATACTCGGTCATCCTGTTCCCATCGGGGCCGGGGTGGGAGCGATGCTTCCCAAAGGATTGCTCATGCTGCTGGATCGGTCCGTCCGTGATGTCCGGCGAGGCGGGTCGGGGGAGCGGGTCTTCCGCTTCTCCCTGGGTCGCGCCGATGGAAAGATCCGAGTGATCAACGCCAGCCGCTCCTACCTGGGCGGAGACCCCTTATCCGGGGTGGTTTACACACTGGACGATGTCTCCGAAGAAGTCCGACGAGAGGAGAGCATGGTTCACCACGACCATCTGGCGGAGTTGGGCTTGCTGGCCTCGCAAGTGGCTCACGAGGTGAATACGCCGCTGGCCGGCATTGCCAGCTACGCCCAGCTGTTGATGGCCCGGATGAAATCTCGGATTCCCGAGATGGAGCTGCTGAAGAAGATCGAGAGCCAGGCAGTGCGCGCCGCGGGAATCGCCGGCTCCGTGCTCAACTTTGCCCGAAGGAAGGACGAGGAGCCCGCCCAGGAATTCGACCCCGGTGCGGTCATTGCAGAGAGTCTGGCCTTGTTCGAGCCCCAGCTCAAAGGAAAACGAATCCGGCTCTCCATGGAGCGGGCGCCGTCCCTCCCCATGATCCGGGGACATCGCGGCAAAGTGCAGCAGGTGATCTTGAATCTACTGATGAACGCGGCCCAGGCGCTTCCCTCCGGCGGAGAGATTCGGCTGGCGCTGGACCGGGATGGTGAATCGGTGCGAATACGGGTTTCCGACAGCGGTATCGGCATCCCCTCCGCCAGCCTCCCCAGGATCTTCGAGCCCTTTTTCACCACGCGCTCCGACGGCAAGGGAACCGGGTTGGGACTGTCCGTGGTACAACGGATCGTCCTCGAGCACGGCGGCACGATTCAGGTGGAGAGTGTTGAGGGTGCCGGCAGCACCTTTACCGTGTCCCTCCCTGCGGCACAGATCCCTGTCGGCGAGGTTGCCCGTGGAGCTTAAGGGCGTGGTGCTCGCCTTCATCCTGACCGGAGCGCTGGGAGCCCTGCCGGCGCGAGCCGGATCCCAGGATCGTGCGGATGAGCTGGCGGGCCCGACTCCGGGAGGAATTACGGGCAGGGTGATGGATGGGCGGGGCGGACCCCTTTCGGGCGCGAAGGTGGTCCTGCACCGGGGAGAGTTTTCCACTACCACGCGGACCGATGAACAAGGGGAGTACTGCTTCTGCAGGGTCAAGCCGGCCCGCGACTATGTCTTCGAAATTGAAATGGACGGGTTCGCCGGATTCATCGAAAGGGACTTTACCGTGGCGAGAACCAGGCTCTCGATCCGCAACGTCATTCTCGAGCCGCTCTCCAGCTTCCGATCCGAGCCCGGAAAAGAGGAATCGCCTTGAGCGGACCGAGCCCGGTGACGCCCAACCACCGCGCCAGGATTCTGGTGGTGGAAGACGAGAGTGTCTTTCAGGAAGTCCTGTCCGGCCTTCTTCAGGAAGCGGGTTACCAGCCGACGGTCGCAGGTTCCGCGGAAGAGGCCCTGGGTTTGCTCGATCGGGACAGTTTTGATCTCCTGGTTATCGACCTGATGCTCCCTGGCGCCGGTGGGCTGGAGCTTCTCCGGGCGGTCAAGGGCCGGGATCCGGACCAGATGGCAGTCGTGATCACCGCGTTTGGCTCGGTGGAATCGGCGGTGCAGGCCATGAAGGAAGGAGCGTTCCATTACCTGACGAAGCCCTTCCGTCACGAGGAGGTGCTGCTCACGGTTCGCAACGCCCTGGGCCAGCGTAACCTGCTTTCGGAGAATCGCACTCTGCGGAGGGCGCTCTCGTGGCGCGCCCGGGATAACGAGCTGGTGGGGAAAAGCCGTCCGATCCAGGAGCTGCAGAGCATGCTGGACCGGATCGCGCCGACCCGCAGCACCGTGCTCATTCAGGGGGAGAGTGGCACGGGGAAAGAGCTGGCTGCGCACGCGATTCATCATCGCAGTCCCCGCTCGCATCGTCCTTTCGTGGTCGTGAATAGCGGCAGTGTGCCGGCGGAGCTCTTGGAGAGCAATCTCTTCGGCCACCGCAAGGGGGCCTTCACGGGAGCGGTGGCAGCCAAAAAGGGGCTCTTCGAAGTCGCCGACGGCGGATCCTTATTCTTCGACGAGATCAGCTCCATTCACCCGGAGGTTCAGTCGAAGCTCCTCAGGGTGATCCAGGAGCGGGAGTTTCTCCCACTGGGGGCCGTGGAGAGCGTGCGGGTGGATGTGCGGATCATCACTGCCACGAACATCGACCTGAAGGAGCTTGTGGAACGGGGACTGTTCCGGGAAGATCTCTTCTATCGCCTCAATGTCATCGTGGTGAATCTGCCTCCCTTGCGGGATCGGCGCGAAGACATCCCCCTTCTGGCGGACCACTTCCTGCGACGATTCGCCGAAGAGAACGGCAGGCCAGTCCCCGAGATCAAGCCAGAGGCCATGTTGGCTCTGACCCGCCACACATGGCCGGGAAACGTTCGCGAGCTGGAAAACCTCCTGGAGCGGGCCGTCGTACTGGGAAACGGGAGCGCCATCGGCTTGGAACTGCTCCCGGAGGAGATTCACCCCGGGGAAGCCGCCCCGTCCGACATTCCGGCAAAGGAGAGCGTCTCCGGTGAGTTTTCCTACGCTCAAACCATTGCTAGCTTTGAGCGGGAGCTGATTGAGCAGACCCTCCACAGGGCCCATGGGGTCCAGCGGAGGGCTGCGAGGCTATTGGGAATCAAACCCACGACCCTTAACGAGAAGATCAAGAGGTTGGGGATTCGTTCCCCCCGCCTCCCGTAGCCCCCTGCTGCGTCCGCTCCGCACTCCAAAATATACAATTCCTTGACATCCACTCTTATAGACGTAATATACCTTCAGGTGGTGGGAGTAATTATTCAGACGGTCCCCGTAACTTGCTGTCGCCGTTTCTCTTATTGGGAATTGACAGGCGCGGGTCCGGGCCGATAAAATGCCAATTCTCAAAAGATAGTGATGATGAAGGCAGGAGAGCCCCCCGGGGGGAGGGCTGCTTCACCAGGGGCGTGAGAGTTCGTCCCCATCCACTTCGTGAAGTCCGGAGGTAGTTCTCATGGTCAGTGGCAGGGCCAAACGTCTCGCCGGTTTCTTTTCCGTAATCCCCGTAATCCTCTGCATCTCCTCCCTCTCCGGTTTCTCCCAGACCACGCCGGGGACCGTGAAAGGGGTCGTTGTCGACAAGGAGGGGAGCCCTCTCCCGGGCGCCACGGTCACCCTGGAAAACAAGGCCATGGCAATTGTGGGGCTGGGAGGTGTCACGAACGCCCAGGGGGAGTTCCGGATCACGCCTGTGGCACCCGGCAAAGGGTACGCCCTTCGAGTGAGCCTGCCCGGGTACCAGAAGATTGAGTTCACCCTCGAAGTCTATTCGGGAAAGACCATCGTCCAGAACGTCACCTTGCGCGAGGCGATGACGGAGCGGGTACAAGTGCAAGGCAAAACGGATGTGGTCAACACCGAGTCGACCCAGATCAGCACCACGATCACCTCCGAGTTCATCTCCGGCCTCCCGGTTCTGGGAACCGATTATCAGGATGTCCTGACGCTGGCGCCAGGCGTGACCGACGTGAACAATACCGGAAACCCCAACATCCACGGTGCCCGGGACACCGACGTGGTGACCCTCGTGGACGGAGTGAGCACCACCGATCCTTTCGACGGCCATTTCGGTCAGAACCTCAACACCGAATCGATCGAAGAGATCGAGGTCATCACCTCCGGCGCAGGCGCTCAATTCAGCCGGGCCCAGGGAGGATTCGTCAACATCGTCACCAAGTCCGGCGGCAACGAGTTCAAGGGTACCTTCACCTTTCAAATGCGCACCAACAAGCTGGATGGCGACGGAGCGGGAGTGGATCGGTCGGAATTGCGCGGAGGCCTCGGTGAGACCGATGGGTTCCGGGACCTGGAGTTCACGAATCTTTCCCCCTACCTGTCCCTCTCCGGAGCTATCGTCAAGGACCATCTCTGGTACCTCTTCGCCCCCGAGTACATTCAGGAGGAATTTCCAGTCAACGCCGGAACTCAGGCGTATGTCCAGACCCTCACCGACACTCGGGTCACCGCTAAGCTGACCTGGCAGGTCAGCTCCAATAACAAGTTGGCGCTCATCGGCATTATGGATGACCAGGAATTCAACAATCAGGGACTGGATAGCCGCATCGACCTCGGATCGGGTTTCACGTTCGAACGAGGCGGGCCGACCCTGACCCTTCAGGACACGGCCATTTTCACTCCGACCTTTTCACTGGAATCCACCATCTCCCGGTTCGACCAGACGGTCAAGCGGACCCCGACCGTCAATCCGGACACCAATGGAAACGGCATCCTCACCGTGGACCACATTAAGTCGCTGGGCGGCAACGGGGACGGATTCGTGCAGCTCCGGGAAAGCGTCGACGCTGGAGAGGATTTTGATCATGACGGCCGATGGGACGTCTTCGAGGATACCGAACCTAAGCCAAGAGGACGTGACGGAAAGCTGAACTGTACGGACGATCCGATCACCGGGGAGCCCATCTGCCCAGAAGATCGCGACGGTGACGGACGGCTGACCGGAGCTTTCGGCTGCGAGGGGCCCAATCGGGAAGACATCAACTGTAACGGATCCGTTGATCGCGAGATTGATCTCGACGGGGATGGAAGATTGGATCTCGGCGTGGCTGACCTTAACGGTGACGGTGTCTTTGAGACGGACCTTGACGGTGACGGTGACTTTCGTCCTAACGAGGACACTGGGATCCCTTGCCTTAACCCGTCCATCTGTCCCGGACGAGTCGAGCTGATGCGTGGCTGCCTTGACCCCGCCACATGCAGCACCGCGGGCAACGGGAGATTCGACACCGAGGACCTGAACGGCGATTTTGTAATCAACGACACCCCCTTTCCGAACTGGAATGACGCCAACCTCAACGGCATTCCGGAACGGGGCGAGTTTACGGCCCCTCTGGGTGCAGATCAGCCTTATGTCCTGGACTTCAGAAGCCTTCGAATCACGGGGCCGTACTTTCGGAATTACTCGGACAGTCGCACCCGGGATAGCCTCAGGGAGGATCTCTCGTACTACATTGATGACCTCTTCGGGAGCCATGACCTCAGGATGGGAATGTCGGTGGAGTTTGAGGGCTATGAGGCAACCAACGATCTTCGCCCCGTCTGGCAGTCGAGACCCGGCGACCTCGCCAACAGCGCGGGTGAGGTCGGGGGAATCCTCTCCGCCGCCCTGCCCACCACACAGTCGGCCACCAACTCGGCCACCAGCGACAACCTCGGACTCTATTTCAACGATACCTTCAAGCCGCTCCCCAACCTGACCCTCGGCCTTGGAATCCGGTTCGATCGCGAGCAGGTGAGCTCCCAGGGCTATACTTTCTTCGACCCGCTCGCCGAAGCGGGAGAGTACGTGAATCTTCTTAACATCGCCGGCCAGGAACACCTGCAAGGGGATCTGAACAACGATGGCATCAAAACAGCGGGATTGAGAAATGGGGACCCCCTGTATTCGGGAAACAATGTCTCTCCCATCGATACGCTTAAGAATCGCCCGGAAACCCTCTCCTCGGACCTGAATAATGCGGCAGGCGTGCGCCTGACCCGGCACAACGTCGAGAGTGTCATCCAGAGCACTTTCATCGAGAACTCCAACATTCTCAAAAACGGGCACCCGCGAACCCCCGAAGACATCGACATCACCAACAACAACCTGGCGCCGCGGATCAGCGTCTCCTGGGATCCCTGGGCCGATGGCAAGAGCAAGGCCACGGCCACCTGGGGGCGCTTCTACGACAAGCTCTTCCTCCAGACCGTCATCGGCGAGGAGGGCCCCGACTTCTTCACGCAGTACTATCGCCTGGACATCGACGGAGTGGACGGGGACGGATTGCCCAACAACTTCGTGGGGGCGTCAATCTCCAAGGCGCCTCCCTCGGCGTCCCAGGTGGATCGCAATCTGAAGACTCCCTACACCGACGAATTCACCATCGGTTTCCAGAGGGAGATCGCCCCCGAGATGAGCGTTTCCATCAATTACATTCAGAGGAAGTTCCAAGACCAGCTCCAGGACATCGACGTGAACCATACCACCCGCAAACACGGCGTCAATGGCGCCTCCTGCGACGTAGTGACGGTGTCCGGCTATTGCGATAAGATTGGAATGACCATCGACGCCCCGCCCACCGGGACCGGCGGCGAAGCCGGAACGGGCCGCACGGATGAGAGGATCGGGGACAGTTACCCGGATCTCTACATCCTCAATCCGAATTTCAACCAGATCTTCCGCGTGGGAAACTACAACCTCCAAGACTACAACGCCGTCGAGTTGCAATTCGTTCGCCGGTTGAGCCGGAAGTGGCAGATGGATGCGAGCTATGTCTTCTCCAAGGCCACGGGGCAGGCAGACTCGTTCAATTCGGAAAGCGGCGACGACCCCGCCCTCACCGAGTTGAGGTATGGATATCTGGAATTCGATCAGCGCCACGTGGCGAAGTTCTTCGCCACGGCCTACCTTCCAGGTGATTGGAGAATCGGTGGTGGGATCACCTGGTCTTCGGGCCTTCCCTATTCCAATGTGAACCGGTTCGTGGCGGGCGACAACGTGGACTTTGCGCAGATCAGGCGCCTCTACGGCTACAAAGACTTGAATACCGGGAAATTCTACGACGAGGACAGGAACACACACCGAAACCCCGCTGCCTACTCCATCGACGTTCGGACCGAAAAGCAGTTCGTGATGGGAAAGGTCTCGTCCGGAGCGTTCTTCGAAATCTTCAACCTCCTCAACACCGATGATCTCCGGGTAACGGAAATCGATAATCGCGCCCGCTCACTGCAGTCCGTGGAGACCAGGGACTTCGGCAGGCGATTCCAGTTCGGGATCAAGATGAACTTCTAGCCGTTCCAGGACTTGAGCGAAAAGGGGGGTCGAGGCCCCCCTTTTTTTTGTGCTCTCCAACCGGCATTGACACCACCGGAAGGCGAAGGTAAACTCTCCCGTCTGTGCCACCCGCCCCACTGATACGGGTCCAGACCTCAACACCCCAGTTCCGAGATGACCGCTTGATTCGTTTCCACAACACCTACTCCCGCCGCAAGGAGCCATTCCGCCCGCTCGTTGAGGGCGAGGTTCGCATGTACACGTGCGGCCCCACCGTTTACGACTTTGCCCACATCGGAAATTTTCGCGCCTACGTCTGGGAGGATCTCCTCCGCCGATACCTGAAGGCGCGGGGGTACCGCGTGACGCAGGTGATGAACATCACCGATGTGGACGACAAGACCATTCGGGGCTCCGCCGCCGCAGGAGTCAGTCTGGAGGAGTATACCCACCGGTACATCGAGGCTTTTTTCGAGGACCTGGACGCCCTCGGGGTGGAGCGCGCCGAGGTTTATCCCCGGGCGACTCGGCACATCCCCGAGATGGTCGCCCTGATTCAGAAACTGATGGAGAGAGGACACGCGTACGAAAGCAAAGGCTCCTTCTACTTCCGACTGGATTCCTTTCCGGCATACGGGAGACTGGCCGGACTGGACCGCCAGGGGCTGATCGCGAATTTTCGGGTGGATTCGGATGAATACGAGAAATCCGATGTGCGCGATTTCGTCCTATGGAAGGCACACAAGGAGGGAGAGCCCTCCTGGGACACGCCTTTGGGGAGCGGCCGACCCGGGTGGCATATCGAGTGCTCGGCCATGAGCATGAAGTACCTGGGAGAATCCTTCGATATTCACACCGGCGGGACCGACAACGTCTTTCCCCACCACGAGAATGAGATTGCGCAGAGCGAGGCCGCCACAGGAAAGCCCTTCGTTCACACCTGGATGCACTGTGCCCACCTGGTCGTGAACGGCGAGAAGATGTCGAAGTCCCAGGGGAATTTCTATACCCTCCGCGACCTGCTGGGACTGGGCCACGACGCCCGCGCCATCCGGTACCTCCTGGTCTCGCAGCATTACCGGAAGCCGATCAATTTCACTCTGGACGGCATCGGTTGGGCGGGAGCGAATCTCAACCGCCTGGGGGACTGTGTCCGTCGCCTGGAACACCCTTCGGGGACGGGGGAGAACGGGCGGCTCGCGGAATTCACGAGGCAAACCGTCGACGCCTTCTACAAATCCATGGACGATGACTTGAATAGTGCCGCGGCCATGGGGTTCGTCTTCGAGCTCGTTCGGGAATTGAACTCCGCTGGGGACCGGGCGGAGCTGCCGGCGAAGAATGCCGGAGAGCTGCAGCGGTTTTTTGGCGAAGTCTCCGCCATCTTTGGATTCGCTCTGGGCAGTGAGCTGACTCTCGATCAGGAGCTGGAGGGATTGGTGGCCAACCGGGAAGACCTTCGCAAGGCTCGGAAGTTCGCCGAAGCCGATGCCATTCGGGATGCTCTGCTGCGTCGAGGAATCGTCTTGGAGGATACCCCTGCGGGGGTTCGCTGGAAGAAGAAGGTTTAGAGCCGATCCGCCCAGGTGCGGGCGGTGCCCTTGGAGGAGAGCATGCCACCGACCCTTCCCAGAATCGTCACCTCGTTACCCGGGCCCAACGCCCGGGCCTGGATCGACCGGGACGCTTCCCGAGTCTCCCCTTCGTACACCCGGGCCTATCCCTTGGTGGTCGAGCGGGGCGAGGGAGCGGCCATCCTGGACGTGGACGGCAACTGGTTTCTGGATTTCACCGCGGGGATCGCGGTGACAGCCACCGGTCACAGCCATCCTGAAGTGGTCAAGGCCATCGTCGAGCAGGCCGGGAAGCTGATCCACATGTCCGGCACCGATTTCTATTATGGCCCTCAGATCCGCCTCGCCGAGGAAATCGCGGCGCTGGTTCCCATCGAAGGCCCGGTCAAGGTTTTCTTCGGGAATTCCGGCGCAGAGGCCAACGAGGCCGCGATCAAGCTGGCTCGCTACCATACGGGCCGGCCACGAATTCTGGCGTTCTTCGGCTCCTTTCATGGCCGGACCATGGGGGCTCTCTCCCTCACCTCCAGCCGCTCGGTGCAGAAGCGGGGATTCTTCCCGCTGGTTCCAGGGGTGGACCACGTTCCCTATGCCTATTGTTTCCGGTGCCCCGTCAATCGGCGGGTGGAGACCTGTGACGTGGAGTGCTTCTCGTTCGCGACCGATTTCCTCTTTCCCAGGACGGTGCCGCCGGAGGAAGTGGCCGCCATCGTCATCGAGGTGGTGCAGGGGGAGGGCGGCTATGTGGTGCCTCCGCCCAAGTTCCTGGCCCGAGTCGAGCAAGTCGCCCGGGAGCACGGAATCCTGATCATCGCGGATGAGGTACAGTCGGGAATGGGGCGCACCGGAAAGATGTTCGCTTCCGAGCATTTCGATTTTCATCCGGATCTCATCACCATCGCCAAGGGAATCGCATCCGGCCTCCCCCTGGGGCTCTGTGTCGCCAAAGAATCCATCATGCGATGGGCTCCCGGCTCCCACGCCAGTACCTTCGGCGGGAATCCGGTGGCTTGTGCCGCGGCGCTCACCACGCTGCGATTGCTGAAGGATCAGTATCTTGAAAACGCCCGGGTACAGGGAGAGCGACTCGTGGGAGGCCTGAAGGGCGTCATGTCGCGGCACCGAATCATCGGCGACGTTCGGGGTCTGGGTCTGATGGTGGGAGCGGAGATTGTTGTTCCCGATACCCCCGATCTGCGTAAGGATCCGAAGCGCCGCGACGCCATCGTGGAAAAGGCCTTCCAGCGTGGCCTCTTGCTGCTCGGTTGCGGAGACAACACGGTTAGGTTCTGCCCGCCACTCGTGGTGACAGCCGAGGAGATCGACGTCTGCCTGCGCCTCTTCGAGGAGGCGGTTGCCGAGGTCGAATCGGGATTCTTGGCTCCCTGAGGGGCGCGACGGTTCTGACCGACAGCCCTGGCGTCACGACCTTGACGGAGCCCTCCACTCCCAGCGAGCAAGCGCCGCGGTTCAACCATTCGGCGGGTGCCGGGGTCGAATGCCATGTGGGGGCCCTCCAGGATGACGCCGACGCCAGACCCGAATCAGCGGGACCTGGAGCTTGTCCGTCGATTCCAGGCCGGGGAGGAGGGCGCTTTTGACCAACTGGTGCATGCTCATCGGCGTGATATTTATCGGCTGGCCTACCGGCTCCTGGGGAACCATGCCGATGCCGACGATATGTCCCAGGAAGCCTTCTTGAGGATATACCGTTCCCTGGGCCGCTTCAGGGGGGAGGCGTCCTTTCGAACCTGGGCCACCCGAATCGTCCTGAACCTCGTCACCGATCGCCGGCGAGAGTTGGCCACGCACCGACCCACTTCCCTGGAAGAGCTGGGTCCCGCCGAGCACCCCTTTGAAGCGGGGAAGCAGGATGGAATCATCCAAGTGGAGATACTTCGAAGAGCCGTGGGCCGCCTTCCCAAGCGCCAGAGGGAGACGCTGATCCTGAGGGTGTTCCAGGAAATGAAATTCCATGAGATCGCGGCGGTGATGGGCTGTACCGTGGGTACGGCGAAAGCCAATTTTTTCCATGCCCTTCGGGGTCTTAAGCAGCGGGTCGGGAGCTGAGTCGGAGTTGTTGATGGCGCCGAGAAAATGCGCTGAGGTGCAAAGGGAGCTTGCCTGGCTCATTGCGGAAGCAGCCGGAGGGGGCTCACCTTTCGGCCTTTCGGAACATCTCCTGGAATGTCCGCGGTGTGCCATGGAGGCTCAGCGCCTCAAAGCACTGCTGGGAAGTCTCAGCACCGGCGCCGTCCCGGATCCCCCGGAAGCCTACTGGCAGGCATTCTTGCCGCGCCTCCGAATCAAGCTGGCCGCGCAGGGAATGACCGGCCGTGTCCGGACGGCATGGATCTGGGCGTTTGCGGGCACGGCTGCCTGCTTTTTCCTGGCAGGTCTGGCCGTTGGCAAGTGGGAAATTCCTCCGGAGACCGGTGCCCGACTTCGTCTGGAGCAAATGGCGGAGGGTATCGATCCCGACTCGCTCCAGCAGGCCCTGGACACGCTCCTGCCGGATTCGGACCCCGGGACGCCGCCCGCGCGCAGGAACGAGGCAACGGCCAGTGCGGCGGACATGACGAGGGCTCTGGAAGAAGTTCTTCCCGAGCATGAGGCGGGCTTTAATGGTGCCATGCGTGAGCCGACCCCGGCGCCGGCGCTTCGACTCGCGCAATCACCGGACCCCGGTTGGGTCTGAGGGGGCAGAGGGAGGAATCTCATGAGATCGAAAATGCGAAGCACAGGAACAACCGGGGCTCGTCAAACTTGGCCGGCAGCCCTCCTCTTGGCCGCCGTCCTCACTCCGCTAAGGGCGGCGCCGCCCCAGCCCCGCCCCCCCGGGGATGTGAATGAAGTGCGAGAGTCCCTCCAGAACTTGATGATCGCCTCCATGAAAAAGGCCCTGGAATTGACCCGCGACCAGCAGGTTGAGGTGATTCCCCAGGTGGAGCAGGTCTTCGAAGAGCGCGAGCGCTACGCACGGCAACGCCGGGAAGCGCTTCATCTGCTCCAAGCGAAGCTCTTGGAGGAGTCGGTCCCCGAGAAGGATTATCGCGACCAAGTGATCCGCCTGGATGACCTGGAACGGGCCCACCACGATCGGGAGCTCCGCTTGAGGGCCGAGATCGATCGATCTTTGAACCCGCGCCAGCGAGCGCAGTTGAGGGTCTTCGTGCCACGGTTTCGGAGAGAGATGCAGATGCGAATTGATGAAGCTAGGACTGCCCAGCCTCGTCGCAACGCGCCTCCGCGCCCGGCACCCCCCCCCAACCCCCAGGAGTGGGACACGGATGACGAGGAGTTCTAGCGAGGCGGGTCCCGGGGTCACCGAACCGGCAGATCCTCGCCGGCGCCGCGGCGATCTGGGAGAGCGAGCGGCGGAGCGGCACCTGCGGGCTGCGGGGATGGGAATTGTGGCGAGGGGATTCCGCTTCAAGGGTGGTGAGATCGACCTCATTGCCCGAGACGGGGAAGAGCTGGTTTTCGTGGAAGTGAAGACCCGGACTTCCGAGGACTTCGGGTATCCGGCCGAATCGGTGACCCGGAGCAAGCGACGGAAGCTCCTCCAAGCCGCCTCATTCTACTTACAATCCAGAGGAATCATGCAGCATCCTTGTCGCTTTGACGTCATTGCCATTCGGCTGGGAAGAGACGGCAGCTCAACCTTGGAGCACCTTCAAGATGCCTTTCGCCAGGAGGAGTGACTCCCGGCCATTCTTGACAGGAACTGACGTGTCTGCTATATCTTGCCGGTCATCACGACGACTCTACCCCAAGCAACGGCTGGGCGGGAATAACTCAGTGGTAGAGTGCAACCTTGCCAAGGTTGAAGTCGCGGGTTCGAATCCCGTTTCCCGCTCCATCCAAATTTCCTGAACCCTCCAACCACCCAGGCGGCTTGCTCCAAACCACGTGCCTCTCCTATAATCACCGCGCCCTTTCTAATCGGGATTCAATGCTGGCTCCACCTTCGGCGGCGTAGCCAAGCGGTAAGGCAGAGGTCTGCAAAACCTCCATACATCGGTTCAATTCCGATCGCCGCCTCCACCCCCTTTCCTCTCCAGGGGTGCGGTCCAAGAACAGCGGCAGGATCCCATCCAAGCCAATCCTCCATTGCTGCCGACTCCACTGCGGCTTATAATGAAGGCCTCTCTCGGGATTGACCGCCTAAACCCCTGCTCGGGGAGAAGTTCCATGCATCGGCGCGCGGGCAGTCTCTGTTTCGTGCTGCTCTCCTGCTGTTTGAATGTCTGCCAAGCTCTCGGCGGAGATTCCACCGATCTGAAAGGCAAGGTCACCGATCGCCTGGGAAACCCTCTCCCAGGCGCGACCGTGGTCGCCAGAAATGACTCGCTGGCGATCGCAGAGAGAGGCGTCGTATCCGATGCCGAAGGGAATTATCGAATTCCCCGGTTGCCTCCGGGGCCGCACTACCGCGTGCGCGTCACCCTCGGCACCTACGGTCCCGTGGAGTTCTCCGACCTCGAGCTAGCGGCTGGTAAGACCTACACGCTGGACGTCGTCTTGAGCCCCGCCTCGGAGATGAAGGAAGTCCTCCGAGTGGAAGGGCACGCCGATCTCGTGGACACGGAGAGCGTCGTCACCTCCACCACCTTTTCGTCGGAGTTCATCAGCGGCCTTCCGGTGCTGGGGCGGGATTATCAGGACGTTCTTAGCCTGGCCCCTGGCGTCACCGACGTGGACGGCACCGGCAATCCCAATATTCACGGCGCGCGCGACACCGACGTGATCACGCTGGTGGACGGCGTGAACACCACGGATCCCTTCACCGGCTACTTCGGGCAACAGCTCAACATCGAATCCATCGAGCAGATCGAGGTCATCACTTCCGGCGCCACGGCGGAATTCGGCCGCGCGCAGGGGGGGTTCGCCAACATCATCACCAAGTCGGGAGGCAATGAGTTCCAGGGGAGCTTCAAGTTCTTCATGCGGACGGATCGGCTCGACGGAGACGGAGCGGGCATCGATCCCCCGGACCTGCGCGGCGGGATCGGAGAGGTGCAGGGGCTTCGCGAGCTGAGCTTCACCGATTTTTACCCGTTTCTCTCGCTGTCGGGCCCCATCATGAGGGACAAGGTGTGGTATTACCTTGCGACCGAATTCATCCAGGTGGAGACACCCATCAACGCCGTGTCCCAGGCCTTCGTAACGCGGACACGGGGATTCAGGAACTTCGTAAAAGCCACCTGGCAAATCAATCAGGCGCACAAGCTGGCTTTCTCCATCTCCGTCGACAGAACCAGGGATGAAAACCAGGGCCTGGACAGCGTCACCGCGGTGGAATCGGGGTTTCAGTTCGAGCGGGGAGGGCCCACCTATACCCTGAAAGAGATCGCCGTGTTCAGCCCGACTTACCTCCTGGAGTCCTCGCTTTCCTGGTTCGACAATGCATTTCAGCGTGGCCCCACCCAGGATCCGGACACGAATGGCAACGGTGTTCTGTTCATCGACGACCGGACCGACCTGGGGGGCAATAATGATCATTTTATCCATGCCCGTGAGCGGGATCCCGGTGAGGATTACGATCGAGATCTGGCCTTCGATCTGTTCGAGGATTTTAATCACAACGGGCGCCTGGACCCTCTGATTGGAGAGGACCGCGACAAGGACGGCCGGCTGACGCCTGACGGGGGTTGCGAAGGGGACTCCAATGAGGACATCAACTGCAACGGGTTCCTGGATCAGGAGTACGACCTCAACGAGAATGGGCGCGTGGATCCCGATGAGGATCGAGGGCTGCCTGACATTGACGGCACTGCGGGAAACGGCCGTTTCGATTCGGAGGACATCAACCGGAACAATCTGGTGGACACGCTGGGGAATTCCGGCCAAACCTCTTTCCCGTTCTGGTCCGACACGAACGGGAATCACCAGGTCGATCCAGGCGAGTACACGGCGCCTCTCTTCCCCGATCGGGACTCCACCCGGACAAACGGCGCCACGGTCGGTCCCAACCCCTTCCAGTTCGAGGACCACCGGAAACGCTTCACTTTGAGAGAGGATTTCTCGATCTACGTCGATGGGTTCGGGGGGACTCACGACTTGAAGGTAGGGGTGCTTTACGAGCACGAAGCCTTCGATCGCCAGACTGAGAAGCGGCCCATCCTGGATGTCTCGGTGGGATTTGGGAGTTCCCAGGGCGGAACACGGCAGGCCGGTAGCACGGTTACGGCTCACCTTCCCACTCTTCCCAGCGTGAACAATTCCGCCACGGGGGATAACTTGGGACTTTACGTTCAGGACACCTTCAAGCCGCTGCCCAACCTGACTCTGGGCCTCGGCATTCGGTTCGACCTGGAAGACCTCAGCTCCTTCGGTCACACTCTGTTCGACCCGGCGGCGGAGCGGCGAGTGTATGACCAATTGATGGGCATCGTGGGTGTGGAGCACGGTAGCTTCGGCGAGTTTGACTTCGATGGGATCCATGACCCCGGCCTCGAGAACACGGACCCTCTGTACCTGAACGGTGGTGGTGGGGACCCCCTCCACCTGGCGCAGATTACGAGTGCGCTGCTTGGCATGGCGCCAAGGCGATTCACCGGCCACGAGGCGCAGGTGCCCATTGAATCCGCCTACCTCGCTAACGCCCTGGGGCGGGAGCCCACCCCGGAGGACCTCTTGCGCAACGGTTTCAACGTTCGCCAGCCCGAGGAAATCAACATCCAGAATGCCAACGTAGCTCCCAGGCTCAGCCTCTCCTGGGATCCCTGGGCTGACGGCAAGTCCAAAGTCTTCGCCTCCTGGAATCGGTTCTACGACAAGCTTTTCCTGAACACGATGGTGCTGGAGGAAGGGCCGGACACCATTGCCCGGTATTACCGCTTCGACGCCAACGGCGTGGATTTCGAGGGCAAGCCGAACAACCAGGTGGGAGAGGCGCTGTCCCAGCCCCCTCCCTCGGGCTACCAGATTGACAGAAGCCTCTCGACCCCCTACACGGACGAGCTGACGCTGGGCTTCGAGCGGGAGCTGGCGCCCGATCTTTCCCTGTCGGTGACTTACATCCGCAGGGACTTCCGTGACCAGCTGCAGGATGTGGACCTGAACCACAACACCCGGATCGATCCCGAAACGGGCCGCCTGCAGGATAAATTCGGAATCGAGACCCCACCGGAGGGCACGGGGCGGGGGGATAGGGCTGAGGACGGCAAGCCGGATCTCTACATCCAGAACATCTTTTTCAACCGCGTTCTTCGTCTGGGCAACTACAACGACCAATCCTACCG
>JAKEFJ010000017.1 GCA_022616665.1 Acidobacteriota bacterium
CTAGCGCCGATGAAAATTCCTCTCCAGCTCCCTGTGGGTCATTCTGAGCACCACCGGCCTGCCGTGAGGGCAGGTCATGGGAGCGTTGGTCTTTCCCAGCTCATCCAGCAAGTAGGTCATCTTCTCGGTCGTGAGCGGAAAGTTGACCTTGACCGCCGCGTGGCAGGCGGTGGTCGCCGCCAGGCGATCCAGCACTCGGTGAACTTCTCCCTGCGAGTCGGATGCTCCCAGATCGTCAGCCAGATCCCTCAGGAGCGCGCCCGCATTGGCATCGCCCAGAAGGGCCGGAATTTCGCGAATCAGCCAGGTTCGCTCCCCGAAGGACTCCAGGCGGAAGCCCAATCGATCCAGCTTCTCCTGTCCCGCCTGCACCCGCGCGCTGCGTTCGGGATCCAGTTCCAGTGTCAAGGGGAATAGCAGCGACTGACGTTCCACCTTGCTTTCCTGTGACTGCCTCACGAGCTGTTCGTAGAGAATCCTCTCGTGGGCTGCATGCTGATCCACGATGACCAGTCCCCCCTCGTCGGAGGCCAGTATGTAGCTTTCCCGATACTGCGCCAGGGGGAGCATCTGGGTCATCCCCGGCAGTCGTGTCGCTTGAGATTCCCTTTCCTGCGAGGTCCCTCCCCCGGAAAATTCCCACATTTCCTGCCTGCCCCCCGAGGGGGCCATGGGAGATTCCCGGCGAGGGGCCCCCTGGCTCCAGGCTTTCTCGGCGGGGGGGACGGTTTCCGGGGAGAATCCCTGCAGCGATGCAACCGGGCGCTGTTGCTCGATCCCGGTGCGAATGGCCCCCAGGACCAGCTCGAAAAGCCCGCCGGGATCGGCGAACCGAACCTCCCACTTGGTGGGATGGACGTTGAAATCCACGCGCTCGGGAGGCAAGTCTACAAACAGCAGAGCGAAGGGATAGCGACCCCGTGGCAGCAGGGTGGCATAGGCGCGCGTAACCGCCCCCAAGGCGCCTCGATCCTTGACGGGGCGGCCATTCACGAAAATGCGAATGTCTTTTGCGCTGGACCGGGTGAAATCGGGACGCGAGGTGAATCCCGAGGCCCTGGCGGGTCCTGACATCCTGGTGAATGGGACCAGGCGCTGCCACACCGAATCACCGAACAGCTGGCGCACACGGTCGACCCGTTGCTCCGCCGGTGGGAGGTCCAGGAGGGTCTTTGCATCGGCAACCAGCGCAAAGCGGCGATCGAAATGCACCAGGGCCGCCCGGCTCACCGCGTCCAGAACCTGTTCCGTCTCGGTGGCCTCGGAGCGCAGGAACTTTCTCCTGGCGGGAGTGTTGAAGAACAGGTTGCGCACCGCGACGGAAGTGCCCCGCGGGTGCCCCACGGCCACCACCTCTCCCGGGTGCCCTCCCTCGACCTCTATCCGGTATCCCCTTCCCGAGTCATCCGGCGCGCTGTCCAGAACTGTCTGGGACACCGAGGCGATAGAGGGGAGGGCTTCCCCCCGGAAACCAAGCGTCGCGAGGGTCGCGAGATCCTCGATCGCCCCGATCTTGGAGGTGGCGTGCCTTTCCAGCGCAAGCACCAGATCCTCGCGGTCCATGCCGCAGCCGTCGTCCAGGACCCGGATCAAGCCGAGCCCACCCCGCGACAGCTCGACCCGCACGGATCCGGCGCCGGCGTCCAGCGAATTTTCCACCAGCTCCTTCACCACCGATGCCGGACGCTCCACCACCTCTCCGGCCGCTATCTGATTCGCGGTGCGCGGGTCCAGCCGGCGAATCCTCTTCATATTCCCGCCTCCTCCAGGTCCAGATGCTTGCGGCCATCCGGTTCGGTGATGCAATACTTTTCAACCGTGTGGAGCGTCTTCTCCAGCTTGGCGATGTGACAGATGGCGTCCCCGGGTTGCACCAGAGGGATCGTGGTGATACCGATGACCAGCCCCGTGAGCGGCGATTTCAGGGCCGTTACTTCCCTTCCGAAGGGAGTAGAGACTGTCCCCACATCGCTCCCTTCATAGAGCAGGTCCCCGGGGCGAACCCGAATATCAAGGATTCCTCCGCGCTCGGCACGGATCCATTCCGCCACCTTGACGATCACCTGAAACCGAGGTTCCTTCCCCTTATGGGAGATCATCCCCAGATCCGACAGGACATTGCGAACTCCCGCGACCCCTCGGGCCACCATCCCGCGCTGAAAACGAAAAGTCTCCCCGGCTTCTAGAATGATGGTGGGGATCCCCGCCCGGGTGGCCGCCGCCCTCAGCGTGCCGCCGGAGGCGGGCTGGTCCATGATGAGCTCCGTGCCGAAGGCCTTGGCCATGCGCCGGATGCTGTCGTTTGCGAGATCTCCGCGGATGTGAGCCAGGTTGGTGCGGCCCACGCCGGCGGTGTGCATGTCGATGCCGTACTCGGCCCGCTGGACGATTTCGCTGAAGATCTTGTGGGCCACCCGGTGGGCCAGGTTGCCCTGAGGATCTCCGGGAAAATAGCGGTTCAGGTCCCTCCGTCCTGGCAGGTAGCGGGAGTGATTCAGGAAACCCCAGCGGTTCAGCACCGGGGTGCAGAGGACTGTTCCTTTGAGCCGCGCAGGATCCAGCTCGATCATGATGGTCCGGACGATTTCCACTCCGTTCAGTTCGTCGCCGTGAATCGCGGCGGTCAGGAACACCCGCGGCCCTTCCTCCAGGCCGCGCACGACGATCACGGGGATGTTCACCGGCTGGGCGGTGTAGAACTCGCCGATCTTCAGGAGAATCTCCTGGCTCTCTCCCGGATTGACGATCTTGCCGCCGATCTTCAGTTCTTCCGCCATGAACCCCTGCCGTGTCGCCGCGCGTAGCGCACAGCGTATTCCAGGATGATCTGGGCGATGTCAAGACGAGTCGCTTTCTCCAGCCCTTCGAACCCCGGAGAGGAGTTGATCTCCATCACCTTCGGACCTTCGTGGGATTCCAGCAGATCCACCCCCGCCACCTGCAGCCCCATGACATGGGTGGCCTGGATCGCGGCCTTGCGGTAGTTCTCATCAAGATCCACGACGGCGGCGCCCCCTCCCCGATGGAGGTTGGAGCGGAATTCGCCAAACCGGGCCTGTCGGCGCATGGCGGTCACAACTCGGTTTCCCACGACCAGAGCCCGGATGTCCTTCCCTTCCGACTCCGAGATGAACTCCTGGATTAATATCGTCTGGCCCAGGGACCAGAGCGTGTCCATCACCGACTGCACCGCCTGCTCGGTCTCGGCCAGAATGACCCCGATTCCCTGCGTCCCCCGGATGAGCTTCAGGACGACCGGAGGCCCGCCCACCGCCTCCAGGGCCGCCGGGATCTGATGCGGGTCCCGGGCCATGACGGTGCGTGGAATATTGATGTCCTTTCGGGTCAGGAGCTGAAAGCAGCGCAGTTTGTCGCGCGAGCGCGCGATGGGCTGCGAGTTGTTGACGATGGGGATTCCCATCATGTCGAACTGGTTCACCACAGCCAGGCCATGCTCGGTCACCGAGGCGCCGATGCGCGGCACAACCAGATCCATGGGCGGGAGCGGCCGGTCCGCCGCGCCGTAATAAATCTGCGGAGTGCGCCGAGCCAGGACCAGGAAGCATTTCATCGGGTCCAGCACCACCGGTTCATGGCCCATGGTTCGAGCCGTTTCGATGAACCTCCGGGTGGTGTAGAGCGTGCGTTTTCGGGACAGGAGGGCGATTCTCAAGCGCGGCGCTCCATCCTTCGCCCTCAGACGGAGCGCGCCAGGGCGGCCCGGGCCGCCGCCAGTCGCGCCACCGGTACGCGGTAGGGAGAGCAGCTCACGTAATCGAGCCCAGCGCCATGAAAGAACTCCACCGAATGGGGATCCCCACCGTGCTCGCCGCACACTCCCACTTTGAGATGGGGATTTCCTTTTCTCCCCTCCACCACCGCCATCTGGATGAGCCGGCCGATTCCCTCGCAGTCCAGGCTCTGGAACGGGTCGTGAGGCAGGATTCCCTCCTCCACGTAAAGCGGCAGGTAGACTCCCGCATCATCCCGGGAAAAACCGAACCCGAGCTGGGTCAGATCGTTGGTCCCGAACGAGAAAAACTCCGCGACGCGGCCGATCTCTTCGGCCAGCAAGCAGGCCCGGGGAATCTCGATCATGGTGCCAATCTTGGCCTCGACGCTGCAGCCTTGCTCTTCCATCACCTGAGCGCCGACACGCTGGACCAGTGACGCGAGTCGGTGGTACTCCTCCGGAATTCCCACCAGCGGGATCATCACCTCCGGAAGCACTTTTCGTCCCTCGCGCACCAGCGTGGCGGCAGCTTCGATGATGGCCCGGGCCTGGGTTTCGTAGATCTCAGGGTAAGTGACCCCCAGTCGGCAGCCCCGGTGCCCGAGCATCGGGTTGAACTCGTGCAAGCTTTCCACTTTGTTCCAGAGCCGGTCCACGCTGACCCCCATCTCCGCGCCGATCTGCTCCAGCGTGGCGCGGTCCTTGGGAAGGAACTCATGAAGCGGCGGATCCAGGAGACGAATCGTGACCGGCAGGCCTTCCATCTCCCGGAAGATCCCCAGGAAATCGTTGCGCTGCATGGGCAGCAGCTTCGCCAGCGCGCGCCGGCGCTCCGTCTCGCTCTCGGAAAGGATCATCTCGCGTACCGCCGCAATCCGATCGGCGCCGAAGAACATGTGCTCCGTCCGGCACAACCCGATCCCCGCTGCCCCAAAAGCCCGCGCCACGCGGGCGTCGGTGGGAGTGTCGGCATTGGTGCGCACCCCCAGCCGCTTGACCTGATCGGCCCACTGCAGGAGCGTGCTGAACTGCCCATGCACGCGGGAGCGCTCCTTGGGAAGCGTGCCTTCCACCAGGACCTGGATGATTTCCGACGGAATCGTTGGCAAGGAGCCCTTCAGGATCTCCCCGGTGGTTCCGTCGATGGAGATGGGTTGGCCCTCCAGGACCTCCTGCTCCTTGAAACGTAGGATGCGGTGCTCGTAATCCACGGCGAGATCCGAACATCCCACCACGCAGATCTTCCCCATTCCCCGCGCCACCACGGCGGCATGCGAAGTCATCCCTCCCCTCGCCGTCAGGATGCCTTCGGCGGCGGCCATGCCGGCAATGTCTTCCGGAGAAGTCTCCAGTCGAACCAGGATGACCTTTTCCCCACGGCGGCTCATTTCCACCACCTTCTCCGCCGACAGCATGGCGCGTCCCGAGGCGGCCCCCGGGCCGGCGTTGAGTCCGCGCGACAAGAGTCTCCCTTCAGCCAGTGCCGAGTCCTTGGCCGCGGGCTCGAACACCGGTGCCAGGAGCTGGACCAGCTGCTCCGGCTCCACCCGCTGCACCGCGGTTTGGGGATCGATAAGCCCCTCCTCCACCATTTCCACCGCGCAGCGGACCGATGCGAAGCCCGTCCGCTTTCCCCGCCGCGACTGGAGGATATAGAGCCTTCCCTCCTCGATGGTGAATTCAATGTCCAGCATGTCCCGGTAATGCGACTCCAGCCGGGAAAAAACCTCCAGCAGCTGCCGGTGCGCCTGGGGCATGACCTCTTCCAGAGACGACGCGGCGGACGCCTCGGGACGGCGCGACAAGGGGGCCGGAGTCCGAATCCCCGCTACCACGTCTTCCCCTTGGGCATTGAGCAGGTATTCCCCATAGGGCTTCCTCTCGCCCGTGGCGGGATCGCGCGTGAACGCGACCCCGGTGGCTGAATTCTCTCCCCGATTTCCGAAGACCATGGCCTGGACCGTCACCGCCGTTCCCCAGTTCCCCGGAATCCGGTGCAGCCTCCGGTAGGTCGCGGCCCGCTCGTTATTCCAGGAGCGGAACACCGCGCCCACGGCGCCCAAGAGCTGCTCTTTCGGCTGCAGCGGGAAATCAACTCCTCCAACCCCCTTCACGATGGCCACGAACCGGCGGCACAATTCCTCCAGATCCGCCGCCCCCAGACGAGAATCCTCTTCCACCCCGCGGCGGGCCCGGGTCTCCTCCAAGGCTTTCTCGAACAGGGAGGGATCGACTCCGAGCACGACGTCGGCGTACATCTGAATGAGTCGCCGGAAACAGTCCCACGCGAAGCGGGGATTGCCGGTGAGGGTGGACAGCCCCTGGGCGGTGGGGATGGAGAGGCCAAGGTTGAGGATCGTGTCCATCATTCCTGGCATGGAGCTCCGGGCTCCCGAGCGGACGGAAACCAGCAGCGGGTTCTTCACATCCCCGAATTTCTTCCCCTGCAGCCTCTCAAGTCTCGCCAGCGACGATTCGATCTCCTGGGCCAGCGCCTCCGGGAGGCGGTTCCCCTCCTGGAAATACATCAGGCACGCTTCGGTGGTGATGGTGAAGCCCGGCGGTACCGGGACTCCCAGCCGGCTCATTTCGGCCAGATCGGCTCCCTTGCCACCGAGAAGCTCCCTCATCCCGGCGTCGCCCTCGGCGCCGTTCTCGCCGAAGAAATAGACCAGCTGCTGCGCCACTCGATCAGCCACGATTGCCACCTCCCGCGCCCAAGGAGGCCGGCTCTCCTTCCAGGACCATCTCGGCGAAATCGCCCGCCCGCAGCAGCAGGAGCGAAATTCGCTTGAGCAGACCCAGCCGGTTCCGCCGCGTGTCGGGATCGGGGTCCATCACCAGGACCTGTTCAAAGAACCGGTCCAAGCCTGGGCGCAGGGCCGCCAGGACCCTCAGGGCTTTGAGGTATTCCCGCGCTTCCAGCAGCGGCCCCGCCTCCCTCTCCGCTCGCTCCAAAGCCTCCAGGAGCAGCCGCTCTTCCTGCAAAGCCAGCTTCCCGGCCGCATAGGGAGTTACCTCCTGGGCCGCGAGAATGTTCCGAATACGGCGATAGGAGAGGCTGAGCGCCTCGAAGTCAGCGTACCCCCGAATCCCCTGCAGCGCCTCGGCTCGCCGCACCGCATCCAGCGGATCGTCCGCCCCCACCGCCAGCGCCGCATTAACGGCATCGTAAGGCAGCCCCAGGGAATCCTGGCAGAGGTGCCGGATCCGTTCCTCGATGAAGCTCCCCAACCGATCCACCCCCTTGCCTTGAGGATGGACACCCTGCTCGGCGTACAGCGACACGGATCGCTCCTTCAAGGTCGACAAAGAAAAATGCAGCGATTGATCGAGGGCTGCCTGGATCAGCGCCAGGGCGCTCCGCCTCAACCCATAGGGGTCCCGCGAGCCGGTGGGAATCCGGTCCAGGAGAAAGAACCCGGCCAGGGTGTCCATGCGATCGGCGATGGCCAGCGCCGCGCCTTCCGGAGTGAAAAAACGCTTCCGCCCTTCTCCGTCCCCCGCTCCCCAATACTGCTGCGACAGGGCCTGGCAGACCGGATCGGGTTCACCATCCTCTTTGGCGTAGAGCCCTCCCATGACGCCCTGCAGTTCGGGAAACTCCTTGACCATGAGCGTGGTGAGATCCGATTTGGCGATCCGCGCGGCCCGCACTACCCAGGAGTCCTCCACCCGCTTGCCGAGCCGGGAAATCTCGCCACAGAGCGTCTCGGCCAGCTTCGCCACGCGCTCCACTTTAAGGCGATAGCTCCCCAACGTCGCCTCAAAGAGGACTCGCTCCAGATCCGGAATGCGCTCCTGCAACGTCCGCTTTCGATCTTCCTTCCAGAAGAAATCCGCGTCCCTCAATCTGGCGCGCAAGACCCATTCGTTGCCGCGGCGGATGGTGGCGAGGGTGGAAGGGTCCTCCCGGCAGTTGAGAACGGCAATGTAGTGGGGAGCGGAAGTGCCGTCCGCCCGGCGCACGGGGATGAACCGCTGGTGGTGAATCATGGCCGTGGAAAGCACCGGAGCAGGAAGCTTGAGGAAGGAGGCGTCGAAGCTCCCCGCCACCGCTACCGGATGCTCAACCAGCCCGGTCAGGGAATCCACCAGCTCCGGGAGATCCTCCGTGCAGCACCCCGCACCCAGGCGAGAGCATTCCCGCGCTACCCCCTCCTGGATGCGACGCCGCCTCTGCCGAAGGTCGACCAGGACGCCCTGGCTCTCCAGAAGAGTCACATAGTCCCGGGCGTCGGGAATCTCGAACACGGGTGAGCCGGCGAATCGCGGCCCGCTTGTCCGGCGCCCCGACACAATCCCCGCCAGATCGAAGGACACCACCTCGCTCCCGAGCAGGCAGACAATCCAGTGCAGCGGGCGAGCGAATCGAAAGGTTCCCGCCCCCCAGCGCATGGTTTTGCCGAAGGGGATGCGGGAGACGATGTCGGGGATGTTCAAGGTGAGGACCTGAGACGCCGAGCGGCCTTCCTCCAGGCGCCGCGTGGCCATGCATTCCCCCTTCGCCGTGGCCAACCGCACCAAGCTCTCCACCGCGACCCCCTGGGAGCGCGCGAATCCCTCCAGCGCGCGGGTCGGTCGCCCGGCTTGATCGTAGGCCGCCTCCACTCGAGGGCCTGCAACCTCAACCTCGCGATCTTCCTGGTGATCCAGCAGCCCTCTGCCGCGCACGGCCAGGCGCCTGGGGGTCCCGAGATACTCGGGATCCAGGGCCAGGGCCCCGAGCCGTTCCCGCTGGACGAGAGCCGTCAATTCTGCCTGGAGGTACTCCAACGCCGGAGCGATCATCCCGTGGGGGATCTCCTCGCAACCGATTTCCAGGAGAAAGTAACGGTCCGTCGATTCGATCTTCCAGGGCACTTCCTTCACTTCCTTCGCTGGAGAGGAAATCCCGCGGCTTCCCGGGATTTGACATACGCCTCGGCGCAGAGGCAGGCTATTTTTCGCACCCGCCCGATGTAGGCAGGCCGCTCGGTCGTGCTCACCGCGCCGCGGGCATCCAGTACATTGAAAGTGTGGGAGCATCGCAGGCAGAAGTCATAGGCAGGAAGGAACAGCCCCCTCTCCAGCAGTCGCAAAGCCTCCGACTCGAACTGCGCGAACAGCCGAAGGTGCAGGTCCAGATCCGCTTCCTCGAAATTGAAGCGGGAGAATTGCGCCTCCTCCTCCCTGCGGATGTCACCGTAGGTGCAGGCGGCATTCCACGGCAGCTCGAACACATTCTCGATGCCGGCCAGAAACATGGCGATGCGCTCGGAGCCGTAGGTGAGCTCCGCCGACACCGGCGAGAGCTCCAGACCCCCCGCCTGCTGGAAATAGGTGAATTGCGAGATTTCCATCCCGTCCAGCATCACCTGCCATCCCACCCCGGCCGCTCCCAGGGTGGGAGATTCCCAGTTGTCTTCCTCGAATCGAATGTCATGCTCTGCGGAGCTGACGCCGAAGTCCGCCAGAGACTCCAGGTAAAGATCCTGCACGTTCGGAGGAGAGGGCTTCAGGATCACCTGAAACTGGTAGTGACGATAGACGCGAAACGGGTTCTCACCATAACGCCCATCCACCGGCCGGCGCGAGGGGGAGCAGTAGGCTCCCCGCCACGGCTCGGGCCCCAGCACGCGAAAAAATGTGTCCGGATGCATGGTTCCCGCCCCCACCTCCAGATCGTAGGGCTGCTGGAGCACCGCGTCGTGCCGGCTCCAGAACTGGGCGAGAGAGAGGATGAGATCCTGAAAAGTCACCAAGCGACCTCCTCCGCCACGCTCAAGAAGCGGGCGGTCTTGAACGGGGCTCCCACGAAGGCCAGCAGGGAGGCTGAAGTCAGCCGTCCCACCTCCTTGAGGCCTGCGGAGGGGAGCTTCCGGCTCGCCAGGATCGAAGGGTGCTCGCGAAGGATGCTTGCCAACACCGTCCTTCCGCCATGCCTCAAGGCGACACGCGACGGACCCTCCGCACCGCAGCACCTCTGGCAGAGCACCGACCCGGATGCAAGATCGACGATCAAATCGGCTCTGCCGGGAGGCTCTTCGCAGCCGGCGCAGTGGGAGAGATCAGGGAGGAGTCCATGGAGCTTCAAGGTCCAGACCTCGAAATAGCGCAGCGCCACTCCGCGCGGCAGGCCCTCGCGCAAGGCTCCCAGGAGCGAGCCGAGGAGTCGATAGTAGTGGGGCTCCGCCTGCCGATCCCTGGAGAACTGGTCGGCCACCTCCGCCATATAGGCCAGCAGCCAGGCGGTATCCAGATCTTCATGCAGACGGTAGGCTGATTCCAGCAGGTCGCAGGCGTCCACCCGGCCCAGCTCGGATGCCTCCTTCTCGAAGTAGGTGAGGGAGACACGGCTCCAGGGCTCCAGGCTGCTCCCGAACCTGCGTCGGCTCTTGCGTGCCGACTTGGCCACGCCCCGGATCTTCCCTTCCTCTCGGGTCAGGAAGGTGACGATTTTATCCGCCTCCCCCAGTGGGTAGGCCCTCAAGACAAACCCTTCGGTGCGGAGCAGGGGCAAGGTGGCGGCTCTCCACCCAGAGTGGTCAAGATCGTTGGGCGCGATTCGAGTTCGGGGCCGACATTGTAGCACAGCGGGGAGTAGCGGCCGGCGCGAAGCGGCTTATTCGGTGGTTACGATCCCCAGCAGGCGCAGGACGGCGGGATCATCGCGCCAGTTCTTCTTGACTTTGACCCACAGTGAAAGGTGAACGGGTGTTCCCAGGCTGGAGGCCATCGCCTGCCTGGCGGCGCTGCCAATGGCCTTGAGCATTTCGCCGCCACGGCCGATCAGAATCCCTTTCTGCGAGTCGCGATCCACGAAAACGGTGGCCCCCACCCGCACCTCCCCCTTGGCGTTGCGCTGCAGGTCCTCCACCATCACCGCCGTCGAATGGGGAATCTCCTCCCGTGTTCGCAACAGAACCTGCTCGCGGATAAGCTCTCCCAGCGCCAGCCTCTCCGGCAGGTCCGAGAGAAAATCCTCGGGAAAGAGCGGCCCCCCCTCTGGAATCCGCCGCCGAATCGCCGCTGTCAGCTCGTCGCACCCTTCCCCGCTCAGGGCGGACACCGGGAAAATTTCATCCCACGCATGGCGCTTTGCCGCTTCAGCCATGAGCGGGAGCAGAGCTTTTCGACCCAGGGCATCGATTTTGTTGATGATGAGATAGGCCGGCGTTCTCGCCTCCTGGAGAAGTCGCAACACGTAGGCGTCTCCTGGCCCGAAGCCTTCCGGCCCTTCGATCATCAGCCCCACCAGGTCCACTTCGGCGAGCGCGGCGCGGGCCAACCGGACCATCTCGCGATTCATGCGAAACTGCGGCTTGTGGACTCCCGGGGTGTCCAGGTAAATCACCTCGGAGTCCAATGTGCGCGCCACGGCACGCACGATCATGCGGGTGGTTTGGGCGATCGGTGAGACGATGGAGACTTTGCTGCCCACGAGTCGATTCAACAACGTGGACTTTCCCACGTTCGGACGGCCCGACAGCGCCACGAATCCGGAGCGAAAAGTCGCTCGCGCCGGAGCCGCGGCATCCGGTGGAGTGGTCCTCTGGTGCCTGATCATGAGATCCGGCGGGAAGCTGGTCTGAGGCGGCTCCTGCGCGAGGTTCTTGCCGCAGGCCACCCGCTCCTCAGCGCCGGAATTTCCCGCCCCAAGACCTTCATTCCCAGCGCCGACTGGAGCCGGTTCATGCCGCCGGAATCGGTCTCATGATCGTGACCCAGCAGGTGCAGGAGTCCATGAAGAAGCAGAAACCGCAGCTCCTCCTCCAGGGGCCATCCCGCTTTTTTGGCGTACCTTCTGGCGGTGGGCACGGAAATGGCGATGTCTCCCAGATACCGTCCCTTGCCTGCGCCGGACGCCCACGGAAAGGAAAGCACGTCCGTCGGGCGATCCAGTCCGCGGAACTTCCGGTTCAGGCTCCGGATCTCCGCATCGCCGGTGAACAGCACTGACACCTGACCGGATTCTCCCAGCTCGCGCAGCACCCGTCTCACCGTCCGAGTCATGGTTTCTCTTAGGCGAGGCCGAAAGCCGGGACGGCAGACGATTTCGACCCGGGTCCCACGGGACGTCGGCGGTCGCGTGGCGGGACGCCTCACCGATTCACCGGAGAAAGCTACCCCCGTCCGGAATTCTTGCCCGGCCTGGAGCGTGGGACGGATTCGGCGGGGACGGAGGATTCCTGCTCACCGTTGCCGTTGCGATAGTTCTCGTACGCCTTGATGATGGACTGAACCAGCGGATGGCGGACGACGTCGCGCTCGTCGAAATAGACGAAACGGATACCTTCGATATCGGCCACGACACTTTGCGCCTCGATCAGCCCCGAGGTGCGCCCGGGAGGAAGATCGATCTGGGTGATGTCGCCGGTGATGACCACCTTGGTGTTCAAGCCAATCCGGGTCAGGAACATCTTCATCTGTTCCGAGGTGGTGTTCTGGGCCTCGTCCAGGATTACGAAGGAGTCGTTCAAGGTCCGGCCGCGCATGAATGCCAAGGGAGCGATCTCGATGATGCCTTTTTCCAGGAGCGCCGCGGCCTTCTCACGCTCCACCATGTGGAACAGAGCGTCGTACAGCGGACGGAAGTAAGGGTCCACCTTCTCTGCCATGTCACCCGGCAGGAATCCCAGCTTCTCTCCCGCCTCCACGGCGGGGCGCGCCAGGATGATTCGGCTGACCTGCTTCTCGTTCAGGAAGGCCACCGCCATGGCCACCGCCAGGTACGTCTTGCCGGTCCCGGCCGGGCCGATGGCGAAAATCAGGTCGTGCGAGCGGATGGTTTCGACATACAGCCGCTGGTTCAGGGTCTTCGGGGTGATGGCTCTGCCCGGCGCCGCCTTGACCCGACCCTGGCTGAAGAACTCGGTCAGGACCGCCTCGGGATTGTCGCGCAGCAGTCGGGTGGCGATGTCCACATCCCCTCTGCGAATCGAATAACCGCTCTCCAGCAACTCGACCATCTGCAGTAGCAACCGCTCGGCGCGATCTAAATCCGGGGGCGCTCCGCTGAGATGAACTTCTGCGCCCCGCGCGGCGATCCGCACGTTGGTGCTCTTCTCGATGGATCGCAGGTTCTCGTCGTAGGTGCCGAACAGCTCGGCGGAGAGCTTCTCGGGGAGGGTGAGGGTCCGGACGGCGGGTGTGCTGACGGGAAAACTCCTTACGATGCCGGATCGGAGACGGCGCCGAGCTTCGAACTCATGCCCCTCCGATTTCCTGCGCTTGAAGTTAGCATCCGACTTCCGGGATTGTCAACCCGGAAAGGGCTTTCCGGGGCGCCTTGAAGCGGAATTCTCATCTTTTCGGGTCCCCCCTGAGCCATCCGGGCCTGATCAGAGCTTCTCCGGGGGGGGCAGGTTCACGCGAATGTGAAGATCCTTGAGCTGCTTCTCATCCGGCAGGCTGGGGGCACCGCTCATGAGATCCACCGCGCTGTTCGTCTTGGGAAAAGCGATGACGTCTCGAATCGACGGTGAGCCAGTCAGGATCGCCACGATTCGATCCACCCCCAGCGCTATCCCGCCATGTGGAGGGGCCCCCATCCGCAGAGCCTGCAGGAGAAAACCAAACCGCTGCTCCGCCTCGGAGGGAGAAATGCCCAGGGCGCGGAAGACCCGTTCCTGAATGTCGCCGCGGTGGATGCGGATACTCCCGCCTCCGATTTCCTCCCCGTTCAGGACCAAGTCGTAAGCAAGGGCTCGGATTCTCACTGGGTCAGCCTCCAGAAAATCCACATCCTCGGGACGGGGCGAGGTGAAAGGGTGATGGCATGCTGCGAGTCTTCCATCTTCCCCTTTTTCAAACAGCGGAAAGTTGTGCACCCACAGGAGGTGGGGTCGCGATTCATCGATGATCTTCAGCGAGCGGCCCAGATGCATGCGGATGGCGCCCAGGATCTGGCTGGTCCGATCCCGCTCGCCCGCCGCCAAGAGCACCAAGTCTCCAGTTCGGGCTCCTACAGCCTCGGCGAGGCTCCGGCAGCCATCCTCTCCCAAAGCCTTGAGATTGGACGAAGTGATGGCTTCCGCCCCCAGTCGAATCCACACCAGCCCCTTGGAGCCGTACCCCTGCGCCAGGACCACCAGATCGTCGATAGGCTTGCGAGCCCAGGATCCTCCGCCTTCCACCCGCAGTGCGCGGACCACTCCGCCGGCCGACACGGTCTCGGAAAAGACGCGGAATCCGGTGGTGACAGCCCGCTGCGAGACATCCTGGATTTCCAGCGCGAAGCGGGTGTCCGGCTTGTCCGAGCCAAAGCGGTCCATCGCCTCTCGATAGTCCATGCGGGGAAAGGGCGCAACGGCCTGCCATCCCGCCGCCCCAAAAACCACCTGGATGAGGCCCTCGATCAGCGAGAACACCGTGGAAGGCTCGGGAAAGGACATTTCCAGGTCAATCTGGGTGAACTCGGGCTGCCGATCCGAGCGCAGATCCTCGTCCCTGAAGCAGCGGGCGATCTGAAAGTACTTGTCGAACCCCGAAATCATCAGGAGCTGCTTGAAGATCTGGGGTGACTGAGGCAGGGAGTAAAAGTGCCCCGGGTTCACGCGCGAGGGAACCAGGTACTCTCTCGAGCCTTCAGGAGTGGAACGCGTCAGCATGGGAGTTTCGATCTCCAGGAACCCCTGAGCGTCCAGGTACTGGCGGGTGGCCAGCACGACGCGGTGGCGCGTCGCGAGGACTTCCTGGAGCCGGGGTCGCCTGAGATCCAGAAAGCGGTACTTCAGGCGCAATTCCTCGCCGGCAGGGTCCTGATCCTCCAAGGTGAAGGGAAGCGGCTGGCAGTCGTTCAAGACCTCGGCACGTTCGACCATCACCTCGATCTCGCCGGTCGCCAGGGAGGCATTGACGTTTTCCGGGGCGCGACGCACCACCTTGCCCTCCGCTCCCAACACATACTCGGAGCGCACCTGATGGGCCAGGGCGTGAGCTTCGCGTGAGATCTCGGGGTTGAAGACCACTTGCGTGATCCCGTAGCGATCCCTCAGATCGATGAAGATGAGATGGCCGTGATCTCTGCGGCGGTGCACCCAGCCCGTGAGCACCACCTTGCGGCCCTCTTCCCCCGCCTTCAGCTCGCCGCAAGTGCTGTTCCTCTGCCAGACCCTTCGGCTGTCGTTCAACGGAGCAGCTCCTCCACCAGTCCATCCAAGTCGGAGGCCGGAACTTCCTTCTGGGAGCCTTCCTCCATGCTCTTCAGAGTCCAGATTCCGCGTTGCAGCTCCTCATCACCCAGAAAGAGCAGGTGGCGGGCTCCCAACCGATCCGCCCGACGAGCCTGGGCTTTCGGGCTCCTTCCCGCCGCCGGCTCCCACTCGATCCAAAGGTCCTTCTTGCGCAGATTCCGCACCAGGATCAGCGCCTGCTCCCAAGCCTCCGAGCCCAACGTCGCGATGAACAGGTCCGGGCCGCGGCGCATTCCCGGCGATTCCGCGGGGAGGGAGAGCACGAGGCGCTCCACGCCGCTCGCGAATCCGAAACCCGGGACCGCGGGCCCCCCGAGGGACTTCACCAAGCCGTCGTACCGCCCGCCCCCCAGCAAGGCGTTCTGGGCTCCCAGGGACGCGCCCAGGACCTCGAAGGTGGTGCGCGTGTAATAGTCCAGTCCCCTCACCAGCAGCGGATCCACCTGATAAGGGACTTCCAGTCGATCCAGGCAATGTTTGACCGACTGAAAATGCTCCTGGCAAGGCCCGTCCAGCGAGTCCAGGAGCGTCGGGGCCTGCTGCAGAAACCTGCGACAGCCGGTTTTGCAGTCCAGGATTCGCAGCGGATTCTCGCGATAGCGACGCTGGCAATCCGCACAAAGCTCGCCGACCTTGTCCGCAAGGGCTTCGCGAAGCTTCTCCCGATAAGCGCTCCGGCATGCCTCGCAGCCTACCGAGTTGATATGCAGGGAGGCGTCGGCGATGCGCAGCTCCGAGAGGAAGGCCAGGGCCATCTCGATCACTTCGGCGTCCAACGCCGGTGCGTCGCTGCCGAACGCCTCCACTCCGATCTGGGAGAATTGGCGCATCCTGCCCTTTTGGGGTCGCTCATAGCGGAACATGGAACCGCTGTAATACAAGCGCTCGCAGTCCGGGCGCTGAAAAAGATGGTGCTCGATAGCGGCACGAACCACGGGCGCCGTATTCTCCGGCCGCAGGGTCAGGGAGCGCTCACCCCGATCGGTGAACGTGTACATCTCCTTGGAGACGATGTCGGTGCCCTCGCCGATCACCCGGGTGAAGAGCTCCGTGGCCTCGAA
>JAKEFJ010000176.1 GCA_022616665.1 Acidobacteriota bacterium
CCATCTCGGCCACGTGGTTGCGGTCGCCGCCCATCCGCGCCTGCTGGCTGGTCATGTCAATCGGCGATTTGCCGCGGTCGGGCCCGGCCCCGGGCGAATCGGCGCCCGGCGCGCCGCCGGAAACCATTCGATCGATGGCGTCGAAGAGCTGCTCGGGGTTGATGGGTTTCGAGACATAATCGTCCATGCCGGCCTCCAGGCAGCGCTCGCGGTCGCCCTTCATGGCGTGAGCCGTCATGGCGACTATGGGCATATGCCGGCCGGTGCGCTTTTCTTCGGCGCGCAGGGTCGCCGTGGCTTCGAAGCCGTCCATTTCTGGCATCTGGACGTCCATCAGCACCACATCGAACTCCTGCTGGCGGAGAGCTTTTAGGGCTTCGCGGCCATTGGCGGCGACAACGACGGAATGCCCCCTCTTCTCCAGGAGCCGGACCGCAAGGGCTTGATTGACGGCGTTATCTTCCGCGAGGAGCACGCGAACTTTCCGCCTCCCTTCGCGCAGCGTATGGCGGGTAATCAGTGGAGAGGGAGCGCGCTCTTGCGGCCCCCGGCCGACGGCCAGGAGGATGGCTTCCAGCAGTTCCGATTGCCGGATGGGCTTGACCAGGTAAGCGGCGATGCCCAGCTCGCGGCAGCGCGCGCCATCCCCTCGCTGGCCGGCGGAGGTGAGCATCATGATCGTGGCGCCGGCCAGGTCGGGGTCCTTCAGAATCTGCTCGACGACGGCAAAGCCGTCCATGCCCGGCATCTGAAAATCGAGCAGCACCAGCGGAAACGGCTCGCTCCTCAGCTTCGACTCCTTCATAATGGCCAGACCCTCGCCTCCGCCCTCCGCGAGTGTCGGCACCATCTCCCAGTGCCGCACCATGGCTTCCAGAATCTTCCGGTTCGTGGCGTTGTCGTCGATGACGAGCACGTGCATGCCCTGAAGCGAGGCGACCCCGCCCTGGACGGGACAGGGTGCCGGGATCTGCTCGACGCCGAACCGGGCCGTGAAGTGAAACGTGCTCCCCTGGCCGGGCTGGCTCTCCACCCAGATGCTCCCGGCCATCATATCCACCAGGCGGTTCACGATCGCGAGGCCCAGCCCGGTCCCACCGTATTTCCGCGTCATAGAACTATCGGCCTGAACGAACGCCTCGAAGATGGCTTTCTGCTTTTCCTCGGGGATCCCGACGCCGGTGTCCCTGATGCTGAATTGCAGCGTCACGTCCTGGCCAATTTCCGTAATGGGCTCGATGCTCAGGGAGACTTCGCCTTTTTCCGTGAATTTGATGGCGTTGCCGATCAGATTTATGAGTATCTGGCGAAGGCGGCCGGGGTCGCCGCGCAGGGTCGGCGGGACGCCGCGGGCGATCCCGTAATTGAGCTCCAGCCCCTTCTGGTGGGCGCGCGGGGCGAGCGTTTTGAGGGTCGTGGCCAGGTGGTCTTCTAGATCGAATTGAATCAGGTCCAGCCCCAGCTTCCCCGCTTCAATTTTGGAGAAATCGAGGATGTCGTTGATGATAGTGAGGAGGTTCTCGGCCGATTCCTTGACCATGCCCAGGTATTCGCGCTGCTCGCGCTGGAGCTGTGTGTCCAGCGTCAGTTCGGTCATGCCGATGATGCCATTCATGGGCGTCCGGATCTCGTGGCTCATGACGGCGAGAAAGTCGCTCTTGGCGCGACTGCTCTCCTCCGCCCTCTCCTTGGCCTCCTGCAGCTGATTGTTGGCGGTGGTGAGTTCCGCCGTGCGGCGGGCGACTTCGTCTTCGAGGTGATCCCGGTGCTTCTTGAGCTCCTCGTCGCGCGTCTGGATCTGCTCCAGCATCTCGTTGAAGCCGTCGATGAGCAGCCCGACCTCGTCTTTTCCCACCTTGTTCGCGCGGATGGAGTAGTTCTTCTCCGCTGTAACGGCGCGTGCAGTGCTCGCCAAATGCAGGAGAGGTTCGGAGATCACCCGCTCCAGCCGCGCCGACATGGTGAATGCCAGAAGTGTCGAGCCCAGCAGAATCAGCGCCGCGATCCCGACGTAGTGCTTCATGCGCGAGCGTAATTCCTGAAGGTCAGATTCCAGAAAGATCGTTCCGATGGGCTGGCCGTCCAGGAAGACCTTTTGGGACAGCCTGAATCTGTCCGAACCAAAAGAGGCTTGGTCACTCTCCGGGGCGCGCGCCGGCAGGTTGCCGGGGCGGATGTCGCGGACGTACTCCGCGAAGACCTGGCCATCGGAGGAGTATATGCAGGCCGCCGTGATGCTCGGCTGAGCTCTGAGACCCTGCAGGATTTCCCTGGCGGCCACTTGATCGTTGAATGTCAATGCCGCGGTGCTGTTGGCTCCAACCACCTCGGCGAGAATCCGGAGCTCATTGGTCATCGACCGGCGGGAGGTCGGAAGGTCGTAGCCGAGGAAGGCGAGGGAAGAGAGTAGAACCACGGTAAGGCCCGCCAGCGTGATGATGACCCGCAATTTGTGCTTGATCGACACGTCTTTAAATGCGGTCACGGTTCCCTCATCCGTTTTCAATTTCCGACGATCCGGGCCAGGCTCAGGAGCCTGGAGCTTATTTTCAAGCGCGCCCGCTGCGCGGCCCCGGGATTGATCTCGAAATGCACCCGCTTGTCCTCGAGAACGAAATTGATCATCCCGCCATCCCGGGCAAAGTTCGGCGACTCGCCCACCGTCAGGGTGCTCGCCCCCTGCAGCAGTTCGAGGACGGAGCGTGCCTCCCGCTCCGTCGCCCTGATAAACGCAATTTGACAATCCCGGGGATTGTCCCCACGGTTCATTCTCCTGATTTCAATCGGGTGCCCGCTGATGGTCTTTCCCCGAACCGTTACCTCGAGATTGCTTCCAAAGGGGTCGTCACCCACGATGCAGAGGCGGATCGGGCCGCTTGCCGGGTCCGGCCATTCGACAAACTTGGCGAAGTTGTAGAGAAAAGCCGCCTTCACCTGGTACTCGCCGGCGGTCTCCGAGGATTTCGCCGCGGTGGCGGAGGCCCACGTTAGAACCCACGCCGCGATGACCAAGGTTAGGAGAGACCTCGCGGTGCCGGGCACGAAGGAGCCTATGGCCTGTAGGGCGCCGCGCCCGGCCTGGAATTCGCCCGCCATCCGCGCGCACAATCCTTCCCCTTAGAAGTGGTACGCCGCCTTCAAGCGGAAACTTCTTCCATCCTGCTCGATGGTGTCTTGCAAGAACTCGCTGCCCGCGGGGTCGCCATAGCGCCGGTTGATGATGTTGTACACACTTGCCGAGAGCTCCCAACCCTTCCACAGGTTTTGGCTGAAAATCGTGAAGCTGGGAACCGCATGGGCGTCCGCAATATTTCCGCCCAGGGTATTCCTCCTGCTCATGTACCGGAGGTCGAAGCTGGCGAAGAGTCTGCGCTTCGCCAGCGGCGCGCTGAGCCTGACAACTCCGAGGTGTTTGGGCGAGTTGGTGAAGAGTTCTCCCCCCTGCGGTTTCGCATCCTGAAACGTGTAGCTCAGCCGGCTCTCCAGGCCCCAGGCCCAGTTCTTCTCGAATTCCATCTCCAGGCCTTTCGTCCGAACCCTTCCCGCGTTCATGAAAATCGTGTCACCGTCCGGGTCTGTGAACTGGTCGATCAGGTCCCTCACACCGTAGTGGAACCCGGAGGCCGTTATCCTAAGCCGGTCACCGACGTAATGCTCCCAGACGATTTCATAAGTCCTGATTTTCTCCGGCTTGAGGCCGGGGTTGGATTTGGAGCCTTCGACTTCGTAGAAGATTTCATACACACTGGGGGCACGGAAGGCTTCCCCATAAAGGAACTTGAAGGCCGTCTTCTCGCGCGGGCTATAGATCAGGGCGAGTCGCGGATTGGTCGTTCCCCCGAATGTCGAGTAGTGATCATGCCGCACGCCCAGGTTGAGCGCGAGGCCCTTGCCCAGCGTGATTTCGTCCTGGAGATAGAGCCCCAAGAGGGTTGAATCCTGACGAAGGTCCAGATTCGGAGAGAGCGGGTCCAGATCGTAATTGATAAAGTCCTGCTGCAGGTTGCGGCGCAATTCCGAACCCAGCGTGAGGCGGTTCCACTTCGGAAGGGCCTGGGCAAATCTCAGCTCGCCGCCCCACCACTTCCCATAGGTCAGGTCTTTCTGCACGACGGGAAGCGGGGTGCTGGTCTCAGAGATATCGTAGGTATAGCCTCCCTTGAAATCGTACTGGTCGTAATAGAGCCGCCC
>JAKEFJ010000177.1 GCA_022616665.1 Acidobacteriota bacterium
GGGTTCACATTGGGGTTGTTGTCGTTACAGTCGTTCACCAGCGGATAGGTGTCGCCATCCACGTCCTCGCACTCGTCCCCCAGAGCATTGCCGTTCGTGTCGAGCTGTCCGGGGTTGTACAGGGAGGGGCAATTGTCGCAAACGCTCCCCAGGGTGTCGTGGTCGGGATCGAGCTGGGTGGCATTCGGCACCGTTGGACAGTTGTCGTTCAGGTTCTGGATTCCGTCCCCATCCGCATCACCGCTTTGCGGCGGGCAGGCTGCGGGAGCATTCACCGTGGGGACGGTGTGAATCGGACCGCTGCCGCAGGCGTTCACGCCACCCACGAGATAGTAAAGCGCCGTGTCCAGCGCGGGAGGCGCTCCGGAGATGGAGGTCGACAGGTCGGGCACCTCGGGAACCAGGCACGTCGGATTGTAGGTGAACGGAGTGGTGATGGTCCCCACATAGACGTTGTAGACATTCGACTGCGAAAGGTGGGGCCAGGACAGCATCTGCGCGCTGGAAATGGCCAGCGGTGAGGGAGCTTGATCGGGAGGCGCCCAGACGCTGTTCACCAGCGGTGCGCAATCGGTCGAATCCGGAATCATGTCGCCATCGGTGTCGGCGAAGCGGAACTCATACGCTCCAATGTCCGTAATCACCGAGCCGTTCAGATCGCCGTCGGTGGGCCTGGGAAGATCGTCAAAGTCCTCGCTCGGGACCGTGCCGAAAAGCGGCGTGTTCGTCCCGGCGTCCCGCAATGGAGACGAGCCTGTCAGCCGAAGATCCTCGGAGACGTTCGTGCTGCTCCCCCAGTTCGCCACGATCCGGTTGGGCTGGGTGGTCGCCGTGATGCAGGTTCCCGGCGAGAGGCAATCCGCGCTGGTGACGCAGCTGGCGTTGACGGAGTTGCTGCACACCAGGTTGGTCAGGGCGGGGGTGAAGGTGAGGGTCTTGGTGGAGCCGTTGATGGCGGTGATCTGCCGCGCCACGCCGTCATCGTTGTACTCAATCTGGTCTCCGACGGCATAGCGTGTCGAGTCAAACACCACCACCGTGCTGGAGGTTCCCGCGGCGTTGGTGTGGTCCCAGAACACCGGGGCATGGGTGAAGACCGGGTCCAAGGAGACGTTCCCGTTGCTTCCAATGACGCTCGCATCGGTGTAGTCGCCGCGGATCTCGTTCGGGCCGAGGACCTGGCTTCCGTTGTCCCCGAGGTTGCCGAAGTAATCGTTGTGGTCGTTCGTGGCAAAGGCATTGAAGCTGTAAAGCCCCCCGCCCCCTCCCAGGCTCGTGGCGTCGTTCTGGGCCACCAGGTTGTTGGTCAGGTGGTTGAGGGGGTCGCTTTGCTGGCTCAGGATGAACGAAGAGTAGATCCCTCCGCCCACCGAGGAAAACGTGGCCCCCTTGGGAACCGTGTGAACGATCAGCACGTTTCCGACGATGGTGTTGTTGGTCACGTTGATGTGGCCGCCCGGGCTTCCCGTCTCGATCCCTCCGCCCCCTCCGCCGCCGATGTTTCCCATCATGACGTTGTTGTAGGCGGAGCCACCCATGGAGTACATGTAGATGCCGCCTCCATCGAGGTTGGCCGAATTCGCCACGATGAGGTTGTTGCTCACGATGGTGCCCGTGTTCCCCGAGATGCACATTCCGCCGCCGAGCCCCGACTGCGCCACCGTCAGGTTGTTGCGGACGATGTTGCGGGTGATCACGGGTTCGCAATCGAAGTTCAACGAGAAGATTCCCGCTCCCCACCCCAGGGCGTCGACCTGCCCGCCCTGATCGGGAGGGGTGGTGGTGTTCCGCTGGATGATGTTGCCGGAGATGATCGGCTGCCCGACGGCGACGTAGATCCCGGCGCCCATCCAGTCGGGTGCCGGCAGACCGGTGAAGTTCCCCAGTGTGTTGTCCTCGATCCGGCAATTGGTCACCATGGGCCACCCGGGTTCGTTGATATCGCCGAGGAGAAGAAGGCCTCCGCCCCCGATGTGGTAAAAGAGAGTGCCCCCGATGTCGCGGAGCTCGATCCGGTCGCCGCTGCCGTGGATGATCCGGAAACCAGTGATGGAGTGCTTGACCGCGGGTCGGGCGAAGCCGAAAGACTGCTGACTGGAAATGATCACGGCAGACCGATTGAGTCCCTTGGCATCGATGGTGGTGACATCCCGCCCCGCTCCGATCAGGTGGGTGTTGGGGTAGATGAATATCCGCTCAGGATACGTCCCCGCCGCCACGATGACATCGGCCTCGAGAGCGGTGTTCGAGCCGATGGTGCAATTTGCCAGGTTGAGCGATTCCTGGATCTTGTGACAGGGTGCGGCCTGGGATCCACAGGTCGGGACGGCGCAATTCCCCGTACAGCCCCCGATAGCGGGCGTGCAGTCGGTCGTGGCCGCGGAGTTGATGTCGGTGTAGAAGGTAAAATCCGACACCGCCTCCGGGGGGGGCAGCAGAGTCGCCAGGCAGGCCACCAACAGAGCCAACCCCATTCGGCTGCCCCCCGTGAGCCGTCTCACGGACGGTTCACGAGAATCCTGGCATCGGCCGAAAAGGACCAGCCGGACGAGCTGTGATGCCACTTTCTCGGAACTCGGCTTTCCGATTGGCGGGATGAGTTGGAACAGGTTCATTCGCACGCGTCACCGGTCCCATTCCCATTCAGGTCGGTTTGCCCCGGATTGTAGACCGTGGGACAGTTGTCGCACAAGCTCCCCACTGTGTCGCGGTCCGGATCGAGCTGGTTCGCGTTCGATACGTTGGGACAGTTGTCGTTGATGTTCTGGATGCCGTCCCCGTCGGTGTCCGCTCCCGAGGGGGGGCAAACCGAGCCTTGATTGACCGTGGGCGAGCTGTGGATGGGACCGCTGCCACAGGTGTTCACTCCCCCCACCAGGTAGAAGAAGGTTGAATTGAGGGCCGGTGACGAGCCGGTGATGGAGACCGAGTTGCCGGGCACCTCGCCGCTAAGACAGGTCTGATTGTAGGTGAACGGCGAGGTGATCGTCCCCTGATAGACGTTGTAGACATTGGACTGGGGCACGTGCACCCAGGAGAGGACCTGGGCGCTGCTCACGTCCAGGGGCGCGGGCACCTGATCGGGAACGGTCCAGGCGCTGTTGACCAACGGAGCGCAATCGAGGTAGTCGGGCCAGCCGTCTCCGTCGCCGTCCGGGTAACGGAACTCGAAGGCACCGATGTCGGTGATGGCCGACCCGTTCTGGTCTCCGTCCACGGGACGCGACAAATCGTCGTAATCGGTCAGGGGTGCTGTTCCGTAGAGAGGGCTGTTCGTCCCGGCGTCCCGAAGCGGAGACGAGGCCGTCAGCCGAAGATCCTCGGTGACGTTGGTGCCGCTTCCCCAGTTCGCCACAATCCGGTTGGCCTGGGTGGTCGCCGTGACGCAGGTCCCCGGCGAGAGGCAATCCGCACTGGTGACGCAGCTGGCGTTGACGGAGTTGCTGCAAACCTTGTTGGTCAGGGCGGGGGCGAACGTGAGGGTCTTGGTGGAGCCGTTGATGGCGGTGATCTGCCGCCCCACGCCGTCATCGTTGTACTCGATGCGGTTCCCGACCGCATACCGGGTCGAGGCGAACACCACCACCGTGCTGGAGGTTCCCGCGGCGTTGGTGTGGTCCCAGAACACCGGGGCGTTGGCGAAGACGGGGTTCAGCGAGGCGTTGCCGTTGCTCCCGATGACGCTCGCGTCGGTGTAGTCGCCGCGGATCTCGTTCGGTAGGTCACCATAGAAATCGTTATGGTCGTTGGTGGCGAAGGCGTTGAAGCTGAATAGGCCTCCTCCTCCTCCGAGTGTCGTGGCGTCGTTTTTGGCCACCAGGTTGTTGGTCAGGTGGTTGAGAGGGTTGCTTTGCTGGCTCAGGATGAACGACGAGTAGATGCCTCCACCCACCGAGGAGAATGTCGCCCCCTTGGGAACCGTGTGGACGGTCAGCACGTTTCCGACGATGGTGTTGTTGGTCACGTTGATGTGGCCGCCCGGGCTTCCCGTCTCGATCCCTCCGCCCGCTCCGCCGCCGATGTTTCCCATCAAAATGTTGTCGTAGGCGGAGGCGCCTGTTGCGTACATATAGATGCCGCCTCCCCGGATATTGGACGAATTCGCCACGATGAGGTTGTTGCTCACGACGGTCCCGATGTTCCCGGAGAGGTACACTCCGCCGCCGTTTCCCTGCTGCGCCACGGTCACGTTGTTGCGGATGAGGTTGTGGGTGATCAGGGGCTCGCAATCGAAGTTCAACGAGAAGATTCCCGCTCCCCACCCCAGGGCGGTGGCCCCTCCGCCCTGGTTCGGGGGGGTGGTGGTGTTCCGCTGGATGATGTTGCCGGAGATGATCGGCTGCCCGACGGCGACGTAGATCCCGGCGCCCATCCAGTCGGGTGCCGGCTGCCCGGTGAAATTCCCCAGGGTGTTGTCCTCGATCCGGCAATTGGTCACCATGGGCCACCCGGGAATGCCGATCTCGCCGAAGAGAAGGAGTCCTCCTCCCCCGATGTGGAAATAGTGGCCGCCCCCCGAGTCGACGAGGTCGATCCGGTCCCCGCTGCCATGGATGATCCGGAAACCGCTGATCGAGGACTTGAGTGCGGGACGGTCGAATCCGTAGTAGGTCTGACTGGAGATGATTACGGCGGATCGGTTGAGGCCCTTGGCATCGATGGTGGTGACGTCCCTCCCCGCGCCGATCAGATGGGTGTTGGGGTAGACGAAAACCCGCTCCGGGTAGGTTCCTGCCGCCACGATGACATCGGCCTCCAGGGCGGTGTTCGAGCCGATGGCGCAATTTGCCAGGTTGAGCGATTCCTGGATCTTGTGACAGGGGGTGGCCTGGGTCCCGCAGGTCGGGACGGCGCACTGGCCGGTACAGGCCGTGGCCCCGGGAATCCCGGTGGAGGTGGGGGTGCAATTGGTCGTGGCCGAGGAGTTGATGTCGGTGTAGAAGGTAAAATCCGACAACGCCTCCGGGGGGGGCTGCAGAGTCGCCAGGCAGGCCACAAACAGAGCCAGTCCTAATCGGCTGCGTACCGTGAGCAGTCTTTTGGACGGTTCACGGAAGTCGTGCTGACTCAGGGTTACCCCCCCGAGGTGAACAGCGCTACCCCTCTCGAAAACCGCGCCTTCCAGGGAGCGAGATGAAATCCGAGCCTCTATAAGTACGGCTAAATTCATGGTTGTCAAGGCCATTTACCGCCCGGATGGACATGCACGCGGCGCATTTTCTGGATTGTTAGTTAAGGAATATCTCCTTACGCTGGATGGGGAATTGCACATTTTTTGGGCATTTATCGCTTGACGGCGCATCCCGATCACCGTAATATCCCGACCGGATAAGGCTAAATCGCCAACGAGAGGGGAGGATTCCTATGCAATTAAGAAGGGTTATTTTTGTCGGCTTCTTGGCTGGCCTTCTTGCGCTCACGACGCTTCTGGCTGGCACGCCTGCTCCGACTGATACCATCACGGTGGGCGATTTCGCCACCCTCGTCGCCGCCAAGGTCGCTGAGTACCAAGGCGCGCCGTCGCCCGCGGTTGCGGCTGACATTCTGAAGAAGCACGGCGTGAAGCTCAACTCGGATTTGACCAGCCCGCTGACCGAGAAGGACGCCTCCGAGATCTTCGGGCAGCTGGGCATCGTGCTGCAGACCGCACATCCGGAAAGTTTCCTGAATCGTGAGCGGGCGGACAGCCTGGTGGGGATCTTCGGCCCCAGCCTGACCGCTGCCGGCGAAAAGTTTGACGCCACGCTTAACTTGAAGAGCTCCGGCGGCGCAGCCTCTGCGCCCACCGTCGAGACGACCCCATTCGATTGCCAGTCGCTTCCGCGACCCCCCGCTCCCTGCGACGGCCCCCAGTCGGTCTGCAACCCGTGCATGGAATGCTGCAAGGTCGAGCTGAACCTGACTGGAAAGACTTGCGGAAAGCTGTGCCAGAAGAAAAACCTGGTCGTGAGCCCGACCGAGCCGACTCCATAGCCTTAAGCCTCACCCGATCGTTTCCAAGAGCGCACCTCGACCCCGTCGGGGTGCGCTTTTTGCTTGGCTGCGTGCACTTGTGGAATGCATTGGATTCTTCCGTTGACTGTCGCGCTTTTCACGCTATATTAACGGCGGGTTGCCAGCTATTATCGCTATTTTTCGGGAGAGCCGCTTATGAGGGATGTCCGGAAATCCATGGTGGGTGCCAGGCTGCGAATCTCTCTGAATTTGCTTTCGGCGGCGCTGGGAATGGCACTGCTTCTCGCCGCAGCGCCGCTTCCAGAATCCAAGAGCCTGACGGTGGGAGATTTTGCCGTCCTCGTCGCGAGCCGGCTTGGGCCGGGTGAGCAACCATCCAAGCCCCAGCTTACACCGCAGGCTGCCGCGGTACTGCTCCAGAAGGCAGGGATCAAGCTGCGCCAAGATCTCTCTTCCCCCGTGACCGAGGGTGATGCAGTCGGGGTTCTTGGCCAGTTGGGGATATCGCTCCAGGCACAGGATCCCGGGAGACTCCTGGATCGGGAGAAGGCCAACTCCCTGATCGGAATCTTCGGTCCCAGCCTGGCCACCAAGGTGGGCTCCAGTGCCACAGAAGAGCCGGAGGGAATCCGCGCCGATTCCCGATCGGCGACCCAGCCGCCGGTCTTTCTGGAATCCATTCTCGACTGCCAAAATCTGCCGAAAACGCAGGACTGCAATCTCTGCTGCCGAAATCTGCTGGCCGGGAGCCAGAACGAGTTCCACTCCAATCGAATCTGCGGCAAGGCCTGCAACGCAAAGGCTCGAAACGTGAGCGCCACGGAACCCACCCCCTGAAGGTGTGAACCATCGATTCGCAGCATCCGCTTCCCTTGATTGCGGGAGAGGGCTGAATCCCGAGCTAGGGACAAATGGTTCGGAGGGCTCGCGCTGCCCCATATGCCGCCGAGAGCCTGGCGAGTCGGAATGAAGGTGGTGGACGGTAAGGGGATCGAACCCTCGACCTCTGCGTTGCGAACGCAGCGCTCTCCCAGCTGAGCTAACCGCCCACACTGCATCCGGAAGTCGCACCATTCTAGGGAAGCGCACCGACCGCCGTCAAGGAGGAACCATGACTCTTCCCAGCCGCGAGGAGGCCTGGGAGCTGTTGTGCAGGCACACCCAGGGGGATGGGCTCCTGAAGCACGCCCTGGCCGTGGAGATTGCCATGCGAGCGTATGCCGGGAAGCTGGGTGGGGATCCGGAGCTGTGGGGCTTGGCTGGGCTGCTGCACGACTTCGATTATGAAGCGCATCCTTCCCAGGAGGAGCATCCCTACGTCGGAGCCAATCTGCTGCGCGCCGCAGGCTATCCCGAAGCGCTGATTCGGGCGATCCTGTCGCACGCGCCGTACACGGGAGTCGAGCGAGTCACCCCGATGGAGCGTGCGCTTTTCGCCGTGGACGAGCTGTGCGGCTTTCTGGTCGCCTGCGCCCTGGTGCAGCCTGGCCGGACCCTGTCCGAGGTCAAGGTATCCTCGGTACTCAAGAAGCTCAAGGACAAGCATTTCGCGCGAGGGGTGGATCGGGAGCACATCGTATCCGGCGCCGGCGCGCTGCAAGTCGAACTAAGCGAGCACATCGGGTTCGTGCTTCAGGCGCTTCAGAACTCGGCAGGCTTCCTGGGTCTGGACCAGGGCATTTCGGATCGAGCCGGATAGGGGCCCCGGTCTCGCTTCCTGAAGCGAGCGGTGAGCGCCTTTTCAGTCTAAGAGTGGGAAACGAGGAAGCAATGGTGGGGCGTGCTGGATTTGAACCAGCGACTTCTACCGTGTGAGGATAGCACTCTCCCGCTGAGTTAACGCCCCACGGGACTCAAGGTCCGCAGAATCGCTCCGCGGCGAAGCGGATTGTACCACGTCTCACTTCCGGGATTTCAGATGCGGCACTGCTCCAAAAAGGTATCGGCAGCAGGCGCTACCCGGATCATTTCGGACCGTTCGTCCTTGCTCGCTTGCACTTCCACCAAACGCTCCGACCGACGCGACGAGTAGCGCGCCGCGATGGCTGCAATCAGCTTGCGCAGCTCGTCGTCCGGCTCCCCCTGAACGAGAACCAGAGGGCTCCCGGCATCAGGAACCTCGAAACACCATCGTCCCCGGCGGAGCCGTTCCAGGAATTGGTTCTCTGTTTCGTCCCGCCCCACCACCAACTTGACCTGGTGAGAGACCCGGAAGTGGCGTCCCACCTTGAGCAACACAGGATCCTGCGTCCCTGGCTCGAATGGCACCTGGTGGTCCAGGACGTCCCGCAGGCGCCGGGAAAACGTATCGTCGGTGAGCGAGCAGCACCCGCCGGAAGGCTGCGGGAATTCGGCGATCTGGAAGGTTTGGGCAAGCGCCAGCTGGCCTCTGCGGGAGCGTCCCGCGATGGCCAGTAACCGAGCCCGGTCCACCCACCCTTTTTTCTCGGGGATGGTCTCGGGAAGGTGATGCGCCGAAAGCGGGCGCAGCAGCAGTCCTTCCAATCCCGCTTCCTTCTCGATCGTCTGCAGCGCCGCCAGATGCTGGGACATGGGGCGCTGTCCCAACACTTCTCCGGTAAACAGGAAATGGCCCCCCACCTGATCCATACGGTCCTTCGCCTTCTTGAGCATGAAGATGCGGCAGTCGATGCACGGATTCATGTGGGCGCCGTGACCGAACTTGGGATTCACGACGATTCCGAAATAGTCCTTTTCCACCGGCACAATTTCCACTTCGATGCCAAGATCCGCTCCCGCCCTCAGGGCCTCGTTGCGCAGCCGGTGAGGCTCCTCGCCCGCTCGACCCAGGGCTCGGCGCTGATCGTTGGAGCAGAAGCCGGTGGAAAAATTCAGCCCGTGAACCTCGATCCCCTGCTCCATGAGCACCTTTGCCGCGAGGGTTGAATCCAGTCCGCCGGAGATGAGCCCCAGGGCCTTGATTCCTTCGGAGGTTTTCATTTCAGGCTCTCTCTTTCTTTCCCCTGAGATGGCGATGCCTTGCGTCCGCGTTTCTTCACGAACAGATGAATCTCCCGTTCATCCTCGAGGTAGCCGAGATACTCATGCCCCGTGCCCCGACACCAATTGGGCAAATCCACCAGGATCACCCGGTCATCCGAGATGACTTCGAGAGTTTCCCCTTCCTGCATGCCACGAATCCTGGCGTTGGTCTTGATGATGGGAATCGGACAAAAAAACCCCACCGTATCGAGCCTCCCATCCGGTCGCACCCCGCACTCTTCGTGCGCAGGAGGCTCTCCGCGATCCGCTTCACGCCCGGCGGTCGAAAGACCGCCCCTTACAAGCTCTGGCTTCTGTGGAGGTTTCATGAGGGGCGCAAGTATAACAGAGGCGTCGCAGAGCCATCCATAGGAGGATCCTGCCGCCTCAAGGTAGCCTGCCCGCGAGCCGCACCTTCGAGGAGAAGCGAAACACTCGATCAGCTGCCCTCGGATTCAGCCCCAGAAGATCGTCGTCCCCCGAGACCTCGCCTTCATATTCCAGGCGATCTCCGTCGGAACGACGGATACGGATCTCTTCGTGAATCTCCCTCGCGTTGGGGAGATTGACTCGTCGGTACTTCTTGGTTTCCTCCCAAACGCCGCCTCGCATCACCTGGAACGGGTGGTCCCCTCGGACCATCAGGCTGGTGATTCTCGGCGAACCCAGCAGACTCCCATGCAATCGCAACACCGTCTCACCCAGCCCTTCCTCGGAATCGACCTGCAGGTCCGGCGGCTGAATCCGCTCCCACCCAATGGTGATCTGGGTCCAGAGAGCATCGGGGAGGGGGGCGGGATTCCACCCTTCGGCGCGCACCTCGTTCAGGGACTCCGACGAAGAAAAGGAGGCCTCGACGCGTTTCCGCGCCATGTCGACCGTTTCTCGAACCTCCACAACCGCCCGGTGGTTGGAATCGTAGGAAGGGCGGGTGGCATTCAGCAGGGCGGCTCCCGCGGTCACGGCAAGGAGGCATCCTCCCACGGCCGGGCTCCAGAGTCTTGGAGGTCGTCGATCCAGCAAGACTTCGGGTAAGCACAGCAGATGCTCGATGAACAGAAACCACGGCAGTGCCACGGCCAGAGCTACCCCTTCCAGGGTGAGGGGTGGAAGGGAGGCACCGGAGAGCTCCAAGAACATCCGGTAGGCCGTCGCCGAAAGGATCGGCAGAGTCCAGACAACACCCAGGATTCCCCAGGCCAGCCTGCGAATGGGTGAAACGCAAAAGGAGGCCGCCAGCATTCCGGCGGCTCCAAGCCAGAACCCAAAAGCGATATCGTGGCGACCCAGCGCGGCAAGGCTCCCTGCCAGAACCATCTGCAGCAGAACTGCCATCGTCAGGTAGGGACCCGGGCGGGTCGACGGCCGGACGAATCGAAATACCCCCGTCGCAAGCCAAGAAGTAGCCGACATTGCCAACAGCCCCCCCGCCAGGTGGGAGGTGGGATGTGCCGACCATGGGTGTCGGACTCCTGCCAGGAACCCCAACAGCGACTCCATGGCGAATCCGCCGGACACGGCCAGCGCGGTAAACGGAATGGCCGCGAGCAGGACCCAGATCGCCTCCACCCAAGCCGCTGGGCGCAGTACCTCTCGCCAGTGACGCAACAACTGACACACCGCGAGGAATACGAGGATGGCCCCTGCTGCGCGGAGCATCCAACCCGGCGCAAACAGGGCGCTGCCCCCTATCGGCAAGGGGAGATACTCGGAAGCTGCATCGGCCGTTGGAGTCGAACCCTCATCCAGAATTCGGATCATCCTGGCGACCAGCTCCAGACTGGCGAAGAGGGTGTCCTTGTCGATTCGGGACGCCACATCCTCGGAGGTGTGATAGGTCCAGGCCGGAAACTGACAGCTCAAGTTGAAGGCCGGGACTCCAGCCTCCAAAAACGAGGCATGATCGGCGCCGTATGGCAGCGGCAGCAGCCTCGGGACGATTACGAGCCAGGGATCGAACAGGACTCTGCCCGTCATCGCCTCGGCTTCGGCCCTGGCGAGCAGCCGGCTGGCCCACAATTCTGGTGGGCGCGGGAAGGGAGCGACAAATACCTGACCCGTGCCCACGAAGTCCAGTGTGATCGCGGCCAAGAGGGGCGGTCCTTTCCAGCTGGCCAGGAATTGCCTGGAACCGGGCAGCCCCAGGCTCTCTTCGCCGGTAAAGCTGGCAAATACAAGGGTGTGTCGGTGCGGGCTGCGAGCCAGCCGACGCGCCGTCTCCAGAAGCACCGCCACGCCCGAGGCATCGTCCGAAGCTCCAGGACAGCATGCATTGCGACTGTCGTGGTGGGCTCCCAACAGGATGGCGCCGGAGCCCTCCCCCTGGAGGATGCCAACCACGTTGGCCGAATCAGTCACCAGATCCGTCGTATCGCTGATCCGCGTCTCCCGGAAGGGCTCTTCCCTGGCAGCGACACCCGCCTGCGCGAGGCTTTGGAGGATATACTCGCGGGCGCGCGCCTCCCCGGCGGATCCGGTAGGGCGAGGACCTATTTCGCGGGCGAGCTTGCCGACGTGTTGGAGGAGTCGCTCCCTAGCGAGGGAATCTTCTTGAGATCCGTGTTGGCATCCCAGGAGAGCTAGGGTCGCAGAGAGGAGGGCGCTTCCCAATTTGCCATGTGCCTGCATGGAGGATGCGCTCCTTGACGGGCAGGAATCGAGAGTCTAGCATAACTTCAACGCTTGAAGTGAGTTGGAGATTGAGTGAAGGAACTCGTGCTGGCGGTTCTTCCAGTCCTTCTGCTCAGCTTGACGGAAGCCTCGACAGCTGCCACCAGGCCGGCTCCTCTGGAACCCCTGGAGACACTGGAAGGCGTGTTTCGCCAGGAGAACACCCAAGGACTCCGGAGGTTGGCAAGCCGGGGCGAAAAGATCTACCTTTCCTCTCCCAGCTTGGGATTCGAGGACGGTTATTACAGCGGGGACCAGGTTTGCCTCTTGATCGAGGAAGTATTTCGCACCCGGATCACCATCCGCTTCAATTTTGTGAAGGGGACGGACCCTCCCCCGGATGTCTCCCGAATTGCCCCCGTCGCCCGCTGGACCTACCGGACCGGCAAGTCCAAGGATCGGACGGTCGAGATTTCTTTCACCCTCATCCGGAGAGACGGTGGCTGGATTCTCAAGGAAGTCAGAGACGTTCCCTAGCGGGGCCCCGAAGCCGGGGAAAGCCCTCCCGCGGATCTCCCTCGCCTCGGCTCTGACTCTCCTGGCACTGCTGCTCCTCCTTCATCTGGATCTGGCTTCCGGTTTTGTCCTCCTTTCCCTCCCCCAGCTCGGAGTCAGCCTGGCGCTGGCCTTCTGCCTGCCCTGGGTGATGAAGGGCCAATCGGAAAGCGGCGGTCGGGCGCGCACCGTCTTTCTCTCCGGTGTGACGCTGGCGATCCTGCTCCTCGGCATCGCCCTGGCTTACCATTTCGTCTCGCGTCAGGAACTCGTCTCGGACACCCGTGGCGGAACGCGCCGCCTGGAATACCGGGCCGGTAGAATTCAGCATGAGTTTCAGGAGTTCCTCGGGGGACTCACCCGCCCAGCCGACGAGCTCTCGAAGAACTTCCCCCTGGAGCGAATCGCGCGCTTTGACCGGTTGCAGGAGCTCCTGTCCAGGACGCAACCCGACCAGGAGCGCTACGGATGGACCCTGTGGCAAGGGGGAGCACCGGACTCCTGGGCGGGCAGAACTGCGCTGGCTGAGGGAGGAGTATCAACATCCGCGCAGCCATCGCTGGCCCTGGTGACGAAGGGCGCCTCGGTGATTCTGGTCGCCTCCACTCCGGTTCGGAAACTCTGGACCTTCACGTCGGAGTACCTGCTCCAATCGCCCCTGGAGTCCGCCCCGCTTCTCGAGCTTCCCTCTCTCCGGAGAGGGGTGGACGGAGACAGCGTGCAGCTTGGGTCGCTCTCTCCCCTGGTCCCGCCGGATGGCGCTCCCGATCTCGAAGCTTCCCGCAAGGGAAGATCACGCCATGGAATCGCTCCCGGCCAGGCCACGCTCTACCTGCCGCTTCAAGACGGCTCCGGGCAGACCCTCATCGTGGTCACCCTCCGTGACCGCCCCTCCGAGGCGGGCCTCCTGCAATCCCGAAGCACTTATCAGCTCCTGGGAATCGCGCTCTCGTGTCTGGCACTGCTGGCGCTCTCTCAACTCGCCTTTCGCCTTGCCGTATCAAGGGAGGGCAACTCCGCGCTCTTTCCCTTCGCCCTTGGTGCCGTGCTCCTGGCCCTCACCCGAGTGGTGCTTTTCCCCATGCGTTGGGTGCTGCAGGAACGAGATATCTTCGGCTCCCGCCTCTTCGGCAGTTCCCTCGCCGCCCCCCTGTTCCGATCGCCCGCAGACTTGTTCATTACCGCGTTATTGATCTCGCTTCTGGCCGCCTGGGTGGGGCGGGTCTTGGCCGGTTCTCGCAACCCTCGCCCGGGGCGAGTCCTGATCCTTGGCCTGGGCCTGCCGTTCCTCGCCCTGAGTGGCCTGTTTCTCCTGCGGCTCGCTGCCGAGATTCCACAGAATGCCCGTTTCGACGTCACCCGGGTCGTTTATTTTCCAGTCGACTGGCCGCGGATCCTGGTGCAATCCGGCCTCTGCATGCTGTTTGGATCCTGGCTTTACTTGGCCTTAAGCTGTCTGAGAAGTCTGAGGCGAAAGCCCTTCGAAGACCCCGCCGCCGAGTCTCACCCATTTCATCCAGCCCGAACCGCCGCTTTCGTGTCCCTTGGTGTCCTGCTGTTCCTCCCTGTGCTCCTCCA
>JAKEFJ010000178.1 GCA_022616665.1 Acidobacteriota bacterium
ATCTCATCCAGAATCTCGTCCATGATGACCCGCCGCTCCGCCGTGGAGAGGGGAGTCATCTGCTGGTTCATGAGATCGGTGATCAGGGATCGGATTCCCTGGGTGGCCGTCTCGCGATCCATCTGCTGCAGCGATTCCAGGTTGAGACGATCCAGGACCTCCCGATGCAGGCGGGCCTTGAGCTGCTGGAACTCTAAAGTGGTCGGAACCGCGGAAAGATCGGTCGTGCTGTTCATGCGCTCCTCCTTCTACGGCCGCTCAGGCCGAGGCTCCATGGTGCGAGATGCGGGCCATTCCCTTGGGAAAGATTCCCAGGACCTTCTTGCGCGTGTGGGGGGATGCCGGAGATCCCCCGTTAGGGGCCAGAGACATCGCATAGTTCTCGAAGCAAGTGGAAAGTCCGTTGCGATTGCGGCTCACGAACGGAATCCCGTCATTGAGGGCCTCGGGGATGGACCGGGTGTCCAGGGGCACGGTCCAGGCCACTTTCCGCTCCAGGACCGTTTCCGCCTCGTCCCGGGTGATGTAGGGATTCTTGTCGTAGCGGTTCACTACCAACCGGATCAGCTCGCTTCCGATCCCCGCCTGCTCCAGCCTGCGCAGGCACCACTGGGCGCGGCGCAAGGCCAGCAGGTCCAGGGTGGTCACGACGTGGATGAGGTCGGCCTGGGTGAGCGACGCCTGGGTGGCGGGATCGGCCAGGGTGCCGGTGTTCACCACCACGCAGTCGTATTGCTCGCGCACGAACTTGAGGAGTTGAGCAACCCGGGTGGGATCGGTTACCGCCGCCTTGTCGGGGTTCTCGGTGGCCGCCAGCACTTCCAGGCCCGAGACATGCTTGAGAACCATGCCGTTGAACAGCTCCCGATCCATCCGGTGCGTGTTGGCCACGGCATCGCTCACGCTGAAGGTGGGGCTCAGGTTCAGCAGCAGCGCCGCATCACCCGCCGAAAGATCGAGGTCGACGAGCAGGGTGGATTGCCCGCTTCCCACCAGGCTCACCGCCAGGTTGGTGGCCAGCGTGGTGGCGCCACAGCCTCCCTTGGTGCCCAGGAAGGTGAAGATCCGGCCGCGCTTGTTGCGCTGCGCCGGGGCCTCGGGGGTCAGGCGCCTCCACAGGCGGTGCAGCGCCTCCAGCAGGTGGCGATGCTCCAACGGGAGAGTGAGGAATTCGCCGGCGCCGGCGCGCTGTGCGCGCAGCATCAGCTCCGAATCTCCCGAGTGTCCCGTCACGAAGATGCGGGGGGTGGGTTTGCGGTCGAACAGCTCCTGCACCATCAACAGCGCCGCGGCGGAATCACCTTCGGCATCCACCAGCAGGACGCAGGTCGGGTTCGACTCGAGAGCGGAAAGGCAGACGTTCAGACTCGAGGGGCGAGCCGGGGCCTCCAGGGACTTCACGCCGATCCCTTCGGGTTCCCCCACCGCCTTCACGACTTCGTTCAGGAAGGCGGGTCGATCGCTGACGACGTAGAGCTCGGTCTGCGGCATCTTGGATGTCTTCATTCGACAAGCCTCACAAATTGAAGTGCACCTGGAGTTGTGCCCACGTCGCTCCCGGAAGTAAGCATGATTCGGGCCTGAACCGTGCCGTTGCTGTCGATGCCTTCCAGGAACAGGCTGGCGATGTTGGTCACCTCGACCGTCTGCTTCCCCGATGTGGGGGGATTGCGCGGATCGAAGAACGGGATCCGGATGATGCGCGGGCTGCCGGTGGCGCCGTAGGCGCTGCCGGCGATCTGGTTGCTTGAGTTGTCCCAATAGGCGCCGGGATCCTGGGCGACGAGGTCCTCAACGCCCTGCTTGGTCGGGCCGATCATGTTGCCGTTTTCCGTGTACAGAAGGTCGCCGATGCTCACCGGAGTGGAATTGCAGGTGGAGATGTTGTCCCGGTAGCGATCGCCTCCCGTGTCGGGGGAGTTGGGGATGGGGAGATCGATCGGGAAATACTGGCCCGGAGCGATGGCGCCGTCGGGATCGGCCTGTTTGACCACGAGGGGAACGCCCACATCATAGCCGTTGCTACGGTAGTTGGTTCCGTAGGAGGTGACGCCCTTTTCGTAATACTCCCCCGCGTCGTATTGCCCGTTGCTATTGGCATCGTCGAAAGCGTCGGGCAGGGCCCAGGGCTTGATGCAGTTGGCGGTGTTCCCGATGCTCACCTCCGCCGTGGCGCAGGCCGAGACATCCACTGAATTGCGCCAGATCCGGGCGAAGTAGGTCGGGACCGGATTGCCGCGGGCCTGGGTCCGGGGGACGCAGACACGGCAGCGCTTCAGGTTCACGTCGATCGTGACATCTCCGTTGTTGATGGCCACGGGGGTGGAGAGCACCTTGTTCTGGTTGGCAAACAGCACGCCTTCGGCCTTCGATTGATTGACAGCGCCGGGGTTCAGGTTGCTGAAGGCCATCATGCGCCCGCCACAGGCCAGCGCTCCGGAGTCGGCGGCGTTCTGGCACTGGGCTCGGGCGGTGTAAAGAATGCCCGCGTCGATGGCCAGAGCCGCGGCTCCGAGAAGCACCAGCATCACCAGGGCCACGAACACCAGCGTGGCGCCTTTTTCATCGTTGCGTTGGATGGACATGGTGTACCTCGCTCCTTCGCCGGCGTCCGGCTATTTCGCCGCCATGGGGGCGTTGGTTTTGGGCTCGGCCACCGGGGCCGGGGTGTCCAGCTTGCTGTGCTTCTTGGGCTTCTCCAGGTCGAAGCTCTGGGGGAAAGCCGGGGGCTGCGGGGCCTGCCCCGGCGCATTGGGCTTCACGAACATGGGCGTGGCGACCACGAGCAGCTCGGTCTTCGCTTTTTGCAGGTTTTTGCTCTGGAACAGGTACCCGAGCCCGGGGATGTCTCCGAGAAGCGGGATCTTCTTCTTGGTCTGGGCCAGCTCCGAGGAGTACAGCCCGGCGATGGCGAAGCTCTGATTCTCCTTCAGCTCGATCTCCGTATCGGTGCGGCGCACCCTGAGGGCGGGAATGCGGAAGCCGCCCAGGATGATCGCGTTGGCAAAGTCCAGGGACGAGACTTCCGGGGTTACTCTCATGACGATGGTGTCCTTGTCCCGGACGGTCGGCGTGAACGCCAGGCTGATCCCGAACTGCTTCCACTCGATGGTCACCGAGGTGAAGCCGGCGCCGGCCTGGGCCACGGGGATGGGAATCTCTCCGCCCGCCAGAAACGATGCCTTCTGGCCGTCCGCGGTGATCAGGGTCGGCTCGGCAAGCACCTGGGCGAGGCCGCGGGTCTTGAGAGCGGTGATGAATGCCGACCACTTGTCCCGGAAGCTGAAGCCATAGATGTTGATGGCTTCGCCATAGTTGAAGTTGGGTCCCACGGGGTCGTTGGCGAAATTCCCGCTGGCGCCCGGGCGTCCCGTGGTGCTCAGGCCTTCGTGATCGCCCCGCGGGTTCAGCGGGTCGAAGCGGACCAGGGAGGCCGAGAGCTCCGTCATGGCATCGCGGTCGATCTCGGCGAACATGATCTTCAGCATGATCTGCTGTCGCCCCTCGGGCGGATAGGACAGGTTGTTGATGACCTTGCCGGTGTAATCGGAGGCCAGCTTCACCGCCTTCTCGCCGATTTCGGGCTTGGAGACGGTGCCGTAGAGGACCACCGTGTCCTTGGAAGCTCCCACCTCGATGTCCTGGTCGGGAAAGAACTCCTTCAATCGCCGTCCCAGGGCGGCGGTGTCCATCTGGACCGTAAGGTTGTAGGACTTCGAGGTTCCGCCCTTGAACCAGAGCACGAGGCTCGTCGAGCCATGGGTGAGCCCGTTGATGAGCAGCTGCTGGCTGGAGACGACTACCGCATCGGCGATCGCCGGATTCGACACGGAGACCCGGGTCACCGGCGATTGCAGATCCAGGGTCATGGACTTGCCGCTCGACACCACCAGGTCATCGGAGGAGCCGCCCTCATCCTGGGCCGGGGCGCTGTTGGGGCCGAGACTCGCGCGGGTCATTGTCGCGGATGACGCAGACCGGGCCGGCACCACGCTGGGTGTCGAGGTGGCCACCTCAGGGACGACCGCCGGCTCCGGCGCAGGTGTGGAAGTCGTCGCCGCGGGCTTGCCAGGGGTCACCTGAACCACCAGATCGTTTCCGTCCAGGCGGATTCTGCGATCCGAGCCTTCCATGGTCATGAACTCGACACGGGTCGCGGGGCGGCCCTGGGCGCCATAGACGGGGTGAATGACCATGCGACCCATCTCCGCCGTTCCCAGGCTCATTTCCTGAGAGACTTCACGACAGTCCACCCCGTCCATGGTCATCGACCAGGTCCCCCCCTCGACGGGAGAGAGGGAGTAGGGGAGGGGATTGTTGCCGTGGAAAGTCACCCAGGTGCCGCTTCCATCGGGGGCCGGCTGGGCATCCACGGAGCGCAGCGTCACCGAGGGGGCGGTGGCGTCCTGGGACCGGGCAGACAGACAGGTCACGGCCAGGACAAGGCTCAGGGCGAGCACGGTCAGCTTCCGGGTCACGGGACGAGGGGAACGACGGTTGTTGTTCATGTTAGAAATTCTCCGTTGAGCGCTTATTTCCGCGGATCACCTCGACGGTGTCCGGGGAGGGTTTGGGAGCAGCGGGGCGGCTCGCCCGCGGTGCGGGGGCCGCGACGGGGGCGCCGTGCACCAGGGACGAAAGAAGCACGCCCTTCGTGGTCACCGGATCCAGGTCGAGGCTGTTGCGCAGCGCCAGCTGAAGGTCTCCCTCGTGGCTGGCGAGAGTCAGTTTTTCCGCGTCTTCCGGGGTCACCAGCAGGGTGATGACGTTCACCGTCTCCGGCTTGCCTTCCTCGTCCTGCTCGATCTTCTGTCCGGCGGCCAGCACCTCCACGTTCTGGAGAATCATCTTGCTGGCGCTCTTGCCCTTCTCGCCACCGGGATTGACGCTGACCACCACATCCACCCGGGTGCGCGGCAGAACGAATCCGGCGACGCCGATGATCTCATTGACCCGCACGCTGACCGCGCGTTTCCCCTTGGGGATCACGCTGGCCAGGCCGCTGCCGGCGTCCTTGGGCGCCAGGCGCGACTCCAGAATGGGCTCGCCGGGGACCACCGGATCCAGGATGGCGCGTCCGATGACCGCCTGGGGATCCGAGAAGGAGCCTTCGGGTCGCACGGTCGAGGCCCACTCCACGGTCTTCACATGCTCGGGTTGGAGCATGCTTCCGTAGGGGAGCTTCGTGGTCGCCACCACCAGCGGGAAGGTGGGGGCGGGTTTGTTGCCGGAATCCATGGCCGCGAGCTGACGGCTTTTGAGCATCCGGTAGGTGAGGATGCTGGCGGCTCCGCCCGAGCCGATGGCCAGAATCAGAATGCCGATGACGAAAATCCTTCTCACGTTTCTGCCTCCTTGAAGCTCGGGCCCCTTTCGGAGGGGTCCCGGCACCTGATGGTTATTCGTTGCGCATCACGCTCTGCGCGGTGATGGTGATATCCGCTCCGGCGGTGGCGCCGGGATTGATGAGACGAACGACGGG
>JAKEFJ010000018.1 GCA_022616665.1 Acidobacteriota bacterium
TCACTGACGAAATCCTGCCTCGTCAGCTTCGGGGGCTCCAGCAGCCCCGCTCCCGTGGAATCAGTCTGAGGCATCAGCTCTCCCTCACAGCAATTCTTCGATTTTGCCCACGATCTCGGAGACCTTGAAAGGCTTCCCCTGGATCTTGTTGAGGCCTATTGCGTCCACCAGGTAGCGGGCGCGGATCATCAGGCGGAGCTGACCCAGGTTCAGCTCCGGGATGAGGACCCTTTCGAACCGGCGCAGCACCTCTCCCAGATTGCGCGGAAAGGGATTCAGGTACCGCAGGTGGGCGGAGGATACGGAAGCCCCCGCTCGCTGCAGCTTCTCCACGGCGGTGGTGATGGAGCCGTGGGTGCTTCCCCAGCCCAGCACCAGCACCTTGCCTTCCCCGGGGCCGAACACCTCCAGATCCGGAATGTCGTTGGCAATTCCGGCGATCTTCTCCGCTCTCAGATGCACCATCTTCTCGTGGTTGATCGGATCGTAGCTGACGTTCCCGGTAACGTCCTCTTTCTCCAGGCCCCCGACGCGGTGCTCCAGCCCGGGCGTGCCGGGGATGGCCCAGGGACGCGCCAGCGTCTTCGGATCGCGCCGGTAGGGCTGGAAGGTGGCCTTGTCGGCGTAGAACTTCACCTCGATTTGCGGCAGATCCTTGAGGTCCGGAATGCACCAAGGCTCCGCGCCGTTGGCCAGGTAGCCGTCGGAGAGGAAAAAGACGGGAGTCATGTAGCGGGTGGCAATCCGGATCGCCTCGATGGCCAGGGTGAAGCACTCCGCCGGCGTGGCAGGCGCCAGGACCGCCACCGGGCACTCGCTGTTGCGGCCGAACACGGCTTGCAGCAGATCCGCCTGCTCGGTCTTGGTGGGAAGCCCGGTGCTGGGACCGCCGCGCTGCACATTGATGATGACCAGCGGCAGCTCGGTCATGACCGCCAGGCCGATGGCCTCGCTCTTCAGCGCCACTCCGGGGCCGCTGGTCCCCGTGAGGCCCAGCGAGCCGCCATAGGAGGCGCCGATGGCGGCGCCGATGGCCGAAATCTCGTCCTCAGCCTGAAACGTCTTGATCGGAAAGTTCTTGTAGCGGGAAAGCTCATGCAGGATGTCGCTGGCGGGAGTGATGGGATACGACCCGTAGAAGAGCGGGCGCTTGGCCAGCATGGCTGCCGTGACGAACCCGATGGCGGTGGCTTCATTGCCGGTGATCTTGCGATAGGTTCCCGGCGCCAGCTTCGCCTTCGTGACCCGGTAGTGGGTCGTGAAGATCTCCGTGGTCTCCGCGTAGTTGTACCCGGCCAGCAGCGCGGCCATGTTGGCGCGCGCCACCTCGGCATTGTTCCTGAACTTGTCCTGGATCCATTTCTCCGTGTGTTCCACCGGTCGCTCATAGAGCCAGAAGACGAGCCCCAGGGCGAAGAAGTTCTTGCACCGGGTGGCCTGTCGCGTGCCCAGCGTCGTCTCGCCGATGGCGCGCAGCGTCAGCGTGGTGAGGGGAATCTCGAACAGCCGGTAGCCGGCCAGGCTTTGGTCCTTCAGAGGATTGCTCTTGTAGCCGGCCTTGTTGAGGTTTTGCTGGGTGAAGGCGTCCGTGTCCACGATGAGAATGCCGCCGTCTTCCAGATCCGCAAGGTTGGTCTTCAGCGCCGCCGGGTTCATGGCCACGAGCACCCCGGGCGCATCCCCGGGAGTGCGGATGTCCTGGGAGGAAAAGCTGATCTGATAGCCACTGACGCCCGGCAGGGTCCCTGCCGGCGCGCGAATCTCCGCCGGGAAATCAGGCAGGGTGACCAGATCGTTCCCCAGGATGGCCGTGGTGTCGGCGAACTGGCTGCCGGTCAGCTGCATGCCGTCGCCCGAATCGCCGGCGAATCGGATGACGACGGTCTCCAAATCTTCGACGTGCGCCTTCGGTGGCTTCACTTCCAGCTGCGTGCTCACTTCGTCTCTGTCTCCCTAGCCGCCTTCTCGCTTCCGCATCACCTGATGCAGCCGCGGAGGCAGATTGACGACTTCCGCGGGGAAGTGTTCGGCGATGTATTCGATGATGTCCTTCGCGCAGACCACGCCGGCGTCGTGTCCTTCACCGTCCGTGAGCGGAATGTGCCGGTACCCTTTTACGGTCATGAGTCGAATCGCCTCCGCCAGGGTATCTTCCGGGTGAAGCGTGCCCGGCTTGGAGGTCATGAACTCCCGAACCGGGAGGCGCAAATCTACATCGGCGCCGACAATCGTATTGAGGACATCCCGCTCGGTGAGGATGCCGACCACCTTGCGCCCCTCGCAAATGACGGCGCAACCGATGGCGGCGCACCGCATCGCCTTGATGGATTCCGCCAGCGAGGTGTCGGGATTCACCCGGGCCGGATCGGAGAGCCTCAGGGAGCGGATCCGCTCCTTAGTAAGAATCGTTTTCACGGCCATCATTATTCCCACAACTTCAACTATTTACAGGGGAAACACGCCCCCGACCTGACACTGGACCGCCTCCAACTTCGGGCACCCCAAATCCTCCACCCCGGATTTCGGCCCAGGGCGCTCCCCTTCGGGATTCCTGCAGGCTCGAGTGGTTTGAAAAAACCGCGCTTAGTCTACCGCTTCGCAGGGATTCGCTCAAGCCGCTCTCGTCCCTTCGCAGTTCCAGCTTTTCGCTTATACTTCGAGCCCATGAATCTCCAGCCTGGAACTCGGCTCGGTCCGTATGAAATCCTGTCGCCGCTGGGCGCCGGCGGGATGGGAGAGGTCTGGCGGGCGAAGGATACTCGGCTGGACCGGGAGGTGGCGGTCAAGATCCTCCCCGCCGGGCTGGCGCTCAACGAGCAGTTCCGCGCGCGCTTCGAGCGCGAAGCCAAGGTCATCTCCTCACTGAATCATCCGAATATCTGCACTTTGCATGATGTGGGCGAGGTTCCATCGCCGCAAGCTTCTGGGGAGCAGGCAGGCCCCACCGGCTCGGCATTGCACTATCTTGTCCTCGAGCTGGTCGAGGGCGAATCCCTCGCCGATCGAATCAAGAAAGGTCCTCTTCCCCTGCCCGAAGTTCTGCGCTACGGCGCGCAGATTGCCGATGCGCTGGACGCCGCGCACCGGCGCGGCATCATCCATCGGGATATGAAGCCTGAGAATGTGATGTTGAGCCGGTCGGGAGCGAAGCTTTTGGACTTCGGTCTGGCCCGCACGGCATCCGAGGGGGGCGGAATCATCAGCGGACTGACCAGCCTTCCGACAGAGGTGAGACATCTGACTGCGGAGGGCACGATTCTGGGCACCTTCCAGTACATGGCTCCGGAGCAGCTGGAAGGCCTGGAGGCCGATGCCAGGACCGATATCTTCGCCCTGGGCGCAGTCCTGTACGAGATGGCGACGGGAAAGAAGGCATTCACGGGCAAATCCAAGACGAGCCTGATCGCCGCCATCGTCTCTTCCCAGCCGGAGCCGATCTCCGCTGCGGTACCGCTGACCCCGCCGTTGCTCGATCATGTGATTCGGAAATGCATCGAAAAAGACCCGGAGGACCGGTGGCAGTCGGCCCGGGACGTCGCCGGGCAGCTGCGCTGGGTCGCCGAGGCAGGTTCCCAGGCCGGGGCGGCCCCCGCCGTCATCTCGTCCCGTCGCGTGCAGCGAAGGGCGCTGATCGCAGCCGCTGTTTGCGGCTGGATTGTTGCCGCGGGGCTGCTCGGCTGGTCGTGGATATCACGACAGGTCGAAACGGACACGGGCCGGCCGCTCCGGGCCGAGCTGATACTCCCCAGCGGCGTCGAGCTTGGCATCATCAACTTTAGTGGAACCGTGGCGCTCTCTCCCGACGGGAAATACCTGGTGATCGTCGGCCGCCGGGACGGCGGTGCCATTCATCTGATTGTCCGGAACCTATCAACCGGAGAGTATCGCTCTCTGGCCGGCACCGAAGGCGCGACCTTCCCCTTCTGGTCGCCCGACAGCCGGTGGATCGGATTTTTTGCCGATGGAAAGCTCCGCAAGGTTCTGGGCGCAGGCGGTCCGGTGCAAATCCTCTGCGAGGCGCACGATGGCCGCGGGGGCTCCTGGAGCGCCTCGGGAGTCATCGTCTTCGCCCCCGACATCCAGGGGCCGCTCATGCAGGTTTCGGACGGTGGGGGGACTCCCAAGGCAGTGACGCAGATTCCCGGCGAGTCGGTGACGCATCGAAACCCGCACTTCCTTCCCGACGGCAAGAATTTCCTCTTCACCGAGAGAGAGACCGTCGGCGAGCCGGTCGGTCACGTGGCGATGGCTTCTCTGGACGGAGGAAACGCCCAGAGAATCGTCGAGCAGGCCTCCAACCCGCAATTTGCCGATGGCTACCTGTTTTTCGTGAGGGACGGCAACCTGGTGGCGCAGCGCATGGATCCCGCCAATGGGAAGGTGCAGGGATCGCCGTCACCCATCGCGGAGTCCCTGGAGTACTTCAATCCCCGCGACCTCGGGAATTTCACTCTTTCGCACACGGGGGATCTCGTGTTTCGAAAGAGGCAGGCTCGCAAGACACAGCTTGCCTGGATTGATACCGGGGGAAGGGAGCCCGAGCCTCTTGGAGAACCTGGCTACTATCGGGATGCGCGGACCGGGGGCGACGCGAAGCGGGCGCTTCTCGTGCAAGGCAGTGCCGATGGCACCAGCTCGGATCTCTGGATCATGGACCTGGCGCGGGGCCAGGCGGTCCGGTCCACGTTCCAGAACATGAGTGGGACGATCATGGGGGTTCTTTCTCCGGACGGTAATCAGATGGCGGTCTCGTCTTCCGCGGGGGCGGGGTGGGGAAAGAGCACGACCTGGCTGCAGTCCCCCTCGGGAGGTGGCAAGCAGGAACAAGTGCTTGAATCGTCTCCCTTCTTCGTCAGGGACTGGTCTCCTGATGGAAGGTATCTGGTCGGAATGATCCAGCGGACCGGAAGCGGTTTCGACATCGCCACGGTGGACCTGAAAGGCCCAAAGAAAATCGAAATCTTTCTGGGGAGCCGCTTCGATGAGCGATTCGCGGCGTTTTCACCCGACGGCAAATGGCTTGTCTGGGTCTCCAACGAGTCCGGAAGGCCGGAGGTCTATTTGACCGATTTCCCCGCCGCGCGCCAGAAGTGGCAGGTGTCTTCTGGGGTCGGCGCGGATCCCTTCTGGAGCCCCGACGCTTCCAGGATCTTTTACAACACCCAGGAGGGGCTCATGAGTGTGAGTCTCGGTACCGGCGCCGCTCCCGATCCAGACAAGCCCACTCTCGTGCTCAAAGACGTTTCGACTCGCTCGGGGCTGGCGGGACCCATCGTCGCGACCGACGGCAAGCGTTTCCTGGCGCTGAGATACGCGGAAGCGGGAAATCCCGAGCCCCTGCGGCTCATTCGTAATTGGCAGAAGACGCTTCAGGAGTAAAGCGCCCTAGCGCGACTCCGTTTACCAGCCGGAGGCAGCGACGGAGGGCTTGCTTTCGAAAGGAGACTTCCCCATGGCACCCGAACTTCCCGGTTCCTATAGGAAAATGAAGACCAGCCAGAGAGCCATCATGGAGGCCTACGAAAAACTCGGTGAGGCCTGCGCCCAGGCGGGTCCGCTCACCGAAAGGGAGCGGGCGCTGGTGAAAATCGGCCTTTCCACCGGAGCGCGCCTGGAGGGAGGGCTTCACTCCCACGTGCGCAAGGCGCTGGAGGCTGGCCTGGAGCCGGCCGCGATCCGGCAGGCGGTCTATCTGGCGCTTCCCACACTGGGTCTTCCCACCATGATGGCAGCGGCGACCTGGGTGGAAGACGTCCTCGAAGACGATCAGAAATAGGCGGGAGTCCTGACTGCAGGAGGCGCACGCAGCTCGGGGGAAATCGGGTGGGCCGGGATGTGAAGCAGGAACCTGGCGAGAGGATTCGGTCAGCCAGTCACGAGTTTCACATTCAGCGGATAGGCGAGAAGCATCATCGCGAACGAGCCGAACAGCACCAGCAGCGTCAGCACCGTTAGCACCGCCCAGCGCCTGCGAGCCTCTGGCGTGTAAGGCTCTCCGGCATCCACGAACATGGCCAGCGCCGCCCCGGCCAGGAATCCTCCGATGTGGGCGGCGTTGTCGATTCCAGGCAGGAAGAGCATCACGATGGCCGGCGTGATGAATCCCATCAGCTGCTGCGAAACCGCCCTGCCCCGCGACCCCGCACGAAACCTCCCGAAAATGAAGGCGAAGCCCAGCAAGCCGAAGAGAGGGCCGGAGGCTCCCACGCTCGGTGTCGATTGGCTGAATGCCGCACTCACGGAAAACGCGACGATGTCGCAACAGGTATAAACAAAAAGAGCCTTCCGCCAGCCGAACGACTCCTCCACCAGAGGCCCAAGGATCGTCAGAGCGTAGCAA
>JAKEFJ010000019.1 GCA_022616665.1 Acidobacteriota bacterium
ACCAGCCCTCCCAGGAGGTACTGGAAGGGTCCGTGCCGATTGGAGGACTCGTAAATGAACGATCCGGTGCTGGACACCTTGGAGGAGAGCGACGCGCCCACGGCTTCATCGCCGTGCAGCGGCCTGCGCTCCAGATGGACCAGCCTCAGCGCGGCGCCGGAGAGGAGCAGCAGGATGAAGAGGAGCGTGGCGAGCCGTGAGCCTGAGGTGGGTGAAGCTCCTTGCGAATGCGCGCTCAAGGCCTGGGTGTCCCGGAAAGCATCGCTTCCACTTCCGGGCTGCGCGACTTGAGCTGGACGGCCCGCTGATAGATAGAGCGAGCTTCATCCAGCTTTCCCTGCAGCGCCAGCGCCTTGGCCCACTGGATGTAAGACTTGGCGAAGGTGGGACGCTTCTGGGAGGCGAGCCGGTACTGCTCGACCGCCTCGTCATAGCGTCGCTTGCGGGTCAGGGCATTTCCGAGATTGATTCGGTAGTACTCGAAATCATTCACTTGGAGCGCCTGCCGGTACTGGTCAATGGCGGCGTCGTATTCCCCCCGATCGTAGAACAGGTTGCCGGCATTGTAGTGGACGTTCGCATCCTGGTAGAGATGGTCCCGCCCGTAGGGGGCCAGAGTGAGCGTCCCAGCGATCAGAATGATTAGAATTGCCGGGAGCGCGTCCAGGATGCCCCGGGAGCGAAGCCGCGCGACGATTCGCTCCAGGGCGGTGGCGGTCAGAATAGCCAGCGCCGGCGCGGCCGGCAGTCTGTAGCGCGAGGAGACGTAGAAAATCATTGGAGGGGCAAGCGCACCGGCGAGATAGAGGTAGACCGGCATGAGCCGGGGATAGGCTCGATATCCCAGAATGATTCCCGCAAAGCCACCGACCGCGAGGAATCCGAACGGCAGAATCGGGATCCACAGGGTAGCCACTTCCCCCCGCTCGATGCTCTGACTGTACTCGGTGGAGTATTCGATGCTCGAGAACCAGCGAAGCAGCTTCAGCTGCAGGAGGTTCAGTGCAGCTCCGGGCTGCGCGGAAATGACTCTCAGCCCCTTCCCGAACCAGAAGCTCGAGACTTCCGAGGCACGCAGAGGGTGTCCCACCTCCTTTTCCGCCAGCGCCTTCTCCTCCTCCATCTGAGTAAGAGGAGATCCGGAAAAACCATCCGCCGCCCGGTAAAGACCCCGCGAATTGGGGGAATTCCCCTGGTAGAAGGTAATCCCGCCCTGGGAAGAGATGAGAACCAAGCCGCCTCCCTGTGCCAGGTTATGCAGCGTAGCCGGCGCCACTGCCAGAATCGCCCCGGCGGCCAGCGCGACGACCTCTTGCAGTCGATGCTTGCGAAACAACAAACCCGCTGCGTAGAAGGGGGCCAGTAGCAGGGAAGCGGGGTTGGCCAGGGCGGTGATGCCGATGAGTCCTCCGGCGACCAGCCACGCCAGAGCGCCCCCCCTCTCCCAGGCTTCCACCAGCACGGCCAGCGCCAGGGTCGACAAGAACAGCGCCAGGGAAGTGGACATGACCTTGGTCTCGAAAAAGGGGAGCGGCGCGTAGAGCACGAGAAGTCCAGCGGCGGCGATCCCGATCCAGCCGCCAGCGCACCGCCTGCCGTTGCGATAGACAAGCAAGAGAACGGCGAGGCCCAGGAGCATCTGGAGCATGTAGATGGGAAGGTAACGGATGCCGAACACTTTGAAGAGAAGCGCGACGACGTAGGGGTAGAGAGGCGCGTGGTAGAACACGCCGCCGTCGAGCCACTCCCCCGCGGCGATCCGGCGGGCCCAGTCCTCATAGACCTGAGCATCCAGCATGAGCTGGCCGTAGAAAACGCTCTTGGCCCGGTACTCCAGCAGGTAGGCGAGGCGCAACAGCAGCCCCAGGAACAGGATCAGGCCCAGGGCGATGCGGTCCATGGAGGGAGGAACGGTCAGCGGGGGTAGGAGGGATGCCTGGGTGCCGGGCCTGCCCGAGGGTTCATCCTTCTGGAGCTTTCTGGCGCGGCGCCGCTTTCCCAATGATGAGCACTCCCATCCTCAAGGGCGAGACAGTTTACACTCTCTGTCTTCGTTGAATCGAGGGGGAGGTTCCTTTAGAATTAAGTCGGTCCAACCGCCATCCTCCGGCCGGGAGTCGCGTATCAACTTCTCCAGGAAACTTCTCCCGTTCTGTCTGGCTCTTGCGGGCGGCCTTTCCAGTGCATCCGCCGCGGTGGAAACAGTGGATCTCCGAGTGGAAGGCATCCAGTGCTCGCTGTGCGTCACGACCATCGAGCGGCTGATTGGGAAGCTGCCCGGCGTGGCGCAGGCCACCATGGTCGCGGAACCGTGGCGCCTGGAGGCTTCAGCGCTCTCGGGAGGAAGCCTGGACTTGCAGGGAATCAGGAAACAGCTGATCCAATCCGGCTTCAAGCCGGACGAAGATGAGGAGATCACTGCCGGGGGAATGGTCATTCGCGGGACGAACGGGCACCTCACGTTCAAGGTCCCCGGCGCCAAAGAGGAATTCGATCTTTTGGAGGGGGCACAACTGAGGGCCCTGCTTCAGGAGCTGCCGGCAGCAGCGCCGGCCCGCGTGGCCATCCGCGCGCGGGTGCACCGGCACCCCGCATCGCTGCCGCCGAGCCTATCCATCCTCAGTTTTGAGGTCGAGACAAATAAATGAGCAAATTTCGACGTACTCCAGTCCTCCTGACTTCATCAATCCTCCTGCTCGCCACGGTTCCGCTGTTGGGATGGGGCTGCTCTTCAGGATCGACCACGGCCGGCGGAACCAAGCAGGCCGGAGCATCAGGGGCCGCCTCCGCGACGCCGGCCGATAGCTCGGGCGACGATGCCCAGCTGGTCAAACTCGACTTCTCGTTGCCCAAGGCTACCGGCGATGGGAGCGTGGACTTGAAACAATTCGATGGGACTATTCGAGTGGTCGACTTCTGGGCCACTTGGTGTCCTCCCTGTCGCATGGCCATCCCAGGCCTTAACCAGCTGTATCGCAAGTACAAGGACCAGGGGGTCTCCGTAGTAGGTATTTCCGTGGACGAAAATCCCAAAGCCCTTGTCGGATTCGACAAGGAGGCCCATATTGAGTATGCGTCGCTGCTGACCAGCGAGCAGGCGGAAAAGGCATTCGGCGGCATCGTGGGACTTCCCACCACCTTTGTGGTGGACCGGCAGGGGAAGGTTTTTAAGAGCTACGTGGGCGAAGTGCCTCGGGACGAGTTGGAGGCGGACATCCAGACGCTGCTGGCGGTCCGGTAGGCAGAATGGCAGACCACGATCTGGACGACAGGCTCCGAGAGCTGGACGAGGCGCTCCTGAAGGTCATGACGGTGATCAAGGAGCGCATCCTCAAGGGGGAAATGTCCCGCGAGGAGATCGTGAAGTTTCTCGACATGCTTTCCGAGCGCATCAAGCTCCTGCCCGAGCGGGTGGCCCGCTACGAGCGCTTCGGCTCTCTGCCCTTCACCGAGAAGCGGCGGATGGCCCGCGAGATCAGCTCCAAGGTGGATGAAGCCCTGGCTTCCTTTAAGGACTTCATGAGCGAGTACATCGAGCAGGTCGAGATCGAAGAAGGCGACGAGACGATTCACTGATCGGTGAATCGCAACCACTGCTCGAATGTGGCCTTCCCGGAATCCCAGCGGATCCCGATGCATGAGTTTCGGGCCTGTGAGGCTCAGGGAGTATTGCCAAGCAACTCCAGGCGGTCGGTGCGGAGCACGGGAAGGCTCCCGAGATTCTCAAGAATGCCTCTGGCACGGACGGTGCGACCGGCCCACTGTGGATCGAATTCGAGCCTTCGTCCTTCGGTGCCTGCCAACAGAATCAGCCGTTCCTTCCCTTCCTGCCCGCGAATGGCCAGTCCGGGCGGCACGCCTCCGGAGAGGCACCGGACGGCACAGGCCCGATGCACCTTGCCGGTGGAGGGACGCATCACCCCCAGCCAGCACTTGGTGTCCACCAGTTCCCCGATCAGCTCATAAACCCCCAGGTCGCGCGCACCGAGGCCTGCGCCGCCAATCGGCTCGATCACCTGGAAGGAGCCAGGGTCGTTCATCTCCACCATCGCCGTGTCCTCCCGGTGGATGAGCGTCCCCGAGAAGCGGATCGCCTCGCCGTCATGGCCGCGGGCCCAGCCAGGCATCGCGGATTTTCCTGGCCCGACCAGCAGAAGCGGCCCACCCGAGCCGTAAGGGGCAGTGGCGGGCTCGGGAGTCGAGGATGCGGCGGATTTTCGGTCCGCATCCCCGGCAGTCGATGGGGGAATCAGAAGAGGAACCGGCGATTCCGAGAGCGTGCCCTCGAAGGCTCGCTTGGTCCCGAACTCGAAATCCCCCCCGCCCAGGGAGCCTTGGAGCGAAGCCAGAGCAAGGCCGGCTCCCACGACGCCCACGCCGGTCGCGGCGGCCACTCGGCGCAGGAATCCAGATAGCTTCGCGGGGGTCTGCGGCAGGTACCCGACGAAAAAATCTCCCAGTGCCGTGGCGGGCGGAGTGCCTGCTGGGGCCCCTTCCTGCGGCGTGCCGGGAGGTGAGGGGAGCGGATTCACGTATACGAACTCGCCGTCGGATCGGACTTGGTAGGTCCCGACCTTCTCCTGGAACGGAGGAGGGCTGGTGCCATCCTCCGCCCGATACTGCCACCCATGCCAGGGGCAGGTGATACAGCCGTCCAGAACCCGCCCCTCCCCGAGAGGGCCACCCTGATGCCGGCAGACATTCGAAAGGGCAAAAATGCGGCCGCCGGTTCGGTAGAGCGCTACGCGCCGGCCGCCCAAACGGGCCACGTGCCCGACATTCTCCAGAAGCTCATCCAACCGGCAGGCGCGCACCAAGCCGCTTTTCTCCATCGTTGCCTGAAATCGATCCCTCCGCGATTCCCGCCACCCCGCGGTGCCGTGCAGTCCGAGCACGAGGACCACTCCCATCCCGAGCAGCACGAGGTAGCCGGGATTTCTCTCCGATTGGAGGAAGCCCCAGGCCACGTGGGCCACGGTCAGGCCGTAGGCCGGCAGGATCAGGAGATGGATTGCTTTCCAGAGCGAAGATCCCAGGTTTCTCAGCCAAAAATCATGACTGGTCGAGGCCAGTAGGAACAGCAACAGAAGCGCTACCGCTCCCATCGGCTCAAAAGGAAATTGGGCCAAATCCCCCAGCCGAGCGATGAACGAAGAGTATTCCCTCGAGTAGGCCGTGAAAAGGCTCACCAGCGGATTGGTTCTGGAGAATGCATGAAACTGGACCAACGCCAACGCGGCGTGCGTCAGCGCGAGGAAGAACATGGTGACGCCGAGATGCCGCCGGTTGAAAAGCAGCGGAAGGAAGCGCCGATCCAGGCGCGCCAGCGGCCCGATACAAAGAACGACGTGCAGGAGAACAAGAGCCGCCAGGGCCGTGCCCCGAATCAACAGAGTCTCCACCGTGACTTCCGGCCTGCGAAGGAGCGTCGTCACCGTGAAGCAGATGAGGAAGAGTGCCAGGAAAGCGGCAAGGGTCAGATCGTACGATTTCTTGAAACGAGTCCAGCCCACTGCGGCGTAGCGGAGTGACATACCGGTTCAGCGCCCCCGGCGCACAGGAAGGTGAGCATGAGCATCTGTCGAGCGCTTCGAGGAAGAGAGCAGCCTACCCGTTTCTTGTGTGGTCGAGCTGGAGAGGAGAACGTGAGCCTTGTTCCCTGAGAAATCGCATCGCATGCTGGCTGCCACCTCCGCGCCCTCGGGACCTTGCGCGACGGGCATCAGAGTCATGGGTGGAGCCGGAGGGCCTGGAGTCGCGGAGCCTATGGGGTCCGGAATGGAGACCGGGACTCCGGGAGGGCTCTCGGCGCGACCAGGGCCCGAAGAAGGGCGAAGCGTGACAGCCAACCCAAGGGCGAGAGGGATGAACAAGAGGAGTAGCTGGACCAGACGAAAGTGAATCGAGCGAAGTGCGCGGGCCGGCACGGGAGAATCGGAGCCACCCAGGATCTCCCGGTTGCCGGCTGGGCCGAGACATCTCGCCGCCATGAGCGGCCACAGGGCTACCAGCCCCGGGGTGATGAACATGCGAAATAGAAATCCCGCTCCTTCGATGCCAGGATCAACTCGCCGCAGACCCTTGAAGTGAAACCACACAGCCCAGCCGAGGCCGGCACCCAGATAGAAAGCCAGGACCTTCAACGAGAGGATGACGAAGGCCTCCACCGCGATACCCCCAATCTCGCCGCACGCGGCACCGTGAATAGTAGTACGGCGGAGCAAGAGTCTACCGCATCCCTCCACCTCACGACAGCAGGCCATCCGGTATCCCGGCCTCAGGGTCGGTGAAGCGCCGCAGGCAAATGAGCCAGGATGCGAATTGAAAGGAGCTGCAGACAGCTTGGGCCATTTCCAGGGACGACGAGATGTTCGGGGGGAAGCGGAGATCCGGGGGATTGCCGAAAATCAGTCCAGCCTCATCGCTATCAGAGTCGCATCATCCTCGAGCGGATTCTGACTGAACTCGGTCACCGATTGCATGATCTTCCGCTTCAGGAGCCGGGGGCTCGCTTCCGGCATGCTCAGGATTAGCTCGATCAATCTCCCTTCGCCAAATTCTTCCCCAGCCGGGTCCCTGGCCTCCGAGACACCGTCCGTGAAGAGCAGGATCCGATCTCCCGAGTTCAGCTCGATCTCGCCCTGGTTGTAACGCCAATCGGAGCGCACTCCGAGGACCGCGCCCCCCGTTGACAGCCTCACGAAAGACCCGTCCCGACGAACCAGAATTGGAGGATTGTGACCTGCGTTGGCGTACTGGAGAGTCCGTTTCTCGGAATCCAGGTGGGCATAGAAGAAAGTGATGAACTTGTTGGAGGTGATCGTCTGGCACACGAAGGAATTGAGTCTTTGACACAGCTCTGCCGGTGGGAGCGTGCTCTGCGCGAAGCCCTTTACCATCGCCTGGATGTTCGACATCAACAAGGCGGCAGGCACGCCTTTGCCCACCGCATCGGCGATGCAGATGCCGAAGTGGCGCTCGCTGAACCGAAGCACGTCAAAATAATCTCCGCTCAGCGTACCTGAAGGTCGCCATGTGACCGCGACGTCGCATCCCGGAATGCTCGGTATCTCCCGAGGCACAAGCCCGAGCTGAATCTCTCGAGCTTCTTCCATCTGGTGAGCGGCCTCGCGCTCCTGCCGACGGTCCTCGCGGAGGCGGCGACCCTTGTCGATTTGCGTGCGCAGGACGGAAAGCAGCCGCGAATTGTCCCACGGCTTCTGGATGAAATCGGACACGCCGTCCCTCAAGCTCTCCAACGCCAGGTCGAGGGTGGCCCAGCCAGTCATGGCGACCACCGGGAGGGTGCCGTCAATCGATCGAATCGACTTCAGCAAGTTCAAGCCTTCCTGTCCCGACGTGGTGTCCAAGGAATAGTTCAGGTCCATCAGCAGGAGATCGTACCTGCCGGACCTCAGCGCCTTGAGAATTTCCGCCGGCGAAGGAGCGGCTTCGGTTTCATAACCCTCCCCTTTGAGGAGGAGCCGCAAAGCCGCGAGCACGTCAGGCTGATCGTCGGCAATCAGAATTCGCATGCAAGATGCGTCGGCGCTGTCGAACTGGATGGCTCTCTCCGGATGGAACGGTGACTCGGTGAGCCGTTGGAGTTTCATCGCAGGTGAGATTCCCAACATTCCGTCGTGGAATTCCAAATCCGAGACTTCCATTCACTTCGCTCGTTGCTTAGCACGCACCTTGCCACGTCGCATGAGCGTCTAACTCTATGAATGGATTGGCTTTCACGGAGCACCGGGGAGTCTGGTCTGACCCGGCAGTGTCCGCTTTCGTAATCTGCGTGTTCGGAATTGGAAGAGGACCCGAATCAGTTTCCCTGGGTCACGGACCCGCCAGGCGGCGGAAGATGGGATAGAGGGTCAGTTGAAGCTGTGCCGCGGTCGCGGCGAATTCGGGGCTGGAGAGAAGCTCGTCGTAGCTTTCCCGCGGAAATATCTTCCCCACCTCGAACCAGTGGGCTCCCTGCTGCTCGGCGATCTGCACTCCCTGGAGAAAATCCTCACCCGAGTCGAACAAGGCTCTCGAGCCCTCCGGCCAGGGAACTCGCCGGTAAACGCGGCATCGCAGTCCGGCGGGTACGGCGATGCGCGCCAGGACCTCCTTCAGGTCCCCATGCGACATGAGGAACAGCAGCCGCCCGAAGGCGAACCCGGAGGTATCGAATCCGAGCCGAACCGCCACGAAGGGTTCGTGCACCCCGACATTGAGCTGGGCCAGATCCTGATAACGGTGGGACTGGGTGGAAAGCGCCAGCCAGGTGCAGAAGGGCTGGTAGCCGGGGGGCCAGTTGAGCTGCGGCAGATGCGGATACAGACCTTCGATTCCCCGCCTTCTGAAATCCGCGAGGATGTCCTCGCCCAGCGCTGCCAGCTTTGGATGGATGAGGCGAATAATCTCCTCGCGCCGGCGGGCGCGCTCGGGGATGCGAAAGCTGGTGAAGTCCTCGTCGGTGAAACCGGGAAACCGGAACAGGGCCGCCATAGGCTGAACCCGAAGTCAAAGCGATCGGCTTGATATCATTATATGTTACAGTGCCTTGCCGGCGCTTGCGGGACCCTCCGGAAGCGCTTGCGCATCGGCCGGTTGAAGCTTCCGGGATACTCCGATAAGATTCCCTGCGCTCCTAATTTCAATCCCGGTTCCTTCTGACAAGCGGAGAGTCGCAGGTGCCTGTGGCAACCCCAAGGGTGGATGCTGTTGTTCTGGCGGGAACCCACCAGGACAAGAGTCGGCTCATCAATGGGACGAACAAGGCCTTTCTCCCACTGGGCGACTCCCTTTCCCTGCACTTCGTCCTGGAAGCTCTGCGCCAATCGGATCGCGTCGACCAGGTCTTCGTGGTCGGTCCTTCGCAGGATTTGCAGCACCACTTTCCCACCGATCGACACGACTATCGTCTCGTCGAGGAAAAAGGCCGGATGCTGGATAATGCTTTCGAAGCGTACCGGACCGCGGAGGCTTCGGTGCGGCCGAACTACCATGGCTCCAACTCCGCCGATCGCCTTTATCTCTTCCTCACTTCCGACATCCCGCTGACCGTTCCGCAAGCCATCGCCGATTTTGTGGATCGCTCCGTTCTGTTGGAGCAGCGGCGCGGCGAGCGCATCGATTTCTTCGCCGGCGTGGCCGACGAGGTGGCCCTGGCACCCTTCTATCCGCATCCGCGGCGGCGAGGCATCTTTCGCCCCTACATGGAGCTGAAGCACCAGCGACTCCGCCTCGCCAACATCTACCTGGCGCGCCCTGCACGCATCCGCAATCTGGAGGTCCTGCAGCAGGGATTCGCCGCCCGCAAGCTCACCCAATGGCGCAGCGTCGCACGGCTGATCACGACATTTCTGGGAATCCCCGCCGGCCTTCGGGGCGCCGGACACGTGGCCTGGTTTCAGGCCGCCTACGTGTTCGACAAGGCGGGATTGCCCAGGCTCTCGAAGCTGGCGCGCAACCGGCTGGATCGGGGGATCATCGAACAGACCGCCTCGAGGATGCTGGGGTGCCGGTTCGCGGCGTTGGTTACTCCCTACGGCGGGCTGTCGCTCGACATCGACGAGTTATCCGACTATGAGATCATCCGGGAAAACCTGGTGCCATGGCGGGAGCACCAGAAAGCTCTGCTCCCTTCCTTCCCGGAGGAGGCGCCGTCAGCCGACAGGCCGGCCCGCCAGGCCGAGCACCCGCCCGCCCCTGCCTCTCAACCGGGCTCTTCCCGTCCCAGAGAGCCTGTGAACTGACCTTGAACGGCGTCTGGGCGATCCGCTTCCTCTTCTTTCTCTCGGGCGCCAGCGCCCTCGCCTACGAGGTCCTCTGGACCAAGTGGCTGACCCGGGTGATCGGGGTCACCACGTTCAGCGTCAGCACGGTGGTTGCCGCCTTTCTCACCGGGCTGGCCCTGGGAGGGCTGCTATTTGGAAGGCGGATCGACCGGCGCGGACGCCCGCTGAGACTCTACGCTCTGCTTGAGGTGGGAGTGGCCCTATCCGCTCTCGCCTTCTATTTCCTGCTGCCTTCCCTCGCGTCAGGCTATGTCTGGCTGCACCGCAATCTCGGCGCGACGGGGGGATCGATTCTCCTCGTCCGGGTCAGCCTTTCCTTCCTGGCTCTTCTTCCCCCGACGTTGATGATGGGTGGAACACTCCCGGTGCTCTGCCGCAGGGAGGTGTCGCAAGGCGAAGGAGTCTCCTCGAGCCTCTCCGCTCTCTACGCCCTCAACACGTTGGGTGGAGTCGCCGGCACGCTTCTCACAGGCTTCGTGCTCATCGAGCGCATGGGATTGCGAGGCACGCTCCTGGCGGCGGTCATGGCCAATCTCGCCGCGGCCGGCGTGGCACTCCTGCTGGATCTGCGGGAAGCTCGGAAGTCATCGGAGCGGTCGGCGGATTCAGGATCATCTCAATACACGCACCATGCGTCCAAAACGGATCCCGCGAAGGCGTTGGGCTCGCGGGGCATCCTCATTCTCGTCGCCAGCGCGTTGTTCGGCTTCGCGGGGCTGTCCTTTGAGATCATCTGGACGCGCGCGCTCGGGAGCTTCCTGCGCAGCGGAATTGTCTATTCCTTCAGCCTGGCACTGGCGAGTTTTCTCCTGGGCATCGTCATCGGAAGCTGGATCTACCATGCCACTCTCGCGCACCGGGGAGGAGGAGTCGTCGCCCTATCGGTGCTTCAGACCGCCATTGGCGTCTGTGGAATCGTCTCGCTCCTCGTGCTGTCCCGGGTGGACGGACTTCCAAATTGGGTCGCCGCCCGGTTGGGATGGGAGTATGCCTGGGGTGAGTGGGCCATCGTCTGGATTCTGGCCTCCCTGGGAGTGATGCTGCTTCCCTCCATCCTGATGGGAATCGCCTTCCCGTTGGCGGGGAGTCTGGTGGTGAGGCAGGAGAGCGTCGGGGGCGATATCGGCTGGCTGTACGCCGCCAATGGCTTCGGCTCGGTGCTCGGCGCGCTGGCGAGCGGGTTCGTGCTGATTCCACGCCTCGGGACGCTGGAGAGTCTGCGTCTGAATTCCCTGCTTTGCCTGGCTCTGGGCGCCCTCCTGATGGTCGCGCTCCCGGCGCCGGGCTCAAAGCAGCGCGCTGGACGCAGAGTCGCTTTCGCCGCGGGTGGGGCCGGAGTGCTGGCTCTCGCCTTCCTGCTCATCCCCTCGAATCTCATCCGGCAACGGATCATCAACTCGCGGCCCGGAGTCAATCTCTATTATGCCGAGGGAGCCGCGGGTCTGGTGGAGGTGTATGACCGGACGGGGGTCGAGGGGAACCACTATCGCAAGCTCTACTACAACGGGACCTCCTACGCCGGCTCGACCCAGAACGGCCGGCGCTACCACAAGCTGCTCGGGCATCTTCCGGCCCTGCTCCACCCCGCCCCGCGCACCGGCCTCGTCATCGGCTTTGGCAGTGGAATGACCTTTGGCGCCATGATGCTGGACCCGAGGATTCAGCGGGTGGACTGCGTGGAGCTGTCGCCGCAAGTGCTGGCGGCGAGCCCTCTGTTCGCGGGGGACAATGCGGATGCTCTGAACAACCCAAAGGGGAGGATTCTGCAGGGAGACGGCCGGGAGTATCTTCTCGCGACGGACCAGCGCTACGACCTGATCAGCCTGGAACCGCCTCCTCCACGCTTCGCGGAGTGGTCAACCTCTATTCAGTGGACTTTTACCGTCTCTGCCGCCGCCGGCTGCGACCCGGAGGCGTGATGGCCCAGTGGATCCCGATGCACAGTCACACCGTGGAAGAGATGCGGGACCTGATTCGGTCGTTCGTGGAGATCTTCCCGGAATCGACCTTCTGGGTGCCGACACAGCGGGATGGAATCCTGGTGGGCTCCACGTCTCCGTTGAAGGTAAGCGCGCAGGAGCTGCGGCAGAGGATGTCCGTCGAGCCGGTCTCCTCCGACCTTATCTCCATCGACGTGCCGGATCTGGGGACGCTACTGGGCGGGCTGCTCTTTGATGCGCCGGCGCTTCGTTCCTACGTGAGCAAGGCGCACCTTATCACCGACGATAGGCCCAGCATCGAGTACTTTGCCTCTCACGGCCTCATCGAGCGCCCGGGTCACGTGGAGGATGTCTTTGGCCGAGGGATCAATCCAGCTCAATGGATCGAAGGCGCCGGCGGGGGTGAAGCAGTGGCGTTCACGGGAGCCGAGGTGAGGCACCTCCAGGCGATGCAGCAGCTGCTCCTGGGGGTCGTGGCCGGCGATCGGGGCGATCTGCAGGGGAAGATGCGGGCCTTCGCCGCGGCGCAGCAGCTACACCCCGATTCCACCTTCATCCGCCGGCTCAACATCATCACCGGCACTCCAGAGGAATGAGCCAGCCGCCCAATGCTGATGACGAAATGCCCCCTCCTTACTACGTGCCCTCTTTTGAGGCATTGAGGTTGGCAAGTGCGCGGCGGATGATGCCTCGGGTGAGGGAGACCTTGTAGCGGTTCTTGGATAGGGGAGCGGCGCCTTCGAGGGCGGCGTTGGAGGCGTGGGCGATGAGCGCGTCGTCCAGAGCGTGTCCCACGAGAACCGACTCCGCCGCCGGGCAGGGCCAGGGGATGGGCGCGACCCCACCGAGGACGATTCGCGCCCGGGTGCAGGTGGCGCCCTCGAACGTCAGGACGGCGGCGACGGAGGCAAGCGCGAAGTCGAAGGACGCTCGCTCCCGGATCTTGGTGTAGCTGGCCCGGGTTCCGGGCGGCGGTGAAGGCGCAAAGACCGAAACCAGGATCTCATCCTTCGCCAGAATGTTCTCCCACCTAACATCCACTGAAGGCAATACGAAGAAATCCGCCAAGGGCACCCTGCGCTCCCCGCGCGGCGAGCGCAGCGTCGCCTCGGCTTCGCAAGCCACCAGCGCCGGCGCGGTATCGGAGGGATGGACGATGCAGCAGTCGTCGCCGCCGAAGATGGCGTGGTACTTGTTTTCCCCTTCCAGGGCGAAGCACTCCGAGCCGCCTTTCTTGCGGCAGTGGAAATCCTCGTTGCGGAAATACCAGCACCGCGGGCGCTGGCAGAGGTTTCCACCCAGCGTTCCGGCGTTGCGGATCTGAGGGGAGGCGGCGGCGGAGGCTCCCTGCGCCAGAGCGGCATGGGATTCTCGAATCCCGGGGTGCGACGCGATTTCCGTCAGCGGCACCAGGGTCCCGAGGCGCAATCCCCCCGCGGAGATCTCCACGCGGTCCAGGCCGGGAATCCCCTTGAGATCCACCAGCCGCTCCGGCTCGGCGACGCCACTTTTCATCTGCGGGATCAGGTCGGTGCCTCCGGCGATGACCCGGACGCGTCCCTTCTTCTCGCGCAGCAGCGCCACCGCGTCGTCCAGGCTATCCGCGCTGGCATATTCGAATGGATTCATCGGCGCCCCTTCGCGTGGGATTCCAGGGCGCCCAGGACCCTGTCGGGAGTGATGGGAAGCTCGCCAATTCTCACGCCCAGCGCGTTCGCCACAGCATTGGCCACGGCCGCCGCGGTGGGAATGATGGCCGGCTCGCCTATCCCGATAACTTGAGTGTTGTTGAATCCGGCGGCCACCGGGAAGGGGATGATCTCGATCTCGGGCACTTCCAGCGCGCCGAGCACCTTGTAGGTCTCCATGTCGGCATTGAGCACCGTGCCGTAGCGGTGGTCGATGACCCGCTGCTCCAGCAGCGCGAAGGAGATCCCCTGGATGACACCGCCGTTGACCTGGCTCTCCCAGAGGAGGGGATTGAGGATGCGGCCGGAGTCATGCACCGCCACCACCTTCACGACGCGAACTTCCCCGGTGTCGGTGTCCACCTCCACCTCGGCGAACTGGCACCCGGCAGCGGCCGGCTCGAATCCGGCGAAGTTGCCCTGCCGCTCGGCCTTGAACGAGAGCCTGCCGGACGGAGTATCCTGCGCCATGTGCTCCCAGGATAGCGATCGGTTGCTTCCGCGCACCCGGATCTGATGATCCGAGCACTCCAGGTCCTCCAGCTTGTCCCCGAGCTCTTTTGAGGCGAATCGAAGCAGGCTGGCCCGCGCCTTCGCTGCGGCGGCGCGCGCGGCCGGCGTCACGGAGGCGGCGGTAAGACTGCCTCCGCTCAGGATGGAGTAAGGAAAATAGGAATCTCCGAGTCGGACGGTCACCTCGGCCGCGGAAATGCCCAGCTCTTCCGCCACTACCTGCGCGAGAATCGTCCGCGTGCCGGTCCCGATGTCCTGAGTACCGCAAGTGGCCGTCACCTCGCCGCCCGCGCCGATGGAGACCTCGACCTCGGGACCCGGGAGGCCGCTCCCATCCCAGGTAGTGCCCGCGACGCCCAATCCGCGCTTGCGAGCGCCTGGGTTGGAGCCGGACGGGCCCCGACGGCTCCAGCCGATTCTCTCTGCCCCCACGCTGAGCTCGGCTTTGCGGATTTCGCTCGGATCGTTCTTGAGCCGGACCTCTAAGGGATCCAGGCCGAGCTTTTCGCTGAGCGTGTCGATGGCTGCTTCCAGGGCCACCACTCCCTGGACATGTCCCGGGGCGCGCATCGGGCAGGCTGGACCGGCGTGTGTGTACACATTCTCTTCATGGACTTCCAGGTTCGGGAATCGATAAAGGCCGTCCACCGCCCTGGAGGTTTCCGCGCCGCCTTCGATCCCGCCGGTGCCGTAAGCCCTCCAGGAAATCGCCTTGAAGGTTCCGTCCCGGCTCGCACCCAACTTCAGCGTCTGTACCGAGGAGTGACGGTTTCCCGTGCACAGGAAGTCCTCGTGCCGGCTCAGGAGGAGGCGCACCGGAGCGCCCGCCAGCTTCGCCAGGCGGGCCGCGATGGGTGTTTGGCTCCACATCTGCAGCTTGCTTCCGAAGCCGCCGCCGGCGTGATCCTTGATGATGCGGACATTTTCGGGCGGGTGCTTCAGGGCCCTGGCCAGGGAATCGCGCACGTCAAACACCGCCTGGGTGGAGTCCCAGACGGTTAGGAGGTCGCCTTCCCAGCGGGCGAGGCTGCCGTGCCCCTCCAGGCAGGTGTGCAGCGCCACGGGGGTGCGAATGGTGAGCTCCACCACTGCATCCGCCTCGCGAAACGCCGTCTCGACGCTGCCGCGTCTGGTCTCCAGAGAAACCTCCACATTGCCTTCAGTGCGCACCTTGGGCGCGCCGGGGCGGCGGGCCAAATCGGGGTCGGTGACGAAGGGGAGCTTCTCGTACTGCACTTCGATGAGGCCCAGAGCCTGCCGCGCGGCGGCCAGCGTCGTGGCCGCCACCGCCGCGACTTCGGCGCCGGCGAAGCGGTATTCCTTCTCCTCCATCACCAATACGGCGCGCACCTCCGGATGAGCCTTCGCCTTACTGGTGTCGATGCGCCTCAAGCGGGCGTGGGGATGCGGACAGCGGAGAACGGCGGCGTGGAGCATTCCGGGCAGCCTCAAATCGAAGGTGTAGCGGGCCTTGCCGCTGACCTTGTCTGGACCGTCCACCCGCGGCACTCGCTTGCCGACCACCTTCAAGTCGGCGTCGAACTCCCAGGGGACGGGATCCCCCGCTGGAAGCGAAACCGCTACCTGTTTGAAATGGCCCGGAAAGCCCAGTTTCAGTTTTGTCTTTTTCGCCATGGGTCAATCCTGCCGGGCGGATTTCATCCGCGCCGCGGCCTCGGCCACCGCCTCGAAGATCTTCGGATAGGCCCCGCAGCGGCAGATGTTACCCGCCATGGCAGCTCGGATCTCATCGTGGCTGGGACTCGGGTTCTCTGCCAGAAGCGCCGCGGCCGCCATCACCTGGCCCGGCGTGCAAAAGCCGCACTGCAAGCCATCTTTTTCCACGAAGGCCTGTTGGAGAGGGTGCAGCGTGCCATTCGCCGAGGAGAGCCCTTCAATGGTCGTGACCCGCCGCCCAACGGCTTCCACCGCCAGCGTCAGGCAGGCGTATCGGGCGACGCCGTCCAGGTGGACGGTGCAGGCGCCGCACTCACCCATCTCGCAGACATTCTTCGTGCCGGTGAGATCCAGATGGTCTCGAAGGATTTCCAGAAGGGTCGCTCGGGGCTCCGCTGAGACTTCAACGCGGCGGGCGTTAATCTCGAGAGTGAGGGGAACTTTCCCGGGTCCGAGAATGTTGGCCATGAGAGGGAGCATTTGAATCCGGGTGGGGGCGAAAGTCAAACCTGGCTTAAAGACAGAGGAAGTTTCGGCAGGCTCTGACGCGCGGAAGAATCGGGTCAGGAAGAGTCACTTCGAGGCGGGCGCCTCGTAGATCTCCCGGAAGAACCGGATCGATCCCACGGCATACCCGGCGTAGTGGTTGTTGAAGTAGCCGTAAACCGTGCGGCTCTGCTCCAGCATCTTGCGGATGGCGGGGATCCAGTGCTCCATCTCCCGCCGGCGATCGATGATGATCCTGTCCCAGCTTTTGGTCTGCTCCTCGATCTTGTAGCGGTCGCCAAGCCAGCGCAAGTAGACGAAATCGGTGGTGAGGATCCCCTCTCGGGACATCAGGTGGTCGATCCGATAGAAATAGGGATGGTCGATGAGGGCCAGCGCCACCCTGTGCTTGCGCAGAAGATCCAGGAGACGGACTGTCAAGAAATTCCTGTTCCGGATTTCCACCGCGAACCGGGGGCCCTGGGGCAGGGTCGGCAGGAATTGCTCCAGACGATCCAGGAAGGGATCGGGGTCGGGGAGCTCCGAGTTCTTGAAGTAGCGGAACTGGAAAAGCAACGGCCCCAGCTTGTCACCCAGGCGGTCCATGACCTTGAGGAATGCGGCCATCTCCTCCACGCAGCCGACGAGCATCTTTTCGTGCGTGATGACCTGGGGGATTTTCGCGGCGAACAGAAATCCAGATGGCGTGCGCTCGCGCCAGGCATCCACCATCCTGGCGCTGGGAGTGCGGTAGAAGGTGGCGTCCACCTCCACCGTATCGAATTCGGAAGCGTAGTGGGGGAGGTAGTCGGCGGGCAGGCTCCCCTTCGGATAAAAGGGGCCCTCCCAGGAAGGAGCGCTCCAGCTGGACGCGCCGATCCTCAGCTCGGGGGGCACCCTACTCGTCTAGACTGCACATCCCTCGCTGGGATGCGCCGCAGCTGGTACAGGGGCCCGGCTCCAGCGCCGCGGACTCGGATCGCGAGCCGCCCGCCACGGCGAAAACAGAGATCATCTTCTCCACTCTCGCGCTGTGGCACTTTTTGCAAGTGACCTGCCGGCGACGATCGAACACGACGGTTTCGAACTGCTCGCCGCACTCCTGGCAGCGGTACTCGAAGAGAGGCATGGGGAACCTCGCAAAATC
>JAKEFJ010000020.1 GCA_022616665.1 Acidobacteriota bacterium
CGATTCGATTTCGACTGTATCCTGATGGCCCTCAACGCAGCGGACCGGCACCACCTCCCCTTTCAGGAAGAGCTTCTCCAGGAGGCGGTTCGCAAGAAGATGGGGATCATCGGGATGAAGGTCCCGGCGCGGGGCCGGCTGTTGCAGCAGGCGGGGTTGAGCATGAAGGAATGCGCGGATTACGTCTGGACGCTGCCCGTCTCCACGGTGATCATCGGGTGTGATTCCATCCAGCAGCTGGAGCAAAACGTGTCCCTGGCCAAAGGATTCAAGCCGCTCTCGCCTTCGTCCATGGCCAAGATAGAGACGCGCACGCGCGAATCCGCCGCGACCTGCGCCTGGTACAAGCGGGGCTCGGCCCAGCCCTGGGGCTAGCGTTCGATTTGAGAGTGGGGGGAAACCGAATGTCCATCTCTTGGAACTGGGTCCTGATCCTCGCTGGCGCCGCGCTGATTCTGATCGAAGTGGCCGCCGGCGGATTCGCGGGCTTCGACATGGTGCTCATCGGAAGCGCCTTCGTGGTGGGGGGGGCCGTGGGCCTTTTCTTCCACGGCCTGTACCTGGGGATGATCGTGTCGGGGGTTCTTTGCGCCCTGTACATCGTTGTAGGTAGGCGATGGGTGCGCGCCCACTTCGATTTGAAGGGGGCTTCGGCGGTGACCAGTAACACCGACTCGGTGCTGGGTGCCAAAGGGCTGGTTCTTTTGCGCATCGCCCCGCACAGCCCCGGGCGCGTTCGCGTCAACCAGGAGGAATGGCGTGCAGTGCTGGCGGAAGGGGTCCGCTCGCCCCTGGAAGCAGGAACCGAGATCACGGTGACGGGCCTGGACGGCGTCACCCTTCAGGTGAGGTGACACGGATGGAGAACGTGCTGGCCAGCAATTTCCTGTTCCTGTTCGTGCTGATCTTCGCATTCATCATGCTGGTGGCGCTGGCGCGCTCGGCGCGCATCGTCTCGCAGTACGAGAAGGGGCTGGTGCTGCGCCTGGGGCGCTACCGCAACACAGTGGGATCGGGGCTCACGTTCCTGGTGCCGGTGGTGGAGAGCATGATCAAGGTGGACATGCGCGAGCGGGTCATTAACGTGGAGCCACAAAAGGTCATCACCAAGGACAACGTCTCGGTCATCGTGGACGCGGTCATCTACTACCGGATCAGCGATCCCGTGAAGGCCACCTTCGAAGTGCAGAACTTCAGCTATGCCGCCACCACCCTGGCTCAGACGAATCTCCGAAACTTGATCGGAGACAAGTCCCTGGACGAGACCCTCACGGCACGGGACACCATCAACGCCAACCTGCGCGCGGTGCTGGACGAGGCCACCAACACCTGGGGCGTCAAGGTGACTCGGGTGGAAGTGCAGAAGATCGACCCTCCGGTGGATATCACCGAGGCCATGTCCCGTCAGATGAAGGCCGAGCGGGACAAGCGGGCCAACATCCTGGAAGCGGAAGGGCTGAAGCAGAGCCAGATTCTGCAGGCGGAGGGGGTGAAGCAGTCGGAGATCCTGAAGGCCGAGGGAGACGCGCAAGCCCGCATCACCCGGGCCAACGCCGAAGCCAAGGCCATCGAGGTGGTTTCCAACGCGGCGGAGAATTTCTTCAAGGAACGGGCCGAGATGAGCAAGCGGCTGGACGTGCTGAACCACATCCTGGCCGCCCAGACCAAGTTCATCATTCCGGCTGGTTCCGACCTGGTCAACGTCCTGGGACTGGACGACAAGGGCGTCGTGCCCCTCAAATCCCCGCCCGCCAAGGGGCATGCCTAGGTCGGGGGCTCACTCTTCCGGGTCGGGCTTCCAGACGCGGTCCCGCTTGATTTCGGAGTGATGGCGCTTCTCTTCCACGCGTGACCGCCGCTTGGCTGCCGGCAGAGCCGTCTTGATGCGCAGCTTCGAGGGAGCCAGCGCGATGCGCAGCAGCTCCGCGAAGCGCTCCTCCGCCGCATCCCGGTTCACGGCCTGGCTGCGGGAGCTGCGGGCGACGACCCGCATCACCCCCTCCCCGCTCACCCGCGTCGCCAGCTTGGAAATCACCCGCCGCTTCTGTTCGTGCGACAGACTGCGAGAGGCTCCCACATCGAACCGCAGGGTCACGCGGCTGTTGACCTTGTTGACGTTTTGCCCTCCCGGGCCGCCGCTTCGGGAGGCAGTAAACGTCAGTTCCTCCTCGGGTATGGAGAGTCCAGGCAGGATGCGAATCATACGGTTCTCCTCAAGGCTCGGCCTTTTCTCCCAGGGCGGAAAGGATTTGCTCCGCCAGCCTCAGGATGGCGCTTTGCTCCTCCGGAGGGGTGTCCACGAAGGTCGCCCGCTCCGCCAGGTATTTCAGGAGTTGTCGCTCCCGTGCGTTGAGCTCCAGCTTCAGATGGCCCTCGGGGGTGATCTCATGTTTCATCTCGGCTCCTATCTGCCGGATCCGGCCGCGTAGGCTCCATCGCAGGTGACGCTGCTCGGCTGGGTGCGCTGGCACCCAAGGCTATCGGTCATGCCCGAGGCCAGCATGGCGCAGGCGAGGTCGATGGCCGTTCGCCGTGCCTCATCGGAAGTGGCCCCTTCCGCCTTGCGGCAGGCGCTCCGCCCCTCGTAGGTGATGCAGATTTCGCAAGAGTGCTTCGAAAGCGAGGCGCTGGCATACCAGATCAGGCCCAGCATCGCCAGCACAAACACCCCTCCCAGCACTGCCGATTTCGACATTCCTCTGCTCCTGGTCCTTTCCGGCAGGCTGTTTCTCATGTGGGCCCCCAAACGGCTCCTATCATAACGCCACTGCCCGCGGATCAAAATGGGTCGGCTTGCCAGGAGTCCCCTGGATGGCAGGGGCCGACGGCGCAGCCGGGCTGCCCCCCAGCCGCCCCGAAGGCGGTAGGCGGCAGAGTCATTCTCTGATACGCTTGTGTTTCCCACAGGAGGTCGATGGCCATGGGCGGAGGGAAGCAACACCGGGTGCCCACCGCGGAGGCGATGGGGCGCATCCTCGAGGTCACCCGCGAGCTGGCTCGCCCGCTCGACCTCAACACCATGCTCTCCCACGTCATTGATGCCGCCCGTGCCGTTCTGCAGGCGGACCGCGGAACGGTTTTCCTCTATGACTCAAAGACCCACGAGATCTATTCCACCGTGGCCACCGGCGTGACCACCCTCCGGTTCCCCGCCGGACGGGGCATCGTCGGGGAATGCGCCGAGACCCGACAGCTCATCAACGTCCCCGACTGCTACAAGGATTCCCGCTTCAACCGCGAGGCAGATCAGAAAACCGGCTACCACACCCGCTGTCTGCTCACGGTGCCGCTGGTCGGGTACGACAATTCCCTGGTGGGGGTCATGCAGGTCCTCAACAAGCGGGACGGAATTTTCGGCGAGGAGGACGAGCAGATCGCGTCAGCCCTCGCGGCCCAGTGCGCCGTGGCCATCCAGCGCATGCAGATGCTTTCGGAGATGGTGGAGAACGAGAAGGTGAAGCGCGAGCTGTCGGTAGCGCGGGACATCCAGACCCGGGTTCTCCCCAAGGCCGTGCCGCACCTGGCCGGTTATGACATCGCCGGATGGTGTCGCCCAGCCAATGAGGCCGGCGGCGACATCTTCGACATCATCGCCATGGACGGCAACCGCCTCATGCTGCTGCTGGGGGATGCCACGGGGCACGGAGTTGGTCCGGCGCTCAGCGTGACCCGGGTCCAGGCCATGCTGCGAATGGCGGTCAGGCTCGGGGCCGACCTGGACTCCGCCTTCCGGCATATCAACGATCAGCTCGCGGACGATCTTCCCGACAATCGTTTCGTCACCGCTTTCCTCGGCCTGCTCGACACTGAGAAGCACCGGGTGATCTACCACGCCGGGGGACAGGGACCGCTTCTCCACTTCCACGCCGGGACAGGCCGTTGCGAATGGCGCGGCGCCTCGACCGTTCCCATGGGCTTCATGGCCGGTTTTCCCTTGCCGGCCCCCTGCACGAACGACCTGGGACCCGGCGACATTCTGGGACTGATTACCGACGGGATTTTTGAGTACGAAAATCCTGAGCTGGAGGCGTTCGGGCAGGAGCGGGTCTCGGAGATGGTCCGCAAGCACCAGCACGAGCCGATGACAAAGCTGCTGGAGAAGATTGTCCACGAAGTGGAGCGCTTCGCCGGTATTGCGCCCCAGAACGATGACATGACGATGCTGCTGGTTCGGCGACTTCCCGTCTGAGCGGACGCCCTCAGAAAGGCAGCTCCATTCCTTCCTTGGCGATCTCGGTTGCGGGCAGCTCTTCCCGGGCCACTCGCAGGATTTCCTCAAGATCCTGATCGGAATGATCCGGGTGGTGGTGAAACAGCACCAGCGTCTTCACCTTGGCCAGCCGGGCCGTTTTCACCGCGGCGTACCAGGTGCTGTGGCCCCATCCCCGACGCAGACTCTCATATTCGGCCTGCAGGTAGGTCGCGTCATAGATCAGGTAGTCGGCCCCTTCGGAGAAGCGCACCAGCGCCTTGTCAGTGGCCTCGTCCCCATGTTCGTGATCGGTCGCGAAGACGATGATCTTGCCGCCATGCTGCAGGCGGTACGACAGCGACCCGTCGGGATGTCTCAGGGGAAGACAGCTCACCTCGATGTCCGATACCGTCACGGGTAGTCCATCCGTGTCCACGTACTCCACCTTCGATGGCACTCCCGCGAGCCGGACCGGGAAATAGGGGGGAGCAATCAGGCCTTCCAGCACCTGCCGGACCGATCTGCCTCCTGACCTGAAACCGTGGAAGGTGATGGCGCTGTACGAGTCGTACAGGGGAGGAAAGAAAGGGAGACCCTCGATGTGGTCGAAATGATAATGGGACAAGAAGATATGGTACTGCCTCGGGACTCCTCTCTTCAGCCCGGATAGCTCGTTCCCCAGGATCCGTAAGCCAGTCCCGCAATCCAGAATGAGGTGCCGATCGTCTGCCAGGGCCGCTGACAGGCACACGGTGTTGCCGCCGCATTTGAGCGTCTCACCCCCGGGAGTCGGGACGGTCCCCCGCACCCCCCAGAAGCGAAGCTTGTACCCCGACTGGCTCAAGGTCCCCCCTCCATGCTCCCAACCCTGGCTTGGAAGCCTGTTGTTCACTGGCCGGCTTTTAAGAATTCTCTATAACGCAGGCCGGTTTGGGCGTATAGTATAGGACCAAATTACGACGACGCCTCGGAATTCTAACAAAAGAGAGGGAAATTGCGCGGCCCTAACAGGCGCGAGGGGAGAAGGAGTATGTGGGGGAATGGCAGAAAGGCATATTTAGTCGGTGCCGTTGCCGCGATGTTCGCGGCCTTTGGCGGACTTGCCGTCTTCGCGGCCACCAAGGCCGTGGATCTGGACGGCAAGACGACGAACGGTGCTGAAAGCTCGTGCAGCCTGACGGTGCTCACCACGTTTCCGGCCAAGGTGGAGAGCAAGATCACCAACAAAGCCGTCGGCGACTCTTACACCTTTGCCTGGAAATCGGGGGCCCTCGGCGGATTTAGCGGCACGCTGGCGCCCGGCACGACCACCGGCGTGGGAACGAAATTGGTCTGGACCACCTCGCAGACCATTTACGCCTTCGTCGGCAATGCCTGCGCCAGCGACGTCTGTTTCACGAAGACCGCCGGCCCCGACCCGGTCACCAACCGCGGCCCGTTCGGCGTGCCGGGCCGATCGCTCACTTCTTCCGGCGTGACGCTTTCCAACGCGTCGATGACCTCCGCCTTGCTATCATTCTTCAGCCCCCAGAGGCTGGATTTCAGCCTGACCAGCAGTGTCGGGCAGACTTCCGGGAGCAACCTCGGCTACACCACCACGGGGTTCAACCCGCTTCCGACTTCCGTGACGCTCAACATCCCCGCGTGGCCCGCAGGATGCTGCAATGACGTGCACCAGCTGAACTGCAGCGGAGAGTGCGTCTATTACCTGACCGATCCCCTCAACTGCGGAGCCTGCGGCAATGTCTGCGGCTCCGACTCCCATTGCTCCCAGGGGACCTGCGTGACGGTCTGCCCGGTGGGGACAACACTGTGCGGTGATACTTGCGTGGATCTGCAGAATGACCCGGTGAATTGCGGTTCCTGCGGAAATGCCTGCGGCGACAACCAGATTTGCACCACGGGCGCCTGTGTCACCTGTCGGCCGCCGGAGCAGACCGCCTGCGACAACCGCTGCGTGAACATCCATACCGACTCTGAGAACTGCGGCGGGTGCGGCGTCAACTGCAATGACCTCTGCCCCTCCACCGGCCAGGGGACGTGCAGCCAGGGGACCTCCTGCACCTGCATCGAGGGCGGAGCACAAACCAACACCCTGTTCCCGGTCCAGCAGGTTGTGGAAGCTCCGCTTTGCGAAACCCAGGCCATCGAGCAGACCATTCCGCCCGGAGGCACTTTCAAGCAGTGCCAAAACAGCGCGGTTCTGGCCAAGGAAGTCGCCAATACCTTCACCGTCTGCGACGGTGGCAACCCTCCGGGGCCGAACGGGCTATGCGACAACGGGCTTCCGCCGACCCAGGGGACTTACCTGGAGCTGCTGCCGGACTTCACCAAGGCGATCCCGCCCGTCTTCCTGTCACCCACGGCGGTGATCCTCACGGAGCCCAGCGGCGATGGATTGGCCCAGCCG
>JAKEFJ010000179.1 GCA_022616665.1 Acidobacteriota bacterium
CCCTGGCGCGAGGAGGAGGAAACCTCGCGGATCCCTTCCAGGTTGGCGACGGCGTCCTCGATGACGTCGGCCACGTCGCTTTCCATGATCTCGGGCGCCGCACCCTCCAGGGTCACGGCCACGTTCACGACGGGAAAATCGACGTCGGGCATCTGGCTCACGCCCAGCCGCATGAAGCCAATCCCACCGAAGATGATCAGCGCGCCCATGAGCATCCAGGCGAAAACGGGATTGCGGATGGAGAGATCGGAGAGGGTCATGGAGTCGCCTCGGGAGCCTGCTGAGTCACGATGGAATCCTCGCTGAGGGTGCTCGAGCCCCGCACAATCACCCTATCACCCGGCTGCAGTCCTTCCAATACCTCGACGCTGCCATCCTGGGTGAACAGGCCGAGACGCAGCAAGCGCTTCTCCACGTGCGTGTCATCCTTGAGCACGAAGCCCACGAAGCCTCGATCGGTGGGCAGCACGGCGGTCTGCGGCACCACCAGCGATCCCTTGCGCGTCTCCAGGGCCACCGTCACGTCGGCGAAATTCCCCGGACGCAGCTCGCGATCGGCATTTTCCACCCAGGCGAGGCACTCCACCATCCGCGTGCCGGGATCGGAGGTGCCTCCCACGTGGAACAGGGTGGCATGGAATTGCTTGCCGGGAACCCCTTTGACCTGGAACGTGATGCCGGGATCCTTGCCGAGGCGCGCGGCGTCCGACTCGGCGACCCGGAACGACAGCTTGAGCTTGCGCGCATCCAGCATGGTGGCCACCGCTGTTCCGGCGGCCAGGTATTGGCCGGTGTCCGCCTGCTTCTGGTCGATGACGCCGGCGATTTCGGCGCGCACTTCCGAATCATGCGCGTCCTTTACCGCCTGGTCCTTGGCGGCCTTGAGGGCCGCGGCCGCGGCCACCGCCTGGTCCATTTGCGCCTGGAAGTTGGTCAGCTCCTCCAGCGTCACCCAGCCGGCGTCCTTGGCGCGCAATGCCTGCCGCTTGTCCAGCGCCGCCTTCGCCTCGTTCGCCTTGGCCTCGGCTTCCTGCAGCGCGGCTGCGGCGCGCGCCGCGGCGAGCCGGTAACGCTCCGGGTCGATTCTGGCCAGCACCCGGTCCGGCGTCACCCAGTCCCCCTCGTGAAACGCGATGTCCTGGATCACTCCCGGCACCCGGGCCGGGACGCGGATGACCTCCTGGGCCTGGAGCGACCCGACGGCGGAGATCGAGTACTGCACGTCGCGGGTCTGCACGGTGAGCACCTCCACCGGAACCGGCGGCGCGGAGAAAGTCGCCCCGCCTGCGGCGCCCTTCGAGCCGGCGGATGAAGAAGCCGCCTTGTCCCTGGAGCAGCCCGCGAAGAGCAGTCCCGCAGCGAGCGGGGGTACCAGCAGGGCGGCCAATCGATTCCGGAAGTCTAATCTCATGATTCGGATTTCTCCGGGGGGTTCGGAGGAGGACTGATCCACAGGTCGGGGGGGGTTCCTTCCGGCACGAGGCCCTGGGTCAATTTCAGCGCGACCCAATCGATCCTCACCTGGTTCTTCTGGTGCGCCAGATTGATGCGCGCCGAGAGCAGCTGATTCTGTCCCGTGACGACCTCCAGGTTGGAGGCGAGGCCCTGGCGGTATTCCTCGAGCAGGAGGCGGCAGTTCTCGTCGGCGGCCTGCACGCTGGCCTCCAGGGTCGCGAGCGTCGCCAGATCCGACTGCAGCGTCAGGAACGCGTTCTTCACTTCCAGCTCCACCTGGCGGGTCAGCTCGTCGCGGGCCAGCTCCGCCTGGCGGAGCAGGGATCGGGCGGTCATGACATTGGAGCGGATCCGCCCCCCGTCGTAGAGGGGGAAGGAAAACAGCAAGAGGGCGCTCCAGTCGGTCTGCTCGGCGAAAGTCGAGTAGTTGTTTCGATCCAGATAGGCGCTGGCGTCCAGATCCAGGGAGGGGAGGTACTCGCCGCGCGCAAAGGACACCTGATATTGCGCCGACTGCACCTCCTGCACCTGCTGCCTGAGGTCGCTGCGGCTTATGCGCGCCTCCATCTGCATGGCTTTCAGCGCCTCCGCTTCTCCTTCCCCTCCCAGAGGAGGGACGGGGTTCTCGGGAAGCATCAGGTCATCCTGGAGCGGCAGATCGACCGGCACGGTGATCCAGAAGGTGAGCAGCTGTCTGGCGCTCGAAAGCAGGTTGCGGATCCTGGCCAGATTCGCTTCGTCCTGGTCGAGAGTGGATTTCACCAGGAGGACCTCCGTCTTGCGGGCCAGCCCCGCCTCGTACCAGGCTTCGATCTCCCGGTAGCGCTCGCGCTCCGCCGCGACGGCCTCCTCGAAGGCCCGTATCTGCCCCTCGTGCTCCAGGGCCGTGTAGAAAGCCTCCGCCACATCGGAGTAGATCAGGCGCCGGGCCTCGTCGAGCTGGTAGCGGTTCGCCTGAATGTTGCTCTTGGCGTAGCGAATATAGCTCTGGTCTCGCAGGCCATGGAAGATCGGCTGGGTCAGATCCACGCGCAGCTCGTTGCGGGAGTCGGAAACGGTGACCGCGCTTCCGGCATTCGTGACGGTCACCGGGTTCTGGCGATAGTAGGCGTCGACCAAAGTGAGCTGGGGAAGGACCCGGCTGATGGCGTTCCTCTTGAGCAGCTCAGCCTGGGTCAAGCTCTCCTGCGCCAGGGCCACACGCTCGTTGAGCTGGGCCGCGGCCCGGAAAGAATCGGTGAGGGTCAGGGCCCCGCGGGCCCGGGCATCGGAGAGGGGATCCATCGGCAGGTCCGAGCTCCATGATGAGGAGCCTGTAACGCAGAAGACCAGGGTTAAGAGCAGCGCCCGGTGCTTCATGCTTTCGATCCCGCCTTTCCCACGCCGCTCAGAAAGATGTGGACCAGGGCACGCGCCACCTCGTCCAGCGAGGTACGCGACACGACCTCCTCACGGAAGATGCGCCGGTTGAGCATGACGGAGAGGATCATGCCGCTGAACATGCGGGCGGCAAGCGGAGGATCCACCGGCGGCTGGATCTTCAAACGCTCGCAACGCTGCCGGATCTTGCGGGTCAATAGATCCAGAAGCTTTCCGGAGCGCGCCTTGCGGAACCGCTGCGCCAGGTCGTGCCCGTCCATGGCGCTGCGCAGCATGAGCCGGCAGAAGGCATCGTCGGCATCCACGCGGCGCATCAGATGGTAGGCGATGTGCAGGAAGAAGGCCTCGTCTTCCAGCGACAGGAGGGAGTCGTCCAGGGGAAGCGCCTGCTCGGCGTCGCGGATCTTGTATTCCAGGATGGCCCGGTAGAGGGCCCGCTTGGTGGGGAAGTGCTTGAAGAGGAGCGCCTCGCTCACCCCGGCGGCCCGCGCCAGGCTCCGGGTGGTGGTGGCGTCGAAGCCCTGCTGCGCGAACAGCCCCAGTGCAGCCTTGACGATGGCCTGGGACCGCGCCTCTCCTGCCAGCCTGCGAACGGGCATTGCCACCCCGAAAGTAAGTGAGTGCTGACTATCCTAGGAGAAGCACAAGCGATCGTCAAGGGCGTGAAATGGGAATCCTCGGAAATTTTCGGAATGCGAGCCGGCGCCTACAGTGAGGAGGCGGTGGGAACGGTGGCTCCCTTCCAGGCAGTCTTGAATTGCCGGGCGACCCAGCCGGCGTCGACGTCCTTCCCTTGCGCCTTGA
>JAKEFJ010000180.1 GCA_022616665.1 Acidobacteriota bacterium
CGGCCCGAGCCGAGCGGCGCAGATCGTCTCAAGGCTTCCGTCACGTACCGCTTGGCCTCCCCCACCGCCGCCCTCGGCTCCGCCCCTTGCGCCAGCATGGCGGCAATCGCAGCGGAAAAGGTGCAACCTGTTCCGTGATCCGAGGGCGTGTGGATGCGGTCTCCTTGGAACAGCACGAAGCTCGACCCGTCGTAGAATAGGTCTGCTGGCTCTCCACGCCGATGCCCTCCTTTGATCACCACGCAGCCAGGTCCCCAGGAATGAACCTCGCGAGCGGCCTCCTGGATCTCCCGCGATCCTTCCAGAGTTCGCCCCAGAAGAGCTTCGGCTTCTGGGAGATTCGGTGTCACAATTCGGGCAAGTGGCAGGAGCACTTCTCGTAGGGACTGCACTCCCTCGGAGCTCAACAGCGAAGCCCCGCTCTTGGACGTGATCACCGGATCCACGACCAGATTGGGAATTTCAAGCTCCCGAATCGCCCGCGCTACGGCGCGCACCAAGGATGGCTCGGAAAGCATCCCGGTCTTCGCCGCCTTCACGGGCATGTCGGAAACCACCGTGCGGATCTGGGCCAGTACGAACGCTTCAGGAATCTGCTGAATCCCGGCCACTCCCAGGGTATTCTGAGCGGTGAGCGCCACCAGGGCCGTGAGCGGATGAACGCCGAACGCGGAAAGAGTTCTGATGTCCGCCTGAATCCCGGCGCCGCCTCCCGAATCGGACCCGGCAATGGTGAGAACGCACGGCATTTTTTTTCGCCGGCTCATGGTGTCTCCGGCAGCCCCTCACGGGACTTGCGAACCCATGCCTCGTCCACGCGTTCCCTGAGGGCTCGGGCGGCTTGTTCCGGATCTGCGGCCCCCATCAGGGCTGAGACCACCGCCACCCCGGCGCACCCCGCGCCGACCACGGAGGCGGCGTTCTCGACGGTGATCCCCCCGATTCCGACCACGGGAATTCTCACCGAGGCAGCGATTTTCGCAAGGGTTTCCAGGCCCACAGGTTCGCCGGCGTCCGGCTTGGTTAGGGTGGGGAAAACGGGCCCCACTCCCAGGTAGTCCGCGCCAAATTCCTGGGCGGAAAGGGCCTCCTGCAGGTTTCCCGCCGAGACTCCCAAGAGTCGGGGCCTGGGCAGGAGCCGGCGGGCTTCGACGGGGGGAAGATCCTCGGGGCCAACGTGGACTCCGTCCGCCTCCAGCGCCAGGGCCACATCAGGCCGATCATTGACGAAAAACGAGGCCGATTGGGAGTGCGCGATCCGACGCATCTCCTCCCCCACCTTCAGGAGCTTTTGGGCTGAAGCGTGCTTGTCACGCAACTGCACTGCGACCACGCCTCCGGACAGCGCCGCAGCAACCACCTGCAGGAACGGCCGGTCGGCGGAGTGTGCCGGATCAGCGACCAGATAAAGGAGAAGCTCCATGGGGCGCCTCTCACTGTTTCCGATGGTGCGCGAGGAGCTCGCCGAACACGGCCCAGAAGGGATCCACCCCGGGATGGCGGAGCTCTCTTTCCGCGCCCCCTTCCACCAGGACCATCCCCCGTTCTTTCGCGGTGACTTCGCCGATGATGGCGGCCTGGATCGACACGCCCCCGAGGGCTGCCAGCAGGGCCTGCGCCCGGTACGGCTTGCAAGTGACGACGAGACTTCCTTCGCTGATCGCATGATAGGGGTTCATCCCGAAATGCCCGCACACACGGGACACCGATTCCGGGACGGGGATCGCCTCCCTGTCGATGCGCAATCCGACCTCGGAAGCCGTGGCCAGTTCCACCAGAGCGCCGTAGACCCCGCACTCGGTGGCGTCGTGCATGGCGGTGACACCACGATTTCTCACCCCGATGGCCGCGGCGGTCCGACAGTCCTGCACCACGGTCATCTGGGAGAACAGCGCGGCGGCCTGCCGTGCTGTTGCTTCCCCCACAGCCTCCTGCAGCAGCTCGGGAAATGTGACTCCAAGGAGGGCGGTCGCCTCGATGCCAGTCCCCTTGGTCAAGATCACCTGGTCCTCGACTTCGGCCATGGCAGGGGTGACGTACTTGGCCGATGCGCCCACCGCCCCCACCATGGCTCCACCCACCATCGGATAGTTGCACCCCTCGTAGCGCGCCGTATGCCCTGTGACCACGCTGATTCCCAGGGCCTTGCACTCGTTTGACAGGCTCGTCCAGAGGAGTTTCAGTTCCGGGTCGGTAATGGAAACGGGGAGATTCAGGTCGAACGCGGCGAACGCCAGGGGAAGGCCCGAAGTGGCGGCATCGGAGGCCAGAATGTGCACCGCGAACCAGGCTGCGCGCTCCCATCCGTACTCAGGCACCACGAAGATGGGATCGGCGGTGAGGGCCATCACGGTGCCCTCCGCAATCTCCACGATGCCCACATCCACACCGTGTCGCGGACCCACCAGTACCTTCTGCGAATCCGCACCGAGATTCGGAAAGATGACGCTTCGGAAGAATTCAGCGGAGATTTTCCCGATTTGCGGTGGCTTGTCGGTCACGTGGAAAACTCCTGCTGGTTGAACAGCGCCATGCTAGCACAGCAGGAACGAGGCCGCCCCGAGGTGTGCTATCATGCCGGCATTCTGACGTTTGCCTCACGTGGATGCGTTTGTCCGGCGCAAGCATGCGTGGAGTGTTGGGATGAAAGAGGAGATGATGGGGGCCGTGGTCAAGACACACCCCGCGGCAGGCGCAGAATGGAAGCAAGTTCCCGTTCCGCGTGTGGGACCCGAAGACATTCTCATTGAAGTCAAGGCCGCTTCCATCTGCGGCACCGACCTCCACATTTACGAGTGGGATGAATGGGCCAGCAAGCGAATCCGCACTCCTCAGGTCATGGGACACGAGACCGCCGGCGACGTCGTGGAGGTGGGGCAGGATGTCTCCTCGCTGAAACCGGGTGATTATGTCTCGGTGGAGACCCATATCACCTGCGGCACTTGCTACCCATGCCGGGTGGGGCGCGCGGAGGTCTGCAGCAGCACGAAAATCGTCGGCGTGGACACCGACGGCTCCTTTACCCGGTACTTGAAGCTCCCCGCACGCTGCGCCTGGAAGAATGACCGCTCCCTTCCCCCGGAAATCGCAACCCTGCAGGAGCCGCTGGGAAACGCCGTGGATACGGTGCTGGCGGAGGACGTTTCAGGCAAGACCCTGGTGGTGCTGGGCGCCGGGCCGGTGGGGCTTTTGGCCATGGGAGTCGCCAAGGCCTCGGGCGCCGCCACCATCTTCGCGACCGATGTGTCCGAATACCGGCTCGGCCTCGCCAAGCTCATGGGAGCGACCTTCACCTTCAATCCCCTGCGGGACAAAGTGGTGGAGGCCATCCTGGATATCACCCGCGGAGACGGCGTAGATGTGGTCATCGAGATGTCCGGCAACCCCGAGGCGCTCAGCCAAGGGTTCAAGGTCCTCGCGCCTGGCGGAAGGCTCTCACTGCTGGGACTTTCTCACGGTCCCGTGCGGATCGATCTGAATAACGAAGTGATCCTGAAGGGCGCCCGGATTTATGGCATCACCGGTCGCAAGATCTTCACGACCTGGTACAAGTCTTCCCGGCTTCTCACTTCCGGGCTGCTGGATCTCAAGCCGCTGCTCACCCACCGACTTCCCATGGACCAGTTCGCGGCCGCCATGGACCTGATGAGGAAGGGTGAGTGCGGCAAGATCGCCCTGCTTCCCGCCGCCTGATTCGCGAGGAGACCATGCCCGGAAAGCTCGAATTCATTCACCAGGAGATGACAACCCTGAGGGAGCAGGGCCTTCTGATTCCCATCCGGGTGATCGATTCTCCCCAGGGGGCCTGGGTCACCGTAGATGGGAAGAAGGTCCTGAATCTCTGCTCCAACAACTACCTGGGCTTCGCCAACCACGATGTGCTCAAGCGCCGCGCCCAAAAAGCCATCGACACATTTGGAGTGGGCCCTGCCGCGGTGCGCACCATCGCAGGGACACTGACCCTTCACCGGGAGTTGGAGGCGAAGCTGGCGCACTTCAAGGGAGTTGAGGCAACCCTCGCCTTCCAGTCGGGCTTTTGCGCCAATCTCGCCGCCCTGGGGTCCCTGGCCGGGCCCGAAGACGTGATCTTTTCCGACGAGCTGAACCATGCAAGCATCATCGACGGTTGTCGCCTCTCCCGCGCAACGATTGTCCGTTACGCCCACGGCGATCCCCAGGATTTGAGAGAGCATCTCCGCTCCGAGACATCGGCCCGACGTCGTCTGGTGATCACGGACGGCGTCTTCAGCATGGACGGGGACATTGCTCCCCTGCCGGAAATCGTAAGCACTGCTTCCGAGTTCGACGCCCTTGTGCTGGTGGACGATGCCCATGGAGAAGGAGTTCTCGGGCGCGCCGGACGCGGGATCGTCGATCACTTCCAGCTTCACGGGAAGGTGGATCTGGAGATTGGCACCCTTTCCAAGGCGTTCGGAGTCGTGGGAGGCGTGGTGGCGGGAAGCCGGCAGCTGGTGGATTACGTCCAGCAGAAAGGACGGCCGCTTCTCTTTTCCAGCGCCGCGACGCCTGCCGACACGGCTGCCTGCATCGCGGCTGTGGAGATTCTGGAGAAATCCGGCGACCTGGTGGACCGGCTCTGGACCAATACCCGGAGATTCAAGGACGGGATGCGCGCTTTGGGATTCGACCTGGGCAGGAGCGAGACACCCATTACACCGGTGATGATCGGCGATGCGAAGCTAGCGGGGGCCTTCTCGAGACGCCTCTTCGAGGAGGGGATCTTCGCCGTATCGATCGGGTATCCCACCGTGGCCCGTGACAAGGCGCGTATCCGGGCGATGATCTCCGCCACGCACTCGGAGGAAGACCTGGGTTTTGCCCTGGAAGTATTTGGTCGCGTCGGCCGCGAACTCGCTATTTTGCATTGACGCCCGGCGTGAGGCTTTCCTCTCCCAACCCCAAGACCAGAACTTTTTCGTCGCGGTAGAGAGCACGGTAGACTTCCTGGGCCCGCTCGGCTGGCAGTCGAAGCTGAACGCGGATCTCCTTTCTTCCGGCGCCCGGTCCCCAGGGAAGCCAGGTTGAGACGGCCCGCCCGACCCCCTGCATCTTGGACTTCCACCCTCCCTCCTTTTCGCCCAGAAACCGCACCTTCACCGGATGATCGAACAGGAGGGTGAAATCAGTAGGTGGGTCGGGCGGAAACAGCTTGGGATCCTCGAGAGGGTCTACCGGTTTGTTGGGGTCGGGGGGGATGATGACCTCCGGAGGAGCGCCGCGGTCCTCGATGGAGAGGAGGGTGGATCTTCCGGGTGCCAGCACCCCTTTCTTACCGCGTTCCCGAATGGATTCGATTTGAATCGGGAGGGACTTGATGGTCATCCCACCGAGGCGATAGTCCAGTCGAGAATTGAGAAGGTCGAGAATCAGGTAGGGCTTCCTGGAGAGCGCCAGAGGGTATTCGACCTCGAGTCGCCGGGTCTCCTGTTCCAGGCTGGGCTTGTGGCCGCGCCGGATGAATTCCCCGCTGCTTCCCACCAGGTACCCGGCCGCACCTCCCAGGAGAAATCCGAGGATGGCGGTGGTGGTGGCCACTTTACGATTCATGGCCAACTTCCCCTAAAAGATGTAGACCGGAGTTCCGATTCTGACCGACTTGAAGACCGCCTCCAGGTCCTTCGCTCCCAGTCGCACGCATCCATGCGTGACCGACATGCCCAGGGAGCGCTCGTAGAGAGTGCCATGGATGAGGTACCCGTCTCCCAAGTCCATGGCGTAGTCTCCCAGCTCTTCAGGAGCCAGCCGATCCTGCTGCTTCCTGGGGATGGGTTCGCCTTCTTCGATAAAAGCCCAATCGGGCTTGATCCAGACCGGATTGACCACTTTTCGCCGAATTTTGAACTCTCCCTTGGGTGTGTCGAAAGTCCATTCACGGTTGCGCGGCGGATCCGGCAGGAACCGTCCGCTTCCCGTGGAACAGACGGCCGCCCGCAAGACGCACCGGTTGCGCATGAGGTAGAGCCGGTTCGTTCCGGTGTCGATGAGGAGATAGATTCCCTTGGGGGCGATGCCCGCCAAGCTCTTGACCAGCTCGTCGTGCTTCTGCTCGAGCGTGAGAGGTTTCTTGGGCCTCTTCCGCGGTTGCGGCGCGCGAGGCTCGGAGGGCGGGGGCGGTTCCGGCTCAGCGACCGGGAGTGTTTCCTCGGGCGGGGGCTGCTGCTCTTGGCCTACGACCTGAGAATCTGTCGGGGGCGGCGCGGGGGGCTCCTCGGATTGCGGGGGCGGCGCGGGAGGCTCGGAGGGCGGGGGCGGTTCCGGCGGAGGGCCTTCCTGCGGAAGTGACAACCCTGTCGCCGCGACGAGGAGGGTGGCGAGGAGAAGCAGCGCAAGACGCCTCACCAGGGAACCCTGTCATCTTTGGGGTTATATCCCACGATGGCAACCGGCGTCCCGACCTTCGCCAATTTGACAAGATCGTCCATTTCCCGATTTGTGAGCGCGACGCACCCTTTCGTCCAGTCCTTGTCCCGACCCCCTTCACCATGGATCTCGATGAGACTCCCGGGATTCGCGCCTTTGGGAATGATGCCTTTGCGCCGTGCCTCCTCAAATCGCTTGCGGTCCTGGGAATTAGGGTAGTCCAGCAGGAACGCCCTGTAATACTTGGTCTGTCCGGGCCCGCGGATCTCCTGGATCTTGTAGAGGCCTTCAGGAGTGGCGTCGTCACCGGAGCGCATCTTTCGTTCCATGCCGCCCAGGCCCAAATCCACGGAATAAACTTTGACCACTTTGCCCGAGCGGTAGACCGTCATGCGGCGACGCAGCTTGTCCACCACGAAGGCGACTTCGCTGCGAACGCGGCTCTGGCGAAGGACGTCATCGATCCACCTGCTCCAGGACGGAAGATCAGGGTGGGAGGTGAATCGAACCATCGAGGAGAGGAGCAGCTCCTCTACTTCATGCACCCTTCCCGCGCCAGTCGTAGCTACTTGAAGCGCACCGGGGAAATCCTCCTGCTTCATCTTCTTCTCCGCCACCTCCAGATCAATCCCGGCCGCGACCAGGAGGCGATGCACAGAAGGGTCTCTGGGCGTCAG
>JAKEFJ010000181.1 GCA_022616665.1 Acidobacteriota bacterium
AAATAGCTTGATCCAAATCGTTTCTCTGGACTGGGTTGTAAGAGCTTTTTGACGATCGGCCCAAGGAATTCTGGCGTAATGAATGAGGTGTAGTCATCGTTGACTAACTCGGCACCAAGGCCAAGGCCGGTCGCGGGATCGACCCTTGTCGCTGGCTCCCCAATCAGTACTGCGTGAAGCAACACGCCCACAGAATAAAGATCGGCACGGTGGTCGAAGGCGTTTCCAACAAGCAGTTCGGGAGCGGAATAGTACGTATTAAACCTGATGATGTCTCTTTCTTTCCGGAGGTCTGGTATTGGGAGAAAGGGAAGGTCGAGCAATTTTACGGTCCACTTATCAGGTGAGCTCATTACAGGCAGAAGGAGGATGTTACCGGGATGTAGATCGAGATGGGCTCGATTTCGAGAGTGAAGATACTGGAGCGCGCGACAGATTTGAGACAGGATATCCAAGAAGTGAACGGTGGAAAGTGATTTCAGGGTAGATAGAAAAGGCTCTCCGGAGTAGTACTCGAATACAACCTGAAGCGACTGTCCTCCTCGGTCGAAGAAGACATCCAATGGCTGAATGAGACCAGGGTGAGACAAGCTCAGGAACTGGTCGGCTGCGAACAGTAGTTTTCGAGGATCACGAAAGAAGAATTCTGGAAGTTTGTAGGTCTTAATGACGGCGAGCGAGTTATTGCGAGCTCGGTCTGACGCTAAGAAAGTGCATTCACTAGATCGTGAGCCTTGATGCAAAACCTTTTCGAGGCCAAATCTCTCGGATATCCGTAGCCTGTGCATCCGGTAGGACTCCCATTCTCCTCTACTGTAGTTCCCTCCCGTTAGGAATGTAGGCAATTCGCCTGGAAACGCAAATGTGGGGCGAGACCATCCGGCCCCTCGCCCCACAGTGGTGTCCTGTCAGGTAACCGCGTTTACCTTGGAGGAGGATTGTAGTTGCCGCCACCGCCCCAAAGTGCAGTATCGATCGAGGCTCCGATCGTGTGAATAAGCTTGCCGAACGCGTTGGCCAAGCCGTTCTTCTGGTCGTTTCCACCCTCAATTCTCGGGTTGGCGGTAGTAGAAATCTTACAGGACGAGTTCGTATTGACCGCGTCTGTGGAAACGCTGTGACCGCCGCCACCACCCCACATCGCCGCGTCGGTCGTAGGTGACGTGGAGCAGTTGTTTCCACCAGGAGCCGCGAATAGAGCTGAACTCACCGTCAGAGCCACCACCAGGATTGCCAGGTACTTCACCGTGTTCTTCATTGCCTTTCTCCTTTCCCTCGATAAGGACTGTTGGACTTGCGTACGACTGGCAGTAAGGCAACGGCGATGCCAATGGTTCGTCGGCCTGAATTCTAACCTTGTAATTGATTGAACAATAATGATTTATTGGATTGATACGGAAAACAGTGTAGACGGTGAAGTCGATGAATTATCAGCCTTCCAGCATTTTACAAGGATTGGACGCTACGTAACTTATTGTGCAAATTAAGTTTATATGGCAGTCTCAATCAAAATCGCTTTACTTTAAAGGGCTTGACTCGTAAAGCATTGATGCAGAATATGTTATCTGCATGACAGTCTCAATGAAAAACACCCCTCTACCGCGCTCTCAAACATGAATCACATAACTAACTATGTTTCAATCAGTTAAACTTGATACTGAGTTGTGAGTTTGTGCATTCACTTGAGACTCGCGACCATTAATGTCAAACCTATCAATGGATTAACCTGGATTTCCGAACCATCCGAATTTGCTCCCGGCGTCGCAAGGCCCCATATTTGTCTGGCCTCGGTGCCCAAAGAATCGACACAGCACCGAATTTGTAGAGAAATCGCAGCCGATGAGTCCCCGCCACCTCTGGTCCAGACAGTCCCGAGAAGCCCAAGGGATGCTTTTGTCTCTGGCTTCAGCCGCCTGCATGGGGGTGACCTATGTGGCCAGCAAGTACGTCCTGAGGACCATCAACCCGGAGACCTTCGTGGTCTTCTGGTTCGCCATGGGGTCGTTCTATTCGCTGCTGCTCCTCACCAAGCAGGGGAGAAGGCGCGAGCTGTTCCAGGCGGATAACCCCTGGAAACAGCTGATGGGGCTGGGGGTGGCTTCCGCGGTCGCCATCGTCCTGTTCTTCTACGCCATCCAGCTCATCGACCCGGCGATCGTCTCCTTCTATACCCGCGCCGACAACGTTTTCGCCGTCCTCATGGGGGTGCTGTTCCTGCGGGAGCGGTTCAATTCCTTCGAGGGGGTCGGGGTGGCCATCGCGCTGCTGGGCAGCCTGGTGACGACCTACCGGGGCGGGCAGATGCTGATGATCGGGCTGGGGCTTTGCCTGATCTCATCGGTCATGGAGGGGATTACCGTGGTCCTGGTCAAGATCGCAGTGCGCAAGGTGAGCCCTCTGGTGGTCATCTTCTATCGGTCGCTCCTGGCTTCATCTTTGGCGCTGATCTACGGCTTCCTCACCGGGAGGCTACAGATGCCTTCCGCCCAGGTGTTCCTCATCATCATGGCAGCCTCGCTGGGGGGCTCCTTCATGGCCAACGTTACCTACTACGCGGCGCTGGCGCGCATTGACGTGACCCGGGCGACGGCCATCAAGACGATGCAGCCCTTCTTCGTGCTCCTGGCAGCCTACCTGGCGTTCACGACGCTCCCCACCTCACAGCAGCTCCTGGGGGGCGCCATCATCGTCATGGGAATACTGTGCTTGCTCTATGGGCGCCGCATGGTCCGTAAGCCTGAGGGAGTGACTCTGGTGCTGGAGCCCTAGATCCCGGCCCGGCGCCTGACCCCATGGAGCCCTGAGCCGCTTTATCGGCGCCGGAAGAAGAGGTTCAGCAAGAGAGTAAGCAATAGGCTCAAAAGCAGGGAAGTGGCGAGGGGGAAATAGAACGAAAACCCGCCGCGCTGAATCCGAAAGTCTCCCGGAAGCCGCCCCAGCCATCCCACCTTCCCCGCCAGGGTCAGCACGGCGCCAATCCCCAGAAGCAGGGCGCCGATGGTCATGAGCAGTTTTCCGGGATTCTCCAGTCCAGCCATCGCCCGAGTGTAGAAAGCGGACCCTGGCCTGTCAAGAATCTGGGACCTATATTTCAGGGGGGTCACCAGACGGAGGGAACCGTTGTCCAAGCGCGGGAAGGCATTTCTGGAGATTGTCACCTCGGATGGCAAGCGAACCATCCCGCTCTCCGACCATCCCATAACCCTCGGGCGGGCCGCCGATTGTGACATCGTCATCGCGGAGCCCTTCGTCTCCGCCTGTCATGCGCGAATCGAGCCGGCGGGATCGGGCTACGTCGTCCGGGACGCAGGCAGCACCAATGGCACCTGGGTCGACAATGCCTCGGCCAAGGAGGCCGTCCGTCTGAAAAGCGGGTCGAGCGTGGTGCTTGGCCAGCCGGGCAATTACGAGCTGCGGTTCATTATCCAGGCCGAGGACGCCCAGCCCGAGGCCCCGGTCGACCCGGCGGTCGCGGCCAACGAAAACCTGCTGGAAGTCCTGGAAATCTCGAAGGTGCTCCTCTCCACCTTGGAGCTGGAGGATGTGCTGGGCCGGGTCCTCGATGCCTGCGTGCGCGTAACCCACGCCGAGCGGGGCTACTTGTTTCTGCACGAGGGGCAGGAGCTGAAGCTGCGGGCCAGGCGCGACGACCAGCAAGATCCCACCTCGGCCCAGCAGGTGGAATTCAGCCGGAGCATCGCGGAAAGGGTGGCGGCCACCGGGCGGGCCGAGTTCCTTTCGGATTTGGAAGGCAGGGACCTGCGCGATAAGACGGCCAGCATCGTCCGCCTGCGCTTGCAGAACATCGCCTGCGTTCCGCTGAAGGTTCAGCAGCGGATCATCGGAATCGTCTACCTGGACAGCCACCACCGCGCGGCGATGCCCGACCGGACCGGGCGAGAAGTGCTGGCGGTGCTCGCGGGATTGGCGGCGGTGGCCATCGAGAATGCCCGAATGGTGGAGGAGAGGCTCCAGAACGAGCGCTGGTCCACTATCGGCCGGATGGCTGCCTCCATCGTCCACGATATCCGCAGTCCCATGGCGGCGCTGCGGGGGACCGCAGAGCTTCTGCGAAACAAAATTCCCGAGCCCGCCCACAAGGAAAAGCTCAACGTCATCATCGGCGAAGTGGATCGCCTGACGAAGCTTTCGAGTGAGATGCTGGAGTTCTCCTCGGGGGCGCAACCACTGAAGCTCGAATCGGTCTCTCTGACTGCTGTGGTGCAGGCTTTCCTCAAGACCGTCGAGCCGCAAATCGAGCAGCACAAAATCTTGCTCCAGAGCCAACTGAATCTCGAGGTGCCGCTCTCCCTGGATCGGCAGAAGATCGTGCGAGTTCTTCACAACGTGGTGGGCAACGCCCTGGAAGCCCTGAAGCCGGGCGGCACTCTCACGGTGGAAA
>JAKEFJ010000182.1 GCA_022616665.1 Acidobacteriota bacterium
CCGCGGAGCGAATCCGTATGGGGAAGTCGGCGGCGCGCAACGTCGCCGCACCGATCAAGACGGCGTCCGATCGCGCCCGGATTCTATCCATCATCAGACGATCTTGATGGCTGGGAAATGTGGGCAGTTCGCGGGCGGTGGAAGCAATCTTGCCGTCCAGACTCATGGCGACATTCAAGAAGCAGCGTGGCCTGGCGAGAGGGCGGCTCATTCCGAAATGTCTTCGTCGGGGTAGATCCTTTCTGCGGAATCCGCTTCGGAGGGCGCTGCTGAAATCTCCAGGATCAGGTTCTCTCCTTCCCGGGTGAGTCGATGGCGCTTCAGGCAGGCCCAGCCTCGGGTTAGCCCCTCGCCGGTGCGCAGATTGAATTGCCAATGGTGCCAGGCACAGGTGAGGGTGTCTCCGGAAACGGTCCCATTACTCAGATCCGCACCCATGTGGGGACAGGAGGCGTCGGTGGCGAATAGCTCCCCCGAACAGTTGAAGAGTGCTACGCGCCTTCCGCCGGCCCAGAGGCTCCTGGAGAGGCCCGGTGGGAGCTCCCGGGCCTTCCCCACGACATGCCGGCTCACGACGGCACCTCCCGTGCCTTCACCCCTCTTCGCTTCGGATGACATTCACCGCCTTTGCCCCTCGTTCGCCTTGTTCGATGTCGAAGGTAACGGGGTCACCCTCTTTCAGGGTCAGGGTCTTCCCTCCGACCCGGATGGCGGTACGATGGACGAAGATGTCTAAGCCGTCTTCCGTCTGAATGAATCCGTACCCCTTTACGCGGTTGAACCACTTCACCTTTCCCTGGGCCATGAAGTACCTCCCGGCCCGGAAGGCCCGGGGTGGTCGACTCCGGGCATCAGGCCTTTCAGGGTGTCGGAGTGAGGATTTCTATCTTCGCGCCGGACTTGAGGATGGTAATGTAGTCCTTCAAGCCGCTCAGCTCCTTCTCCTCCCGCAACAGCGATTCGATCTGACTTCTGGCTTCTTCAAGCGACACGTCTTCCGCCGGTCGCTTCTCCAGTACCTTGAGAATGTGGAGGCCCGTGGGAGTCTCGAGGATGTCGCTTAGCTCGCCTGGCTTCAGTTTCAATGCCGCCTGGGCCAGCAGTGGCTTGGAGCCATTTCTCGTCAGCCAGCCCAGATCGCCGCCGTGGGCAGCGCTGGATCCTTGGGAGAACTCCCGAACCAGCATTGCAAAATCCTTCCCACCTTTCGCCTCTTTCAGCACAGCCTCCATGGCCTGGCGAGCCGCCGCTCTCTCCTGGGAGTCGTCCGACGGATCCAGCTGCGCGACGATTTCCAAGGTATGGGCCGCTTCGGGACGCCGGAATCTTTCCCGGTTTTTCTGGTAATAGCCGGTAATTTCCGACTCGGAGACGACCACCTTGGAGTTTATCTTCTGTTTCACGAGCGCTTCGACCGCGAGATTGCGTCGGATCCTCTCCTTGATGGAAGCGAGACTCATCCCCTCCTGCTGGAGAGAATCGGAAAACTCCTGGCCGCTGGCGAAGCGCCCCTCCAAAGTTTGGACCTGCTCGTCCACAGCCTTCTCCGGGACCTCGATTTTCTCCTTGAGACTCGTTTGATAAAGCAGCTCTTCATCCACCAGATTTTCCAGAAGCTGCCGGCGAAGCGCCCCCACTCGCTCCGCCGGAATCTCCGCGGCGGAGCGGGAAGCCCTGCTAAGGGTCGACCTGACTCTCTCTTCGACCTGACTCTCCAGAATCGCAGTGCCGTTCACCCGGGCGATGACCGGATCGATGGCCTGGGCGGGTGGGTGGCTCCCCTCGGCAGCGCCGCCTCCCGCATGAACCAGCGCGGTCGCGAGAAACAAGGCTCCCATCCCTATACTCAGTAAGTAACGCATGCGTCTCCTCGGGCATGGAATAGACAAGGAATTCGCGCGGCATCCATGATGCCATGGGGGCACTCTCTCGACCAGGCTACCCCTCTCCTGGCGGAGCAATCAAGTCCTCTCCGCCTCATGAGGCGGTGAGCCCTCCGTCCAGGGTCAAGATGCTGCCCGTCATCCAGGACGATTCGTCGGAGGCCAAGTAGACGGCGAGAGCCGCCACATCCTCGGGGGTCCCCATTCTTCCCACGGGGTGCAGCTCGTCAAATTCCTTTCTCTTGAGGGGTCTTCCCCACGCGTCCCGCCGCGATCGCCACATGGGAGTGTCCACCACTCCTGGACAGATGGCGTTGACGCGGATGCGATCGCCGGCATGGTCGAGGGCCATGGCCCGGGTGAGCTGGACGACCCCCCCCTTCGCGGCGCAGTAAGCCGCCGCATCCCTCAGGCCTACCAGCCCCAGAGTCGAGGCGTTGTTGATGATCGAGCCTCCCTGCCGGCGCAGCCTGGGGATGGCGGCCCGGGAAGTGAGGTATACCGCCTTCAGGTTTACATCCACGATCCGATCCCACTGCCTCTCGGGCGTGCTTTCCACCGATCCCGATTCGAAGATCCCGTGATTATTGAAGAGCACCTGGAGTGTTCCCAATTCCCGATCCACCCGGCGCATGGCCCGTAGGACTTCCACGGGTCTGGAGAGATCCGCCGGAATCGCCACAGCCTCACCACCCTCTTCCCGGATGGCTCGGGCGGTTTCGTCAAGAGGCCCGCGCCGCCTGCCGACGACGGCAACGCGCGCACCCTCTCTGGCGAAGAGTCTGGCTGCGGCTCGGCCGATTCCGGATCCTCCGCCCGTCACCAGCGCGTTCTTGCCTTCGAGCCTGCCCACGGTGGTCATTCCCCGGCCGAGGAGCGTTTCCGATTCGGTGGAACACTGGCGATTCTCACAGATCCTGATAGCGGGGACCGCCGCCGCCCTCGGGGGGCACCCAGGTGATGACCTGATAGGGATCCATGATGTCGCAAGTCTTGCAGTGGACGCAGTTGGATGCGTTGATCTGCAGGCGTTTTCCTCGTCCATCCGCCGCATCCACCATCTCATAGACTTTGGCCGGACAGAAGTGTTGGCACGGATTCCCGTACTCCTGAGCGCAGCGGCTCCGGCAAAGGTCCGTATCGCTGACCAGGAGGTGCGCCGGTTGATCCTCTTCATGCTTGGTGCCCGAGTGGTAGACATCCGTGAGCTTGTCGAAGGTGGTGACGCCGTCGAACCGGACCCGGATTTCATCCAGCTCGGGAAGCGCTCCTCCGAAAAACTCGCGGACCTTGCGCATCCGCTCGTGGCCGCCGGCGAAGGTCCGATATTCCCGGAGGCCCCTCCCGCCGGAGATCATCTGGAGACCCGCGTGGAATAACCCCGCCCAGAGTCCATGCTCGAACGCCTGGTGGAAATTGCGCACGCGGTGAAGCTCTTTGAAGACGTAGCTGTTGCGGAGGCGATCCTCATAGGAGCCCAAGGCGGCCCGAGAAGTGTCACCCTTCCTGAGCGCATCGAACAGAGTCTCCGCAGCCACCATGCCCGATTTCATGGCCAGGTGGATCCCCTTGAGACGCATGGCGTTCAAGAGGCCCCCCGCATCGCCTGCGATGAGCGCCCCATCCAGCGCCAGGCGGGGCACTGAATAGTATCCGCCCTCCGGAATCGCCTTGGCCCCATAGGCCAGCAACTTGCCCCCCTGCAGGAGCTGCGCCACCAACGGATGCTGCTTGAAGCGCTGAAACTCATGGTGCAGATCCAGGGTGGGATTGCGATAGTCGAGCCCTACCACCAGCCCCACCGCTAGCAGATCCTCGGAAAGACCGTACAAAAAGCCTCCTCCGAAGGTGTCGCTGGTGAGTGGGTATCCCATGGTGTGATGCACCATCCCAGCCACCCCGCGCTCCCGGGGAACCGACCAGAGCTCCTTGATTCCTGTGGAGTACACCTGGGGATTTCGACCCTCTTCCAGGCGGAGCCGCTCGGACATGGACTTCACCAAGGTGCCACGGGGCCCTTCACCCAACACGGTCACCTTCGCCCGAACGTCGATCCCCGGCTCAAAATTCGCCTTGTGATGCTGATTCTTGTCGATCCCTCGATCGCCGGTACGCACGCCGACGACCCGGTCCCCTTCATAGAGCACCTCGCGCCCGCCGAAGCCCGGGAGCAGGTCCACGCCCCCCTGCTGCTCTACCAGCTCCGCCATCCAGCGCACCATGCGACCGAGGGAGATGATGTAGTTGCCGTGGTTTTGTAGTGGCGGTGGGATGAATGGCAATCCGAATCGCCGGCTGCGGCTCAGCAGGGAGACCTGGTCGCGGAGGACGGGTTGAACCGGCGCCCCCCGCTCAAGGAAATCGGGAACCAGCTCCTTCAGGGCTACCGGATCCAGGACGGCGCCTGAGAATGCATGGGAGCCAATTTCCGCCCCCTTCTCGATGACTGCGATGCTCACCTCAAGAGGCGATTGCTTTCCTGCGGCCGCCAGTTCATTGTGCTGCTTGATGAGTCGCGCGAGATGGTAGGCCCCCGCCAGGCAAGCCGGACCGGCCCCAACGAACAGGACATCCACCTCAAGAACTTCCCTCTCCATCATGATTCTCCGGCGCTCGCTTCGAACTCTTCATTGCTTTTCGGCGACTGCCAGCGCTCTGCGGGCTCCAAACCCTTTAAGTCCAGCTCACAGCCCGCGGTGGCGAGCACCACGACCTGATGGCTTTCTCCCATCCCGCTGGGAAGGAACAGATCCTGTACCGCCTTGCGCTTCAGCTGGGCCGCGAAGGATGCATCTTCCGCCGATTCGGCGAACCAGTCCAGAGCTCCAAGGGCCAGGAGAAAGCGCCCCTGGGTCACGGGTCCACGTGCCTGCATGCCACAGCGGACCGCGGCTTCCAGTACGGAAGAAAAATTCACATGCGCGGTGAGATCCTGACGTCCGATTCTATCCAGATAGCGCTCCGTGACGGCATGGCGATAGTAACCCAGGAGCGTCCCGCGATGGTGTCGAGGTGAGTCGATCTCCGAGGACAGATACCCGTAATCCAACAGGATGGCATAGCCCTGCTCGAGACGGCTGGCGAGGCGGCGAATCCATCGAAGCGCCTCCATTCCCACCTCCAGCTCCTGTCCTTCCCGGGGCGCAGGGCAGACTGCCCTAATTTGGTCCAGCAGGTGTTCCCCGGCCACCGGTCCGAAAACCTCCACGGGCAGATCCTCCCACCCCACCCTGATCTCCGAAAAATCTCCGTCGCGCCACACGAGACGATGGACCGGGAGCGCATCCAGGACCTCGTTGGCGATCACGCAGCCGCGCACCGCCTCGTCGGAAGCCGACCATTCCTGCGGCGTAAGCCACTGGACACCATCCAGGAGACCCTGTGATCGAAGGAGATCCTCCTGCATGGCTCGACGGTGACGATTGGCCTCGACCAGCGTGGCGCGAATCCCGGTGGCAGGGCCCAGACCATGACGACGCAGCTCCATCGCGAGCGAAGCGGCCAGATGCCCTCCTCCCGGGCCGAATTCCACCCACTCCCTCTCCCCGCCTCCGATTTTGTCGAGGCACTGGGCCACCTGCCGGCCCAGCAGTGTCCCGAATGCCGGATGCCTCGCAGGCGCCGTGTAAAAATCCCTGTCCCCCGAGCGGCCGATGGGGTCCTCTGCGCGGGAGTAGTATCCCCACTGTGAGTGATAGAGGGCTAATTCCATGTACTCGGCGAAGGTGAGGGGGCCGTCACGCAGGATGCGAAGGCGCAGCTCTTCGAGTAGTTGGGGTTCGCTTCCCTCCCCGGGCGCGGGCAGGGTCGGGAGAGAGTTCATCGCTTTTCGGAGACGATTTTCTTCTGAATCTCCAGAATGCCCGCGATCAGGGCTTCGGGCCGCGGCGGGCATCCTGGAATGTAAATGTCCACCGGGACGATTTCATCCACTCCCTGCACCGTGCTGTAGGAGTGAAACATGCCGCCCGAGGAGGCGCATGCCCCCATGGCGATCACCCACTTCGGCTCCGGCATCTGGTCGTAGATCTTCTTGAGAGCCGGGGCCATCTTCTTGGTGACGGTGCCCGCCACGATCATCAGATCTGCCTGGCGCGGGGAAAAACGGAGCGCCTCTGCCCCGAACCGGGCCACATCGAAACGCGGCCCGACCATGGCCATCAGCTCGATGGCACAGCAGGCCAGTCCCATGGGCATCGGCCAGAGAGAGTTTTTCCTGGACCAGGACACCAGCTCATCGATGCGCGTGGTGAAAAGTGAATCTTTAAGCAGGTCCTCATCGGACCTCCCTCGCCCGTAGGGATCGGCGGAGGCGAGCACGGGAAGCGCCACCTCGCTCATTTGTGATCCCACTTCTTGATGGGATCGAACCGCGACCCCCCCAATTTGAGCAACTGGTCCTTGTTGAAGATCAGCTCCTGCCGGCTCTTGCCCGTCAGCTCGTAGTGCTTGGACATGAAGATCGCCTCCTCCGGGCAGACCTCTTCGCAATAGCCGCACATGATGCACCGAAGCATGTTGATCTCGAATTCCCGCGGCCCCTTTTCCACGTTGCTGGAGGCGAGCTCTTGGGCCTGAATGGTGATGGCCCTTGGAGGGCATACCCACTGGCAGAGGAAACAGGCCACGCATTTGGTGCGGCCATTCTGATCGGCGACCAAAACGGGAAGCCCCCGGTAATAGTCGGGCACTTGCAATTTCTCTTCGGGATAGCGCAGGGTCACTTTGGGGCGGAACATGTGCTTCAAGGTAAGCCACATACCCTTGATAATCCCCGGGAGATAAATCCTCTCTCCCAGCGTCAGGGTGCGCGGTCGCTGCACCAGCACTTACTTGATCCCTACGACCACCGCATGATTGAAGTACTTCCAAAGGCAGTCCACATCTCGGAAGCCCGCCTCTTTCATCCAGTGGAGCAGTTCGGGGAGGGTAGCAGGAAGATCGTTGTTGAGATGGCCCTTCACCTTCAGATCGATCTCATCCCTGGAGAGTCCGTTGAAGCGCAAGTAATTCTTCCAGATACGGAAGAATTTCTTGTCCAGATAAGAGGAAGGAGATTGGATTAGGTCCCCGAAGAGAAACACACCCTCCTCTTTCAACGAGCGATGGATGCTCTTCATGAGCTTGAGCTTGTCCTTGTCGGGTAGGTGGTGCATGGCCATGGAAGAGATGGCCAGATCATACTCGCGCATGAACTCGTAGGTTCCAAAGTCGGAATGAATCAGATTCACGCGATCCTTGTAGGGGAGCAATTTCTGGCTGGCTACCTCCAGCATCTTGGGAGAAACGTCAATGGCCTCCACTCCAGCCTCCGGGAAGCGGCGCAGCACCTCGGTCGTCAACTCGCCGGTTCCTACACCCAGCTCCACGATATCGATGAAGTCCCGACCCAGGGAGGTGAGGAAATACAACATCACGTCATGAATTTCCCTATATCGGAGCACAACGCTCGGGAAAATCTGCTCGTAGCCCGGCGCGACATCCTCAAAAGTCGGTTCAATCTGGCGCAACGTTGCCACCTTGAGTTTCCTCCCAATCCTCTCCCGACGCTGTCCCTTCAGCGCGAGGGGAGGTGTTTTATCCTCGCGAGGGCGATTCCGCCGCCGAGTCGGCGACGGTCCCCCGATACGGTTCACCGATCAACTCTGCTGAAGCGCTCCTGGAGAATCGCGCTCGGTAAACCGCGAGAGCCTCACGGATTGCCTGCTCCGCCAGCACCGAGCACACCATCTTGCTCTCTGGCACTCCACCTAGGGCCTCAGCAACTTGTAAATTGTCGAAGCGCTCCAAATCTTCCAGGCGCATGCCTCGAATCATCTCCGTGGTGACACTTCCGGCGGCGATGGCGACGGCGCAGCCAAAACTCTTGAACTGCGCATCACTGACCCGCCCCTCCAGAATCCTGAGGCTCAATTTCAGGACATCCCCATGAGTCGGACTCCCGACCGTAACCACTGCATCCGCGTCGGGTAGTTCCCCCACGTTTCTGGGATGCCGATAATGATCCAGGAGCTGCTCGGAGTATTCCCGGTACGTGACACACCCCCCAATCGCAAGATCGAACGAGAAAACTCCCGTGCTACACCATCTGCGGGTTTTCGTGCCAGGCTGCCGAGTGCGACCGCGGGCCCCGGTCGCAGGACTTGGAGCACGCTTGGATTTCCAGTTGCTCCCCCGGCGATTGCTTCCGGGGGGCGATGGAAGGCAGTAGGGTTACTTCCTTCGACGCGTTATTGTAACTGGAGGGGTAGGGGGTGTCAAGGAGTGAAAAAGCTCACAAATCACTAAAATACAAGAAATTGTCCGCGATCTCCTCCCGGTCAGGACGGATCGGCCAGATTCCAGCTTGCCGCGGCGCTCCTGACCCGCGGATCGGGATCCGTTCCGGCAATCTCCCTCATCGATTGTTCCAAGCCATCTGTTTTCAAGTGTTTGAGACCACGAAGCGCGTTCAGGATCAGTTCGGCCTTGTCGGCTGGATCGAGGTGGGGAAACTCATTCAGGTACTGACGATCGAGGATTTTAATGAGAATGGCTTTTCCAGAATCGTCCCCGCGTCGTGCCAGTGCGAGGGCCGCGTTCCACCTTACTTCTGGCACGGGATCTTTAAGCATGTCAGTGAGTTCTGCACTCCCTCCCGGCCCATTCATAGCTCCCATCCCAAAAGCACACACCGAACGGACAGCCGGATCGGGATCCGTGAGCCCTTGCTGGAATATTGCTGCGGATTCATCGGCATGCAGGTGAGCCAGGCCTCCCAATGCATAAAGCCTCAGATCTGGGTCGCTGCCCTGTGCCGCTTGAAGCAATGGAGGAATGGCTGCTCTCGATCCGGAATTTCCCAGAGCCAGCGCCAGGTATCGTCTGACCCTCGGATCCTCGTCTCGATTGCGCAGGGATTCCTCAAAAGCTGAAATCACGGCGTTTTGAAGTTCGAGATTCTGCTTCAAGCTGTCGGCCTTGAGGATATTGGAGAGCTCGAAGGCCGCCTGCCAACGCTGGTTGAACCGACCCGAGCGGAGGGTCTTCAGGTATTCCTCCGGCGTGGGTGAACGCCGAGTTGCCATGCTGAACAGGAGGAAGACGCCCACCATCCCGGCCACCACGGCCAGCGGAATGAGGAAAAACTGGGTGACGACGCTGGCGTCGCCGCGTCCATCGGACTGTGGCGTCGAGGATGATGGAACTCGGTTTTCAGGGCTGCCGCTCAAGAATTCCCTCGCCGGACGTACTTGCTTTCCTGCAACTCCACCTCCGCGGTGTGCAGGTCGAAGGCCCCATGCTCGGGGTTGCGGGCTACTCCGCGGTAGATGGAGCCGCAACGATAGCAGACCGTCGCCTGCTTGAGAAGAAAGTAGAGCCCGCCGTCGAGTGCCAGACAAATCAGCAGGCTGATTCCGTAGGTGAAAGGACTCAGGGCCGCCCCGACACCGGCCACCAGGCATCCTAACCGCTGGTTGAAGTCCCGCTGCGTGTAAAAGCGTTCGCCCGCGCAGATGGCGCAACGGATTAGGGCTCCTCCCTCAGACAGCTTTTCCTGCGGAATGGGAGTCAGGGTCTTGCCGCATTTCGGACAATTCCATGCTTCGGGAAGCAATCGGAGCTGCAGATAGGCGACTTGCTCGCAACCGGGACAGAGGAACTGGATGGTCATGGCGAAGGATTGAGGAGTGCGGTCACTGAGGAACACCCATCGTCATGTACAGATAACGTGAAATCAGCTCGCCAATCAGCACGAAGATCATGGTGACGTAGAGCAATCCCGTGGCCGATTGGGTGGAGCCGATTCTTACGGTGCGCTCCACCATTAGGGTCAGAACCGCCGGCGCGAGGAGACCGATTCCGACCCTCTGCCAAAAAAAGAAGGCGGCGATTCCACCAGCCACCTGCCAGCCTGAAATTCCGCCAAGCGCCGGGACGCTGTGGGAGCTTCCGAGCGAAAGGGCACCCAGCAGCAGACGCAAGGCGATGCAGAGGCCGAGGAACCGGGTCATGCGCTGGAGGTGTCGCATGGGCAGACCAGGGATCACCAGATACCAGTGCCCCACCAGCATGGCCACTGATACCGAGCCCATCAAGAGCGACGCTGCCAGGGCGTTTCCCGGCGCAACCCAGGCGCTCAGTTCGAGGAGCGGGGCTTTGGGGGCATAGGAAGTGCCCTCCAGGAGCGCCCAGCAGGAACACAGGATGGGGAACGCGAGGGTGGAGCGGATCCAAGAGGCGGGACCCCATTGGACGAGAAATACCCAAAGGGTGCATGACAGGAGAGCCGACCAGCCCGATGCCGCTCCCAGCGCTCCCCCGGCCATGCCGGCGGCCAGCAACAGGGAGGCCATGGAGCCGATGAATCGATGAAAGCCAATTCCGAAGTCCTTAGGCTCCACCAGCAGCAGGGAGGCCAGTCCCCCCAAAGCCAGGATCGAGGCAAGCCAGGAAAAGAACATGCGCTGGCGCTAG
>JAKEFJ010000183.1 GCA_022616665.1 Acidobacteriota bacterium
CGCCTCCAGAGGAACTCCCATCATGGATCCGGAGCAGTCCAGCACGAAGACCAGCTCGCGGGGCGCAGCCTCCTCCTCGGAAGGGCCGACGGGAGGCTGCAGGATGAGCGTGAAAACCCCAGGATCCGCCGAGCGCCGCGGATCACGCCAGGCCATCACCGCCACCTCGGGTTTCTCGCCCCCGACTTGCCACCGGAGCCGAAAATCGCGGTTCAGAATTTCCCTGGCGCCCCCCGAGAGAGAGATTCGCTGCACCCCTCTCCCCTGCTTCACCGTGGAAATGGCATGGGATGGGGACTCCAGAGCCTGGATCGGAACACCGGCCTCAAGGTCCAGGGCGAGTGTAAAGCGCTGCTGCGTCCTCTGACCGGGCGCCACCACGGGCGGATCGATGGCTCCCGGCTCGTTCTGGCGCGCCGGGATGAATCGGGGCCCGACGACCGTGGGAAACAGATATTCGCATTGGGAGCCCTCGCAACGGACCTCATGATCCATGGAGATGACGACCTGGATCCGTTCTCCCGGCGACAGATTGGCGACTCGCTGGGCGAAGATGTTGGGGCGTTCCTGATCCAGAAGGCCCGCCACCCTTCCTTCGCGGCGCGCTGCCTCGAATGCCTGTCGGGCCTCCTCCCGGCGCTTCATTTCTCCCTGGATAACGCGCTGCCCTATCACGAGCTTCAGGTCAGTGACCGCGGCGCTTTCGGGCAGTGGGAAAATATAAAGGCCGTCCACCGGGTCCTGATTGGGATTCTCCCAGCTCTGGGTGACCTCCACGTGGGCCACCGGGCCGGTAATCCAGCCGCGCACGGAAGTTGCTGTGAGCAGAAACGGCGAAGGGTTTTCCCTTGAATCAATTGGGGGTGGCGCGGGACCGTCCGGAAGGGGGATGGACGCGAGCGTGAGGGATGATAGAGCCAGAAGCAGGATCGCCGGAGCCAATCGGACCGAATTGCTCATAACAGGTTCCTCCTTGAGGTGGGCTTTTGCCCCCGTACCTCTTGACAGGGAGAACCACCGGGAGTTCCTGGGGAAATCTTTGAAATCGCGGGAACTCGCGAGGGACGGAGCTGTCCAACCCAGGGACGGAAAGGGGGGCAGGAGACAATTGGGCGGCCGCGTGGCATGCTGAAGAGGATGGAACTTCGGCCGGTGGGTCAACCAGAGAGCGAAGAGGAGCTGATCGGGCGAGCCCGGGAGGGAGATTCCAGGGCGTTCGACCGGCTGGTTCAGACCCATCTCGGGGCGGTTTGGAGGGTGGTATGGCGAATCCTGCGGCACCGCGAGGATACCGAAGATGTGGTGCAGGAGGTCTTCATCACGGCTTTCCAGGCTCTCTCCGGTTATCGCGGAGAGTGCCGTCTATCGACCTGGCTGCACCGGATCGCCGTGACCCGCTCCCTCAACCACCTGCGGTCTCGAGGCGAAGTGCTCCGCAGGGCATCCCGGCCCTTGGAGGTCGCCTCGGAAATGACCTTAACGGCCCCCGAGGGAATCGAGGGCCAGACTCCCCTGCTGGCCCTGGAAGCCAAGGAGCTGTTGCTGAAGCTGGCGAGCTGCCTCGAACAGCTCCCCGCCATCTGGAGGGCCGCCGTGACGCTGCGAGATGGAGAGGAAATGTCCTATGAGGAAATGGCCGATGTCCTGGGTGTGGCGGTCGGCACCGTGCGGTCCCGGCTGGCCCGGGCGCGAGTGGCCTTGCGCGAGTGCGTCAGAGGAGTGAGCCGGTGAAGACAGAAACGAACCCGCACCCGCACGAGCTGCTTTCCGCTTTCTCGGATCAAGTCGCCACGCCCGAGGAGGCGGCTCGCCTGCAGGAGCATCTCAGAAACTGCGCGGAGTGCCGCCAGCTGCTTCATGACCTCACCGCCCTCGCCACGGCAATCGGGGAGGAAGCGGTGCCTCCCCCCCCACCGAAGTTGGCGGAAAGGATTCGCCAGCGGATCGAGGCGGGCAGCCCGCCTCGGACAACTCCGGTGGCTGCCTCCTTCTGGCGCTCTCCATATCCTCCAGCCCTGGCCGCCACCTTGCTCATGGCGACTACTCTGTTTCTGATCTGGCGGCGCGAGCACGTGGTGCCCACTCAGACCCAGGCGCCCTCTGCACCCGTATCGAAGAACGAAGCGGATTCCGGCTTCGCCAAACCGGCCGGCCCCCCGCCATCACCCCCAACGGCGAAATCCGACATCACAGGGAACGAGGTCCAGGAACAAGAGCTCAAGGGCCTCGGCAGCATCGGCGCAACCACCCAGCGCTCCGCCTCCGAGGATGATTCCGCCGCGGCAGCGGGTGAGGCGCCTGCGGCGAGGGGCTTCGCGCCGGCACCAAGGGCGGCCAGGCAGGATGCCTCACTTAATGGGCACGAAAGAGCCGAGGCATCTCCCTCCCCAGACAAGGAATCAAAGAGTCGCGACTATCTGGATGTCATCACCGCTTCGGGCCTGACCGGGGAAGACTACAAGAAAGCCATGGCGAAGAAAGCCCCAGAAGGGATGCCCAAGGCAAAGGACAACCGCCCCACCGCCTCGGTACTATCCGACGGAGTGTCGGCCGGGGCGCTGGAGGAATCGGCGCCGGTTGTCTCAGCCGAGGAGGCGCGCTCCCTCGCCTACGAGGGGCCCGGTTTCTCCGCCACCTTCAGCGAAGATGGGCTGGTGACCCTCGTCGCCCGCGGCTACGCCTGCTCGGTGACCGTCCCCCCGTCCCAGGCGGCGCCGGACGGCGCACGAGCGCGCTCCATCGACGATCTGGCAAGCCTCTTCCGGACGGCCTCCTCGCGTGAATTCCTCACCACCGGATCGACCCGTGATGACGCTCCGACAGCGATGGCGGCGCCCGCTGCCCCCGCCACCTCCAGCCTGGCGTTGCGGAACGCGGAAGGCGATCCGATTCACTCGGTCCCGTTCAACGAACCGCTGTCACAGGAATCTCCGCAAGTTCTGCGCACCCTCAACCAGGGAATTCGCTCGCTCATCCAGCAGCGCTACCGCAAGGAGCTCGAATCCCGCTGCGGCCCGCTCCCGGCGACTCTACTCTCGACTCCCTGAAGAACCCTCCCGTCCGGCACGCGGGAAGACCCCGGATGCGCCAGGCGTGGCGGGGTGCTAGACTGCCCACCTCGATGGGGAGGAATGCTCATGGCTGATTTTGTGAGAGTCGCATCGCTATCCGATCTGCCCGCCGGCTCCGCGAAGACGGTGGAGGTCGGCGGCACGGCGATCGCCCTGTTCAACGTGGGCGGGCAGGTGCATGCAACGACGAATACTTGTCCACATCGGGGCGGGCCGCTGGGTGAGGGGGTCCTGGGAGGCGATGTCGTGGTCTGCCCCTGGCACGCCTTCGAGTTCGAAGTGACTTCTGGCCGCTGCCTCAACAACCCAAATCTCCAAATCCCCTGCTTTCCCGTCAAGGTTGAAGGCCAGGACATACTGGTGCAGGTCTAGCTTCGGAAAGTCGCAATGTGGCGGACCGACAACTACTGGTTCGATGTGGCACTCGCGACCAGTCTTCTCATGCTCGGTCACTTGTACTTCGGAAGGTTCGAAGAGCACAAGCCGCGCTGGCGTCGCCTGCTCAAGTCCCTGCTGGGCGTGCTTCTGGTGGTTGCGACGACGGCTTACCTGGGCAGAGCGTGGACCGGGGTGCTCATCGCTCTCATTGCGATCGGTGTGCTGATCGTCCATGGGTGGTGGTTGCCTCGACAGGGCATCAACGGGTGGACCGGGGAGCCCAGGGAACGCTACTACGAATACTTGGGACTCGATCCCTCGGGCAAGCCTCGCGACCGCGCCCCCTGATGGGAGGTGGGCGAGGTACGCCAAGGTGATTTCTGGGGTTGATCCCCGGAACGAAATCGTGGTACGAATCTCCCGAAAGCACCCAACGCTCGACTCGAAAGGCTCCGGAGGGACTCGCCATGGCGCTGCCAGCACCGTTCAACCTGAAATCCTGGATCGAGGAACATCGCCATCTCTTGAAGCCTCCGGTTGGCAACAAGATGGTATGGAAGGACTCGGAAATCATGGTGATGATCGTGGGCGGCCCCAATCGCCGCAAGGACTACCACGTCGATCCCGGCGAAGAGTTCTTCTACCAGATCGAAGGGGACATGACGCTCAAGATCATCGAAGACGGCAAGCCCCGCGACATCGTGATTCGCCAGGGAGACATTTTTCTGCTCCCCCCCTGGGTCCCGCATTCGCCACAACGCTCCGCCGACACCGTCGGCATGGTGGTGGAGCGCCACCGGGACGACGGCGAGAAGGATTCCCTGCGGTGGTATTGCGAGCAGTGTTTCGAAGTTCTCTACGATTCCAGCTTCCAGCTCGTGGATCTGGGAACACAGCTCAAGCCGATCATCGAAAACTTCTTTGCGGACGAAAAGCTTCGGACCTGCAAGAAGTGCGGCACCGTGATGCAGCC
>JAKEFJ010000021.1 GCA_022616665.1 Acidobacteriota bacterium
GCGCGTCTGCCCTCGGCCGTCGCCGCCGCGACCCTGGTGCTTTCGATCTATTTCCTGACGCTTGGTGTCCTGGGGCCCCGCGGCGCGTTTCTGGGCGCGGCGACCCTGGCGGTCAGCACCTTCTTCGTGGAGCAGGCGCGCTACGTTCAACACGACATGCTCCTCTGCCTGGGCGTCACCGTTGCGATCCTGGCGCTGTTTCGCCTCAAGGACGGCGAGGCTCCGGCCGCGGCCTTGGTGGCGCTCGCGAGCTGCGCAATGACTATGGGGGTCCTGGCCAAGGGTCCCATTGCGCTGGCCCTGCCCGCCATGGTCCTGGCTGTGGATGGGCTGGTGGAGCGGACCTTCTTCCGACGGTTCGGGGCCCTGGTGGTGGCGGGCGCGCTGGCGCTGGTCGGGCCCCTCCTCTACTACGCCTTGCTGACCCAGCGCAACGGATCCGAGGTGCTCGAGACCTTTCTCTTTCGCCACAACATGGAGCGTTTCGCCAGCGGCTTCGATCACGAGCACGCCTGGTGGTTTTTCCTGACCCGCAGCCCGGTGGATCTTCTTCCCGGCACGCTGCTGCTCCCCGCCGCGGCGCTGATTCAAATCGAAGATCCCAGCCGCCGCCGATTTCACCGCCGGCTGTGGATCTGGATCCTGGTTCCGTTGGTGTTCTTCTCATTCTCGGCGAGCAAGCGGCCGATCTACATGCTTCCGGCGCTGCCCCCCATTGCGCTCCTGGCAGGCTCGCTCCTGGATCTCCTGGTCAGCCGGAAAGGGGGAGCGGCGGCAAGACGGCTGGCAGTCGGCGGCGAGGGAGTGGCGCTGGCACTGCTGGGAATCGCCGGTCTGGCGACGCCGCTTCTCGCCTGGAGGCGTGCGCCGGAGCTGCTGTGGCCCGCGGCGATGCTGGCGATGCTGGCCATCACCGGCGCGGTGCTGGGAGGCCGGATGCTGTGGCGCGGGAAGCTGGTGGCGGCCCACGGGTGGGTACTGGCTTCGCTTTCGGGCGTTTGGCTGGCGGTCATTCTGTGGGTGCTTCCTGCGGCGAATCTCATCAATTCGCCCCGTCCCTTTGCACAGGAAATCTCCCGCCGGGTTCCACCCGACGCACCGCTGATGACCTACGGACTCTACCGGTTCCGCTGCGGCTACATCTTCTACACCCGGCGTCTCATGCCGAGGCTTTCCGATCCACCCGCCGTTCAAGCTTTCCTGCGACGCCCTGAGCGGGTTTTCTGCCTCCTGCCGACGGAGGAATATCAGAAACTGGAGGGCGCACCAGGACCGTCGATGCACCTCATCGCCAGCGGGAAAGCGGGTCGCCGGGCGGAGGTTCTCATCTCGAACCAGCCTGCCGAGCCGGCCGCGGCAACTCACCAAGGACCTCCCGGTACAACGCCAGGGTCTCCTCCGCCTGTCGCTCGCAGCGAAAACGGGCCCGAATGAGGGCGGCCGCCGCGCCACCGACCCGCGCCGCCGACTCGGGGGAGGCGAGCGAGGTCCGCAGCGCTCCGGCGATGGAGAGCGGGTCGTCCTGATCCGCGAGCCAGCCGGTTTTGCCGTCTTCGATCAGCTCCGGCAGCACTCCCAGCCGCGCGCCGATCAACGGACGGGCCAGGGCCATCGCTTCCATGGCGCCGCGACTGGATCCTTCCGAGCCCACCGCCAGCACCGCCACCCGGTCGGTGGCGGCGACCTGGTCCGGCCAGGGAATGCCCTTCCCCGAGTGATCCTTGCTGAACACCACTCTTGCCTCGAAGGGAAAGGACCGAACCCGTTCTCTCAGCTCCCAGACAGTGGACTTGTTCCCCTGGCCCAGGAATACCAGCCAGGCCCGAGGATGCTCCTCCGCCAGCAGCGCGAACGCCTCGAGCATCTCCCGCTGCCGGCGATCCGGCCCGATGTGAGAAAGTTGGGCAATCAGCAGCGCATCTTTCGGCACTCCCCAGGCTTCGCGGACGTTCGGGGCCGGCACGGAGACCCGGAAGCGGGAAAAGTCCAGTCCTCCGTGAATGGTCCGCACCCGTTCCGGCAGGATGGCTCCTCTGCCGGTGAAGAAATCGGTGGCGGAGCGGGACGGTGCGATGTTCATGGCGGTGTAATGATTGAAAATCCTCCTCCAGACCCTTCCCACCCGGATCATGCGGGTCTCGTGGAGCGTGCGGATGAGGGGGACCTTCTTCTCCGCGAAGAAGGCCTGGGCCAGCGCACCCAGCCAGTGATCATGCTGGGTGTGGGCGTGGAGAAGATCGACGCGCTCTCGCGCCACGCATCGCGCCAGCGAGCGGGCGGCGGCGAGGATTCCCCAGGGGGTGTAATTCCGGCCGAGGTTGGCGGCGTGCAGGAAGCGGACGTTGCGCGCCTGCGCCTCGCGCTCCAGGCTGCCGCCCCGGATGCAGCACAGCCGCGCGTCGGCTCCGGCCTTCGCCTGGAAGGCGCACAGGCTCGTCGCGGGCTCCGCGCTCCCCGTCCACCGGTACCGGCTGATCAGGTGCAAGATAGTCATGCGGGTCGTTGACACTAGCATTCACCATCCCTAAGATCAACGCTCTCCAAAAGGGGCCCATGTCCATCGATCCCCCACCCTTGCTCAGCGATCTCTTCTCTCCCTCCCAGGAGCGCCTCCGGATCTTCGTGCTTCTGGCCGGCTGCCTGCTTCTCTTCGGCGCCGGCATCGGCATGCGCTCGCTCTGGAATCCCAATGAGCCGGTCTACGGCGAGGGGACCCGGGAAATGATTCTGAACGGGAACTACTACATCCCGACGGTGAATGGAGTCATCTACTCCGACAAGCCGATTTTCTATTTCTGGACCATGGCGGCCGGCTGCCTGTTCACGGGGGGGCTTTCGGAGGCGGGGCTGCGGCTTCCCTCGGTGATCGCGGGCCTCCTCTCGGTCCTGTTGATCTACTGGCTGGGCCGGCAGATTTTCGGAATCCGGGCCGGCTTCCTCTCCGCGGCGTGCCTGGCCACCACCGTCATGTTCTGGTGGCACTCTCAATACATCCAGATGGACCAGCTTCTCTCATTCCTCATGCTCTCCGCCCTGGCCTGCTTCTTCGCGGCGCGCGAAATCCCCGGCCCGCGCAGCGCCTTGCTGCTGGTTGCTTCGGGAGCCTTCATGGGACTGGCATTTCTGACCAAGGGTCCGGTCGGAGTGGTCATTCCCGCGGCGGTGATCGGCGCCTACCTCCTGGTCTTGTGGGAGCCTCTCTGGATCTTTCGCCGGGAAGTGATCTGGATGGCGGCGGCCTTTCTGCTTTGCGCGGCGCCCTGGTATGTGAGCCTGGCCCTGACCGGCCACCAGGACTTCCTGGCCGACTTCTTCATCCGGCACAACCTGGAGCGCGCCACCGATCCCTTCAACCACGCGCAGCCATTCTGGTATTACGGCCCGCGGCTGTTCTCCGATCTCTTCCCCTGGTCGTTGTTCCTGCCCGCAGCGCTGCTGGTGCCGGTGCGCAACGAGATGGAGCGCCGGGGAAGGTTGTTTGCCTGGGTTTGGCTCGGAGCGGTGTTGGTGCTGTTCTCTTCCGCGGGATCCAAGCGCGGCGTTTACCTGCTGCCGCTTTATCCGGCGGCGGCGCTGCTGGTGGGAAAGCTCGGGGATGAGGTCTTCTCCGGAGATGCCCGCAAGTGGATGAGTGCGTGGACACGCTGGGCCCTGTGGTTTCTCGGGACTTTTCTGGGACTGGCCGCGGCCGGCAGCGTGGCCGCGGTGGCCTACGCGCAGGTGATGGACGAGTACCGGGCGGAAGCGCTGGGTCTTCTGCCGCCGGGAGTGCTTGCGGCTGCTGGCGCGATCCTTCTGGTCCGCTTCCTCCGGGCCCACCGCATTCCTGCCGCTGCCGGCAGCGTGGCCGTCACGATGGCGTGCGTCTATCTATATGCCAATCTGGCGCTTTTTCCGCTGGTGGATCGTTTCAAATCGCCCGTGGCCTTCTGCCGCCAGGTGGTGGCCGTGGTGCCGCCGGAGGATGAGATTCGATCCTTCGGCCTGTGGCGCTGGGACGCGGCCTACATCTTTTATACGCGCCGGCTCATGCCCGTCGTTCGCGGCCGGCAGGAGCTGGAGTCTTACCTGACTCAGGACAGGCAGGTGTTCCTGCTGGTGGAAAGCAGTGAGATGGATCAGTTCCTTTCCGGCCTGAGAGCGCCGGTGCGGGTTGTCCTGCGGCAGGAAATCGGCTCCAAAACCACGGCTCTTCTGACCAATCAGACCGATCGCCCCCTGTAACGGTCCGGTCCCTTTTCGGGAGGCACGAATGCGGCGCGTTTGTTCACTCGTCACTCTCATCCTGATCGCCACCGGCTACGCTGTCCGGGCCGCTGAAAATCCACACCAGCACCCTGCCACAGCGCAGAATTCGCCGAAGGGCGCCCAGATTCTTCCCGGCATGGGATCCCACCCTCACCCGATCGCCACGAAAAGCCCGCAGGCCCAGCGCTTCTTCGATCAGGGCCTGACCCTGGTGTTCAGCTTCAACCACCAGGAGGCGATTCGCTCCTTCGAGAGGGCCGCGACGCTGGATCCACTGGCCGTGATGCCCTTGTGGGGGATTGCGTATGCGCTTGGCCCGAACATCAACATGCCGGTGAGCCCGGAGAACGAAAAGAAGGCCTACGAGACGATTCAACGCGCCCTGGCCCTCGCCGAAAAGTCCCCGGAGAGCGAGCGGGACTATGTTCAGGCGTTGAGCAAACGATACTCGGGAGATTCCGCACCCGATCTCGATCAGCTGGCGGTGAATTACGCCCGCGCCATGAAGGAGCTGAGCCGGCGCTATCCCGACGATCTGGATGCCGCGACGCTTTACGCCGAGTCGATGATGGACCTGCGCCCGTGGAAGCTCTATGACCTGGAGGGAAACCCGGCGGAAGGCACCGCGGAAATCGTCGCGGTCCTGGAATCGGTCCTGAAGCGGGACCCGACTCATCCCGGGGCGAATCACTATTACATCCATGCCGTGGAGGCCTCCCGTGATCCTCAGCGGGCGCTCCCCTCCGCCGAGAGGCTCCAGACCCTGGTGCCCGGCGCGGGTCACCTGGTGCACATGCCCGCCCACATCTACGCCCGCACGGGGGATTACTCACAGGCGGCGGACAGCAACGC
>JAKEFJ010000184.1 GCA_022616665.1 Acidobacteriota bacterium
ACATGAATCCACAACTCCTCCCCGAGCCGGCGCCGCACTGGTCGCGAATGGATTGGTCAGCATTGTAGTGCGCCCGTCAGGGCGCGTCAAACCTTGAATCTTGATGACTTTACGTGCTTGTGCTAGGATGCCGCGCTTCCTGAGACTTCCCCGGCAGCCTGCGAAAGGATTTCCTGTGAGCGGTGAAGAGAATTCCGTCCTCGATTCCCGATCCCGGCTCAATCTGCGCTGGCCGGTTGCGATCATCTCGCTGCTCATTCCCTTCGTTTTTATCCCGTACGTCTTCGATCCCTTCCAGCTTCCCAAGGAAGTGCTATTCCGCATTGGAGCCCTTCTGCTCCTGGGCGGTTTCTTATTCGGAGCATTCCGGAGCGGGTCCGTCCGCCTCGCCAAGACCGGGGTGACCCTGCCGTTGCTGCTGCTTTTGTTCGTTGCGCTGCTTTCCGTGTTTCAGGCCCCCTATCGGGCCGAAGCCTTTTCCGCAGCGCGGGACGGCGCGTTCGCCCTGGTGATCTTCATGCTGGTGGCCTCCGCGCTTCCCCGGGAAGATCGGCTGGTTGCGGGCAGCCTCGGCCTCGCAGCACTGCTTACTTCAGGGGCAGGACTGCTGCAGATTCTGGGAGCTCCGCGGTTTTCGCAGCTCCCCCCCACCATGGGGGGAGTCCTGGTGGGAGATGTCAGCACTGCGGCAGTTTTCGTGGCGCTGCTCCTGCCAATTCTCGCGGGGCTCGCGTTTCCCTTTCGGGGTGGGATGTCCTGGATCTGGGGACTGGGAACGGGGGCGTCCATCGCTTTCGTCGTGCTGGCCCGGACGAGAGCCGGATGGGTGGCGGCCGTGGTGGGCCTGGTGTCGCTGATGGTCCTGCAGTTTCGACGGCCTGGGAGTCACGAGTCACAACAGGGCGAGGCTCCGGCAGCCGGCAAACTCATTGCCTTCGCCTTGGGGGCGCTGGCGATCTCAGCCATCCTCTGGGGGATCTATGGGACGGGTATCCATCTCGGCTCGAATCCCCCTTCCTTCAAGACCAGCGAGCTGCAGGGATGGACACTACGCGAGGATGCCTGGCGGGTTACCCGTTCCATGGTGCTGTCGCATCCGCTTGGAACGGGCGCGGGGAATTGGCGCTTCGTCTTCGCTTCGGAAGCCGGGAACGCCAGCATTCGGACCGGTTTCAGCGCCTCACGCCTGCCGCTTGAGGCCGGGAATGAATACCTTCAAGTGCTGGCGGAGCTGGGCGTGGTCGGGCTGCTCCTCATGCTGTGGGCTGGTTTCGCGCTGATCCGGATGGGCTTCCGGAGCAGCCGAGCGGGTGCCGGCTTTCCCTTGGCCGCCGGCACCGCCTCTCTGCTGGGACTAGGCGCTGCCTGCTTCCTATCCAATCCCTTTCGCGAACAGCCGACGCTCTGGATCGTGGCGATTCTCGCCGCGCTGGTCTGCAATGGAGAGCGATTCACGGGGAGCGAGTCCGCGTCGACTTTCCTGCAGTGGGAGATGGAGGCGAGCCGACGAAAGCTCCTGGGGCGGCTGGCTGCGCTTTTCTTCGTGGCGCTGGCGTCTCTCACCCTCTGGGACTCTGGCAGAATGCTGCTCGCCAGCGCCGATGTGAAGGTGGGGCAGGCCGCCTGCGCACGCGGGGACTTCGCGCGTGGCCTCCATGCTCTGCTGCGCGCCTCCCGCACGAATCCCGCCTCCGCCTCCACCGGATCCCTGGCCGCCTCCTGCGCGCTGCAAGCAGGGCGCCCCGAGGAGGCGGAGAGACTGATCCAAGCCTCGCTGAAGCTCAATCCCGTGGAGACTTCGTCGTGGTTCATTCTGGCGGAGGCGCTCAAAGCTCAGGGCCAGATGATCGACGCCATCGGAGCCTGCGAGAAGGCCAAGAAATTCTGGCCCCGGGATGAGGCGATCAACCTCCTCCTGGGCGATCTCCGCAGGGACACCGGCGACACGTTGGGCGCATCGGCGGACTACCAGACTGCCCTCTCCGGAAATCCGAGCTCGGTGGTGGCCTATCTGCGCGAAGGCGACGTGCTGCTTTCCCGTAGCCAGGTCGTCAACGCCGTGGCGATCTTCGACCGAGCCGTGAACTTGGATCCCTTTTCCATTTTGGCGCTGAACAAGCTGGGAGCCGCCTACATGAGAGGAGGTGACTTCGAAAACGCTCTCAATACATATCAGAGCCTTCTCGACCTGAGGGGCGACGACCCGGACGCCATGCTGGGCCTCGCAGGCGCCCTGTCAGGGCTGCAACGTTACTGCGACGCCTTACCACTGCTGGAGCGTGCCGGCAAGCTGCAGACGGACCCGGCCCGCGCCGCGGCTCTGCAAACGGCGGTCGGGCAAATGTCCGAGAGGTGCGAAAGATCCAAAGCTCGTCCTTGAGGGGAGCGCGAAACCCTCAGCTCTTGCGCGAGAACTTTCGCTCGAACCAGTAACCCGCGAGAAAAATCGCCACTCCCAGTCCCAGCAGCGCAACCTCTCCACGCACGTCGTCCCGCATCAGGCCCCAGAAGAGCCCGAAGCCCAGCAGGACAATCCCGTTCAGCTCGAGAAATTTTCCCAGGTAATAGGCCACAGGACTCCCGCGCGAGGGCGCCGGTCACTATAGCGGCATCTTCCCGTCGCTTCAACGCCGTGAATTTCCACTTCCCATGGGCTCAGCCCGAAGAATCCTCACCTGCGATAAGCATCCATCGAAGCCTCGGATTGCAGGCTCGCTTTTCAATGCGCTAGATTGAATGACCGTCGGGAGGATGAGTCATGCGAGCCGCGGTGGTGGGTGGAGGACCGGCGGGATCGCGGGTGGCCGAGCTGCTCTGCCGCCAAGGCGCCCGAGTCTTCCTCTACGAAGCCCGGCCTGGTTGGGAGAAGCCCTGCGGCGGAGGGGTCCCCGAGCGCGGGGTGGATTTCTGTCCGTTTCTCGCCGATCCCTCCCTGCCCCACATTCGGGCGCGTCGCGCCCGGATCTATTCGCCGCGCGGCCGGGAAGCGCTGGTTGCTCTGGCCGAGCCTCTGCGGATTTACTGCCGGACCCAGCTCAACGGGCATTTCTTGCGGCGCGCGCAGGAGCAGGGAGTCGAGGTGTTCCCCAAGCGGGTCACTTCCCTTAACCGGGAAGCAGGCGCCTGGAGCGTGACCGATGCCACGGGGCGGAGTCAGGTAGTGGATTTCCTGGTTGGGGCCGACGGTGCCAGCGGGATCGTCCGGGGAAGGGTCGCGAAGAGCCTCCCTCAGCTGCGCCAGTCGCTGGGGATCGGCTACTACCTGGACGGCTATACCTCCGATGAAATCGTGTTGAAATTCTTCGACTCCCTGGATGGCTACCTGTGGATCTTCCCCAGGCCGGATCACCTCGCCGTGGGAATCTGCGGCCCAACCGGCGCCGGAAACTCCGAGAGGATGTTGCTCGACTTGAAGCGCTTTCTGGTGGAGCTTTATGGTGTCCGAGTTCTGGGCAAGATGAGGTCTTACGGCGCCCGCATCCCCTCTCCTCCACCTTGTGGCGGGGCCCAGGACTATTGCGCGGGAGAAGGCTGGGCGCTGGTGGGCGATGCGGCGGGTTTGGTGGATCCGCTGACTCGGGAAGGCATTCACTATGCCCTCGCTTCCGCGACGTTTCTGGCCGAGGCCTTATGTGAAGGACAGCCGGACGGGTACGCGCGGCGATGGGAGGCGGCATTCGGCGGGGAGCTGGAATGGGCGTCGGCTCACCTGAAGCTCTTCTTCTCCCCTCGATTCATGGAGGCCTTCACTCGTTTGTCCTTGACCGCCCCCGTGGCGGCCATCGTGTCGGATCTGATAGCCGGGCGACAGAAGTATGCAAGCCTGCGCGGGCGTCTCACCGCCTGTGCTCCGGCCGTCGGGCTCGCGCTGGGGGCGCTCCTCTTCCAGCGTCTTGTGGCAGGGCGGCCGAGGGCCACCGGCCCGGCGCTCGTGCCCCTGGAAAACGGCTGGATCGCGCCGGGATCCGCATCCGGTTACCGGGTGGAATCCCCCGTCACCGCACCCGCTCGTGGCACTCCCAGCATTGGTCGTTGAGTGGATGGTTTTTCGTGCGGGCGTGCGCCGCGCCTCGTCCGTGGCAGCTCAGGCAAGCCCGAGGATCGTCGGATTTGAGGTGATCGGCGTCGGCGGGAACCTTGGGACGCTGGTGGGTGACGGTGAAAATTACCAGGAGCGACGCCAGGACAAGCATGGACAGGAGTACAACGATGACTCGCCGGTTCAACCCCGTCTCACCGGCGCTCGACGCGCCGCTTCATTTGGGTGGAGACGCGCTCCGTGGCCAGCACGCGCCCTCGAAGGAAAGAGTCCTCGGCGATCGAGACGACCGAGGCCCGGATGTCCCCCTGCATCCTCCCCGCCGGGCGCAGCTCGAATTTCAGCGCGGCGATGACGGTTCCTTCCACGATCCCCTCCACCACGACGTTCTCTGCGGTGATGTCCCCCTTCACGTATCCCGACGGCTCCACCACGAGCGAGCCGGAGGTGGAGATGTTTCCCTCCATGCGGCCCCGCACCCGGATGTTCTCCTCGGACACCAGCTCGCCGCACAAGACGAGCTCGGGTCCGATGACGGTCGCAGCCGCTATCTCCACTTCCTGGCGGTGTGAGTCTTGTTTCGAATCGGGATGAGGGGCATTTTTTTTCAGCATGACTTCCGCCCTCCGAGGCGCGGCAGTATAGCACGTGGACTGCTCCCTTCAGGGCTCCTGACGCGACAGGATCACCCGGAAGGGATGAAGCTCCGCCTGATAGACGTTCCCGCTGACTGCCGGATCGCTCGCCATGATCCGCTCCGCCGCCTCGCGATCCGCCGCCTCGATGAGGAGGATTTCCGTGAAGTCGTCGGTGCTCATCCCCGCCAGCACCAGCGTGCCGTCGGGCAGAAGCGTCTTCAAATAGTCGAAGTGCATGACGATGCGCGCCTTCTCTTCGTCGCTGGCGGCAGCCTCGGGGTGAACGTGGCTCAGGCGAATCAAGAACCGGCTCTTCGGCGCGGACGGAGCTGGAGGCTCCTTCTTGGCGGCGGATGCCGCCGGCGGAGGAAGCATCAACGTCAGGAACACGCCCAGGAAAGCAGTTACCATCAACATTGTCTTCGGCTTCATGCGGGAGATCCTTTCGGGTTGGAGAGAATCAATGGATCGTCGTCGGGGGCGGGCAGCGCGTGCCGGTCCCCTGCTGGAACCCCATGGCCATCAGGGCCAGCAGGAGACGCTCCCTTTCCAGAGGTCCTGCGGCCTCCAGCAGGGCCTGCTTTTCGGCCGGAGCGAAGGGAAGGGCGGCGGACAGGCCGTTGAGCACGGCGATCCCCGACAGGCCTCTGAAATCCTCCGGATCGATGGACAGGCTGTGGGATTGCTTGAGGACCTCCATGGCTCGGAGGATTCTTGATGAATCCAGATTGCAGCTCGACTCCCAGAAATCGCCGGAGAAGGCCTCATAGTTCACGTGGAACCACCGGTACCCAGCCTGCTCGGACATCTCTTCGACGATGGTGAACCGGCTCACCCCTTTCAACAGGATGTGGAAACGGCCGTCCGGCTCAGGCAAGGAGTGCTCGATCTTCCCCACGCAGCCCACGGGGTGCAGCTCGGGACCTTCTGCCGGATCCCCTGTCGGCGCCACGTTGTCGGCAGCCGGGACCCTTGGCTGGATCATCCCGATCAGGCGATCGGTAGCGAGCGCGTCGCGCACCATCGCCCGGTAGCGTGGCTCGAAGATGTGGAGCGGAAGCCAGTTCCCCGGCAGCAGGATGCAACCGGTCAGAGGGAAGACTCGCAGGGAAGCGGGCAGCACCACTCTCGGCATCAACCCGTATCTCCTCCCCCCTCCCGCCAGAGCGCCGAGCCGCGCGTCAAATCGTCCAGCTTCTCTCTCAACTCATGCACCCTGTTCTCGGCAATGGCCAGCGCCAGCTCGGCGCTTTCCCCATAATCCTCTGACAGGACTTCGCCCCCGAGCCGGGCCAGGTGCGATCGCGCCTCCCCCACCAGCGGCAGGGGGATCCTCACCCGCAAGCGGCAGCGGGCCTCTTTCTCCTGGACGACTCCCGCCTGCAGCGCGGCCTTCGCCGCATCTCGATAGGCGTGTGAGAGCCCTCCCACTCCAAGCTTCGTCCCGCCGAAATAGCGGACGACGGCAATCATCAAGTTGCCCAGGCCGCGTCCCTTGATGACCGATAAAATAGGGGCTCCCGCGGAGCCGGCGGGCTCCGAGGCGTCGTGGGTTTTCTCCATCGCCGCGTCTCCCATGCCGATCCGATACGCATAACAACAGTGCGTGGCGTCGGAATACTCCCCCCGGATGGCCGAGAGCTCCCGCAGCGCCTCCTCCTCCGATTCCACGGGAATTCCGATCCCAATGAAGCGCGAATCGCGGACCTTCAAAACCGCGACGCAACGGCCTTGCAGCGTGGGGATCATGTTGCGAGTATAGACTCCCGCCGCGCCCCCCCTCAACCGGAAATCGCCTTGACGGGACCCACCGGGTCACCTATTCCGCCACCGGCGCCACGGGTCGGGCTGCGGCCGGCGCCGCGGAGGTCGTCGTCCCCATCGGCCGAGGGGAGGGCGCTGTTGACTGCCGCCTCGCCCTGGTTTACCGTCTTGCCGGATCAGGCTTCCTTCAAATCCTTACCGAGGTGGACGATGACGGTCAGAACCGGACTTCGGCGAGCAACATTTTGCCTGGCGGCGATGGTCTGTACGGTGTTTTCGATCTCCGAGCCGGCACGAGCTCAAGCTCCCGCCACCGGGGGCGGCGACGCGCAGGCCGTGCGGGTGGCCGACGAGGTATGGCAAGCGCTGGGGGGAGACGCCGCCTGGAACCAGGCGAGATTTCTGCGCTTCAGCTTCGAAGTGGAAAAGGAGGGCAAGATCCTCGCCAGCTATCGCCATGCCTGGGATCGCTTCACCGGCCGTTACCGTCTGGAGGGAACCAACAAAGAAGGCAAGCCGTTCGTCATCCTCTTCAACGTGAACGATCGCACCGGGAAGGCCTGGGTGGACGGGAAACCCGCCGATCCGGAGAAGACGAGGCAAATGCTGGAATATGGTTACGGCCGCTTCATCAACGACACTTACTGGTTCCTGATGCCCTATAAGATGAAGGACCCGGGAGTGCACCTGGCCTATGAGGGGGAGAAATCCGACGATTCAGGTAAGAAGTGGCAGGTGGTGCGGCTGAGCTTCGACAAGGGAATCGGCTTGACCTCGGGGGATCAGTACCATGCCTTCATCGATCCCGCCTCTCACCTGATGGGACGGTGGGATTACGAGCTCGAAGGCGAGGAGCATGACAAGGGATCGTGGAATTGGACGGACTGGAAGAAAATCGGCCCGCTCATGCTTTGTCCCGACAAGAAGCAGATCGGCGGCAACACGATGATCCGCACTCCGTTCCAGGTCGTATCGGAAACGGTGGACGAGTCGGCATTCCAGGAGCCCAAGTAACCGACCCTTCGATGCTGCATCGAGCGGCTGGGTAATCGGCCAAGGGTGTCGTGCTCCGATGCGCCGGATTCAGACGCTGGATCGGGTGATCTCGCTGTGAAGAAACGCCCGGGCCTTCAGCCAGTCTCGATTCAGTGTGGCCACCGAAACTTCCAGGGCTTGTGCAGATTCCTCCGCCGACAATCCGCCAAAGAACCTCAGCTCGACTAGCTTCGCCAGCCTCGGCTCCAGCTTCTCCAAGCGCTTGAGTGCTTCGTCCAAGGCCAGGAGATCTTCCACGCCGCGGCCTGCCGGATCCGCGATGGAGTCCGGAAGCATCTGGAGCAACCTCCCCCCCCGCTTTGCGGCGCCCTGGCGGCGCGTGTAATCCACCACGACTTGTCGCATCACCCGGGAGGCAAGGGCGAGAAAGTGGCCCCGATCGCGCACTCGCGTGCGCGGGCTTTCCGCCAGCTTGAGGTAGGCCTCGTGAATCAGTGCGCCGGTGTCCAACGTCCCGGCATAGCCCCGACGCCGGATCTGCCGGCGAGCCAGGGCGCGAAGCTCCTGGTAGAGAGAGTCGAACAGTTTGTCGCCTGCCTGCATCTTGCCGGCCCCAGGTCGCCACTAAAACGTGGAGTACCAGTCAATTCCTCGAACTCACACTTATGAATTCCGGGAGAGTCGGTGCTTCGGCAATGGTACCCGGACAGCCGGAAAAGGGTCAAGGCGGCAGGGAGTTTTTGATGATTTACAAGGAATTTTGAGCGACTTCGGGCGCGAAACGCGTGATCCAGAGTATAGAATTGGCCAAACTCTCGAGCTTGGGAACCAGCCGTTCGCATTGAGTAAGAGGAGAGGGACAATTCCCCATCACCCGGAATTCCGGGAAGGAGGTTCTGTGTCCGCCAGAAAGGTCTTTGTCTGCCTGGTAGCCTTCACCCTTATCGCCATAGTTCCATCGAGC
>JAKEFJ010000185.1 GCA_022616665.1 Acidobacteriota bacterium
ACGGGGCGACAAATCCATGCGCGCTTTCATCACGTTCGAAGGGATCGAGGGCTCGGGAAAGACCACCCAGATCCAGCTCCTGTCGGAAAAGCTGGAGCGGAGCGGTATCGAACACGTGCTGACCCGCGAGCCGGGCGGCACCCGGGCGGGGAATCAGATCCGCCACCTGCTGCTCGATCCCGCCAATCGGGATCTGAGCCCTCTTTGCGAGCTCTTGCTCTACCAGGCTGCTCGAGCCCAGCATCTTGCCCGCGTCATCGTCCCCGCACTGGCGGAAGAAAAGCTGGTCCTGTGCGACCGCTACAAGGACGCCACCCGCGCCTATCAGGGGAAGGGCCGCCAGCTCCCTGAGGAGCTGGTGGAGCAGCTGAACCGAGTGGATCTCCTGGCCCTGGAGCCCGACCTGACGCTGCTCTTCGATCTGGAGCCGGACGCGGCCCTCTCGCGGGCGCGGCGGCGCGAGGGCTTCGCCCGCTCCGAGCAGAGCCGCTTCGAGGAGGAGGCCATGGAATTCCACCGACGGGTGCGGGAGGCGTACCTGAACCTGGCCGCAACGTGTCCCCAGCGGATTCGAGTGGTGGACGCCGCCGGGTCCGTGGACCAGGTGCACGAGCGCGTCCTGTCGATCCTGAAGAAGGCTTTCCCTGCCATGAACGTCGCATGAGTGGGAGGACTCGCTTCGCCGGCCTTCTGGGGCACCACCGGACCCTTCAGGCGCTTACCCGGGCGCTGGATGAGAATCGCCTCTCACCCGCTCTCATCTTCCACGGACCTGCCGGCGTCGGAAAGCTCACCGCCGCGGCGGAGCTGGCTCGGCATCTTCTTTGTCCTTCGGGAGACGGAAGAGCCTGCGGCGCGTGCGACTCCTGTCGCAGAGTGAATCCAGGCTCCCTTCTCCATCCGGATCTGGGGCTCCTCTATCCTAAAAGGAAGGAGGACGCGTCGGAGAAGGCCGCCGGAGAGGCCCCCCTTGCCGCACCGGATCTTCACTCCATTCAGGATGAAGCTCGAAAAAACGCCTCCTGGAGAATTCTCGCGGATCCAGCTCGGGAGCGACTGAGTCAGCTCTTCCTCTCACCCTCGATGGGCCGGCGCCGCATCCTGCTGGTCCTCGCCGCGGAGCGGCTCCAGGAAGAATCGGGGAATGCCTTGTTGAAAGTGCTGGAGGAACCACCCCCCACGGCTGTCTTGCTTCTCCTGTGCGAGAACCTCACTGCGTTGCTGCCCACGCTGCGCTCCCGCTGCCAGGCGTTCCGTTTCGGCACCCTTTCACGGGAGGACGTGGCGCGGCTCCTGATCTCGGAGTCGGGGCTCCCGCCGGCACAAGCGAGGGTCCTCGCATCACTCTCCGGCGGTCGCATCGGACGCGCCCTGGCCCTGGCTCGGGACGCCGCCGGCTATCGGGAGCGAAGGGCCGAGCTGTCTCGCGTCCTCGGCGAAGCCCATGAATTGGGGACCGCTGCCGCCGCCCTTTCGGCCGCCGCGGAGATCCAAGCCAAGGACGGCGATACCCTGGAGGATCTCGCGATCCTCTCCGACCTCATCCGCGACTCCATGCTCAGGGGATGCGGCTGTCCGCCGCGTCTCCTGACGGATCCCGCCACCGCCTCGGACAAGACTCTGCCCGCCTTTAAGCCCCAGGAGGCCGCCGCGCACCTGGTGCGCGTGGAACGGGCCCGGGAGGACCTGCGCCGGTATGTCAATCGCCAGCTCGCTCTGGAGTCACTCTTTTTGGATCTGGTCAAATCTCCGCCAGGCCTCGGCTCGGTGGATTAAGGTTCCCATTCCCCCGCCTGCGATCCCTCGCTGAGATTGGCGCCTGTCAAGGATTTCGCGCCGCCGAGTACGATCTTTTCTATTGTTTTCTGAAGCCCTCGCACCATACTTTCCTTTGCTCGTCGTAACGCCTCATGCGCAAGGACCGTGCCCAATGAATCCGGTTGAAGCAAGGCCCGCGCTGCGGCGACCCAGTTCTGAGAAGAACGGCTTACCCGCCCGGCAAGAACCCACTCCGCGCGATGCCGCCCGCTGGCAGGACGCCGCGGGGACCTGGCAGTATCTCCCCAGCCGCTCCGTCCTGATGCAGGCGGTGGAACAACGCGCCCTGCGCGTGGCTCCGTCCGCGGAGACCATCCTGATCCTGGGCGAGACGGGAGTGGGCAAGGACCTTCTGGCTCGCCTCATTCACCACAATTCCCAGCGCCGCGATCGCCCATTCGTCCACCTGAACTGCGCCTCCCTTTCCGAGGGCCTGTTGGAATCCGAGCTTTTCGGGCACATGCGGGGCTCCTACACCGGGGCCCACGAGAACCGCCCCGGACAGTTCGAGATCGCCGCAGGCGGCACACTTTTCCTGGACGAAATCGGAGAGATTCCTCCCAGGCTCCAGGCCAAGCTCCTGCACGTCCTGCAGGAGCGCAAGCTCTACCGCGTGGGCGGGCGGCAGGTGGTGGAAGTGGACGTGCGGGTCCTGGCGGCAACCAACCGGGACCTCTCGCGCGACATCAAGGCAGGAACATTTCGCCAGGACCTCTATTACCGGCTTGGGGTCGTGACCTTGAAAGTGCCGCCACTGAGGAACAGGAAGGAAGATCTGGAGACCCTGGCGCGCTACTTCCTCCGGCGCTATGCTGCTTTGTACAATCGTCCCGAGCTGGCCGAGCCCGCAGCTTCGTTCTTCGAGACCCTCTCCGGTTCATCGTGGCCGGGGAACATCCGTGAGCTGGAGAATTTCATCAAGCGGACGACCCTGCTGGGAGAGACCGAGGAGATGGAGACGGAGCTTTTCGAGGAGGCCTGCGGCACCGCGGTGGGAGAGCCCCAGCTGGCGGCGCAGGCGGAAGACTTGCCCGAGGTCAGGTCCCTCAGAGAAGTGTCCCGGCGGGCGGTGCAGCAGGCCGAGCGTCAGGCCATTCTCAATGCGTTGCAGCGCCATGCGTGGAACCGGCGCCAGGCGGCGCGCGATCTGAGGATGAGCTATCGTTCGCTGCTTTACAAGATCAAGGACTATACCCTGACACCGCCGACGCCTTCCGGCGACGGGGATTTCCCATCCAGTCGCTGACGCACGATCAAGTCTGTGAGTCCAGCGAGCGCAACAGATCCTCCCTGCGCTTTCCCTGGTCCGGGCAGGTGGCCTGCGCGATCCGGAGCGAGTGAATGACCGCCGATTCCTCGCCCAGCACCCGGGACTGGACCAGCGCCCGGCGGATCTTCTGCGCCACTTGCTGCCCTTCCGACGCATCCATCTCCGGGAGAAACACGAGCAGATCTCCGGCTGCCCCCGGAGAGACGAGATCGACTCCCCTCAGGCAACTGCGGACAACCCGGAGCACCTTGCTCTGCCGGAGCGGCTCCTCCTGCGGCCCGCCGCCATGGGGGGACAGGGAGATGCGCAGCAGGGTGCTGGATCGGCCGCCCCACAGGACGCACTCCAGCTCCCAATCCAGACGGGATTCGAAGACCGAAAGTGAAATCAGCCCCGCATGGCTGCTCGTGGAGGAAATGGAAGGCTCGTTGTCTCGCACCGCCTGTGCCAGGCTCGGCAGGGCGTCCTCGACCACCAGGGCGTACATCCAGAGGAGCACCGCCTCCTCTTCCGAGAATGCCTCGCTGCGCAGCAGCTGGAGCACCCCCCAGGGCTGCCCTTCCCGGAGGATTGGGAACACCACGCAGGACGACTCCCCCAACCACCGCATCTCCTCCTCCAGCCAGGACTCGGTCGGTCGGCTGACCAACAGCGGCTTTCCCACCCGCATCGCAACTCCCGCCAGCTCGCTGCCGGAGCGCAGCCGCTCCGGGACGCCTCGCAGGAAGCCTGAGGCGGCCACTGCTTCCAGGGCTGATTCACCCTCGCAGCGCATATAGAAAATGCCACGCGTGGCCCCCACCAGCGCTCCGGCCGTGCGCAGCAGCCGTTGGAACGGCCTGCGGTCGCGGCCTACTCCGTGCAGCACCATGCAGGCGTGAATCAGGCGATTCAGCTCCCTCCACCGCCGCGACGCGATCTCCGCTGTCAGCTCCGGCGGCTTCATTAGACCGTAACGGCTTCCAACCTCATCGGCTCGGGCGGACCCTCCCGCGCCGTCCAGATTCTCCATGATCGTTCTCATGCTCCCTTCTCCCTCCTGGTGCCGCCGGGCAGCCTTCCAGAGCGCGGCTCGCTAGCGGGATTGCCATCTCCGTGCCAACTGAATTCCGGGCTGTGACTGTCCGAAAAAGCCCCAAAGCGGGCTTTTTGACAGTCGATTCCCGCTTAGAGAGACTCTGCACCGCTCGCTTCCAGCCGCACTGCAATGCGCCGTGTGCACGGCGTTGCACACCTCTCCCGGCGGAGGCTCTCGGAGCCGATGCACGACTTTGCACACACTGCGTGCACTTTGCATGTCGTGGGGCAATGGAAACTCTGCCGTGTCGCGGTTTCGATTTGCCAAAAACCCTTGCGCCGCAGGCATTTCAGAGGATCCGTGTCGTCTGTGGCACGGCGATTGCGATGGTCCGCGCAACGGGTATTCCAATAACTCACTTTTAGGAGGAGGGAACATGAAGGCTTTGATGACCCGTCTGTGGAGGAGTGAAGAGGGCCAGGACCTGGCCGAGTACGCACTGCTCATCGCCCTGATCGCGCTGGTCGTGATCGCGGCGGTGACCGCCCTTGGCGGACAGATCCAGACGGTGTTCAACAACATCGCCAACGCCCTGAACCCCTAGAGGTCGGCGTTGCGGAACTAGCCCTCGGGAGGGGGCGCCCATTTGCCCCCTCCCACTTTTAATGTCGAGCTCCGGCGCACGGCGCCGGTTGAACTGCAAAAGAGAGAGGAGAAGACGGATGTTGGGGCGCTTCGTTTCCAGATTCTTCCCTTCGGACCTGCTGTCCAGGAAAGAAGGCCAGGACCTGGCCGAGTACGGAATGCTGGCCGCTTTGATAGCCGTCGTCGTCATCGTGGCACTGGTCACCGTCGGAAACAGCCTCTCGGTGCTGTGGGGAAACATCACCACCGCCTTCGCGGCACTTCCCTAGGACTGGAGCAGACGCGAACATGGAAACCAAAATCCTGATTTATCTCGTCGCTATCATGATCGCAGGCATCGCCTGCCTCACGGACCTCCGCTCCCGTCGCATCTCCAACCGGCTCGTGATGATCGGGCTGATCTTCGGCCTCGTCCTGAACCTCTGCATGGGAGGCTGGGCCGGACTGGGATGGAGTCTGCTGGGTGGATTGCTCGGTCTGGCCATTTTCTTCCCGTTCTTCGCTCTGGGTGGGATGGGCGCCGGCGATGTGAAGCTCCTGTCGTGCCTGGGCGCCGTCCTGGGACCTAAGGATTTGCTTTCCGTGGCGCTGGTGGGAGCGGTGATCGGCGGCGTCCTGGCCCTGGTCGTCGCTGCAGTCAATGGAAGGCTGCGCAGCACGCTGCAGGGCATCGGTTCGCTTTTGGCCTTCTGGGCCACGGGCGGGCTCAGACCCTCCCCAATCTTGAACCTGGAAAGCCCGGGGACGCTGAAGATTCCTTACGCCGTTCCGGTGGCGGCGGGCACCCTCCTGGTGCTGTTGAGCCGGTGGAGATGATGATGAAAATGAAGAGATTCCGTGCCGATCGATCGGGACAGAACCTGGTGGAATTCGCCCTGGTGGTGGTGATGCTCCTGCTTCTGGTGGTGGGCATCTGCGAGTTCGGGCGGGCCTGGAACCTCTACCAGATTCTCGCCAACGCCTCGCGTGAGGGCGCCCGCCTGGCGGCGCTCCCCAGCGGCTTCACCACCGCCGCGGCCGTCACCTCCCGGGTGCAGAGCTATCTGAGCAACGGGAATGTGGATCCAGCCAAGGTCGCCATCGCCATCGGCGGAGCCGGGGTAGACGGCGGCACAGGAACGCAGGTGTCCATCACCCTGAGCTATCCCTACAAGTTCGGATACGTCGGGCCCGTCGTTCGTCTCATCAATCCCGGCGCCACCGCCGGAGCGGATATCACCATCACCGCGCAGAGCGTGATGCGCAACGAATAACCATCAGGTGCCGGGAC
>JAKEFJ010000022.1 GCA_022616665.1 Acidobacteriota bacterium
GGGCCGAACCAGCAGCTGCCCAAGGGAAACGCCCTTCTCCGAAAGAAAGGCGGACCTCGGCTTAGCCAGGGCCCTGCAGAACTTGAGGGAGAAGGGAAATCACTGAGCTTCCGTGCTAGAGCGACCCTCACAGAGGGCCCAGGAGCCACGATCTCCATTGGGGGAAAGGCTTGATACCCTTCAGAGAAGGCTTCCCGGTTCCTGGAGGAGAAACCGAAAAGCGGTCAGATCACTTGTCAAACCAAACCGGTCATTTCACTTGTCAACAACAGCAGTTTCCTCGCAGCGGTTTTCTCGAGGTGGCTGTCAGACGTCGCTTGCATCGGGACCCGCGTACGTGGCGCCAGCAAGAACCAGGAGCAGCTCGCGACAGCCTCGAAATGCACCTCCCGGAAGTCACCGGAAACCGTCGGTTGCGTGAGAATTCGGACTCTCATGCCTTGTCCAAATCGATGCCAAGAAACGATGCGAGCGCCTTCCCCATGCCACCTTACGGCTCGCTGGCGGACGTGGGGCTCGAACTGGATGAAAGCACCAGAAACTCCAAGCCCTGCGCCTCATCTACCTCGTCGCCCCGCCGGAGGACCACGGTGAGCCGGCAGGACCCCTGAGGAAGATCTCCTGCGGGAACCTCCTCCGTGACCAATGCGCAAGGAGCGCCGTTTACAGGGGGGGATGGGGCACGTCCGGAAAGTTCGCGGCTCCGGCCGGCGCAGTCGATTCTCCGGTCGATTTGCCATCCTTCGAAGACCGGCCTCGCTCTGCTTCGTCCCGAATGTCCTGCAGCCTGGGCTTTCTCCTCGCAGATTTCGTACAAGGCCCACAGGCTCCGCCCGGGTCCGACGCCGGGCCGGCTTGCAAGCAGCAGGGCCGGGGAGATCGAGGGCGCGGATGGTCGCAACTCCTTCCCGTTCCAGCGCTCCTCGCTCTCCGCCTCGTCCTTGGGGGCCTCCGCGGGTATCGAGACCACGTCCTTCCCTTCGAAGCCCAGCTCGACGGCGCCGAGAGGCGCCGCGGGCGGAGCCGATTCGATGTCTGCTACCGAAGCCGCTGCGGCGTGCGAGTACAGATCGCTCACGACCACCACGACCCGGTAGCGCCCGGGTGGCGCCAGGAACTCGCGGGTATACAACGCCCCCTTCCTGCTCGGACGGGCCCCCTCGTTGGGTGGAATCTGAAGCGTGGCCCGCCGCCCGAAGCCCCAGGTCTTCCGGGTCGCCCATACGTCGGCCCATAGGTCTCGCTCCTCCTGGGTTGCGGCCTTTTTGGTAGAGTTTCTCAGCGGAACGACCTGGCCTCCCAATTCCAGCCGGATTTCCCTCTGGGAAGGATCGGAGCCGGGCTGTGTCAGGAGGCCTCCGAGAGGAACCAGGATCTGAATCCGGAAACGGGTTCCCCGCTCCTCTCCTTTCAGGCGGCTGACCTCCAGGGCCACGGGGAATCCGCTGGCCGACGCGGGTCTCAGGAACGCCGCGCGAAGGGAGGTCTCGTCGCGTTGTTCCTGGGTCGGATCCTCGAGGGTCCGCCGGTATCGCAGTCGGTACAGGGTCTCGTCTTCACCGATCCGGATCCAGATCCGCTCCGTCTGACCCGTCCGGCGTGCGGGGAGGCGGAATCCGACGCGGTAAAAGCATCCGAGGTCCTCGGCCGACCGATCGAACAGCTCAAGGAGGCGATTCGTCCCCTCCACGTGGGCGCCGCCGGTCTCGGTTGCGAGGAACGTCATGGGATCCTCCACGTTCTTGCCGAGCCCGCCCGCCTGCACCGCGTAAACGCGGACGTTTCGTTCATTGGCTTCCCTCGCGAGCTGTTGCAGCGGCAGATAAACGTCCGGGACGGTTCCCTGCCCCAAAATCGCCGAGCCCGCAAATTTGCTGGAGATTTCGGCGAAGTAGATACTCCCCGGAACAATTCGCAGCGTCTCGGAAAAGAACAGAAGGTTCTTCGATCCCGGGATGGACTCGAAAACCGTCATGACGTCCCGGAGGTTTTCCAGGGCCCGCCGCGCGTTCGTGTAATCGACGGCGGCATACCCTTTTGCTAGAACGCTCGCATCCCTCCGGGTCCGCTGGCGCTGAAGCTCCGCAAGTCGTCGCCACTCACCCTCCGCCCACAGATCCGTGTTGCTGAAGTCTTCCATGGCCGCCTGAAGGTCCTCCCGAAGATGCTGGGACGCGGGAATCAAGGGCCGGACGATGCGCAGACTCGATCCCGCCGTGATAATCATCACCTCGTCATTGGATTTTGAAGCTGTCTCAGCCCAGGCCAGCGCTGCCTTGAACGAATTAGTCCTGCCGCCGGCCGTCAGGTTTTCCAGGTCGAAGTAGAGAATGTACCGATGAGGTGGGGGAGGCGCCGGCGAGAGACCATTCCTATCGTCGATCGTCGTTTCATTCGTACGACACCAGTTCTCGAAGACGTCCAGAGGCACTTCATGGCCGCTCACGAGCAATCGGATTTGGTCTTTTCGCAAATCCATCGTCCTTTTCCACTTCCCTCCGCGACGATCCTCCGCGACGAGGTCCAGCGTAACGAAGCGAACCTCTTCGCGCTGGATGAACGGACCGGTCGAGTCCTGGGAGGGTTCATCGGCACTCTGAAGAGGGAACGGTGGGTCAAAAAGAAGGGTTGCGAGGAGCGCAAACGCTAGCAGCAATCGAGCGAAAATGCGGGGGGGAGATGGTTCCGGGTCAGGAATGGCTGTCATTTCTGTCCCAGCCACTCCTCCACGCGGACGATGGCCGCAGAAACCTGTTCTTTTGAATGCACTTCAACTTCGCCCAGTTCGAGTCCAGTCTGTCTTTCGATCTCCCTCAGGAGCGCGCGCTGATACTCTGCACTCGCCATTTTGTTTTCAGTGCCCCCGAACGGAGGTCCCATTTCATTAAGGAATCGTTGTTCACGAACAAGAGCTTTAACGAACTCTTTATCCCCTCTCTGAGTGAGCATCGACAAGGCACTCACCACTCGCAGCTTGACAGTTGGGCCGACAAGCAGGGGGAGGGCTTCTTGCAAGACGGCGCTAGCCTTCAAGTCAACGAAGAAGTCAACCGCAGACTCAGCAACTACAGCACTCGGCGCGAAGAGATTGCGAGTTTCCTCTCGTGCAAGCTCACTGAGCTTGGCGGATCTGATCTCAGGCAGCTGTCGGTCTACTATCTTGGCATTGTACTCGATGCTCTCCTCGGTTACTCCAGCAGCCCCGGAAGGGAGAAGGAATAGGAAATGAATTAGGAGCACGGTAGTGAAACGTCTATATTTCATGACTAGTTCCATCCGTTATTGGTTGCATCCGAGACTGAGCCAGCATCAATCCACAACTGGTCCAGCGTGTCTCCGTCATTATTATAGTCCTGGTTGTCCACTGCCTCATCCGCCTTCCGGAGCTTGGTATGGAGACGCCAGTCCAGGAAGTCAGAAACCCGCGTCCAAACCCCTTCCAGCTCAAGGCGAAGGAACTCTCCAAAATGCCACCTCATCTCAACAGTGTCGCCTACGCTGCCGCCCGCGTCCCTTAAGAAGTAACCACCGGGTTGGTCGATCGCTCTAAGCTGCCCCGAGCTAGTTGGCACATTCTCCTCACCATCGATCGAGGCGTCATCGTTGCCTTCGGCTTCTTGAGTAGGAAAATCCACTGGAACCACATTTGCAGCTGGCAGATTATCAAAAATACTGCCCGGTACGCGTTCATACCATTCCACCCCAACGGTAGGAGATAGTATTCGAACGCGCCATCTCCTTGACATGTCCAACTTTAGCGTAGCTCCTGCTGATAGAGCAAAGCCATTGAGGATGTGTGCGCATGCGCCGCAGGGTGGTGGAGTGAGATTCCCACCAGCGAAGTTCGGTCTGTCTTCGTCGGTCAAGACGCTGGCTGGGGAGACTACAAATTCAAATCCAATGGTCAGGGGAGTAGTCTCCTCCCCCCAATTGACTTGGATGCCTGCCGCAGGGCCTATCTGCTGGGGATTGTGGTTATCAGATACCTGCCCCCGCACGATTCGGACGGGTCCAGTCTTCGTCGCTGTTCCGGTGGCCCAGATTATCCAAACCCGCGCCTCCTTCCCGGACACGCTGTTCAGCTTGACCCGGACTACGGTCTTGCCTGCGGCAGCCTTCGGCACCTTTGCTTGGAGTGGATTCGTTGGGTCCTCTGTTGCCCCCTCCCAGTCGATGGACGCCTGGACCGTTGGATTGTTGGGCGTGATGGAGGCATCCAGTGTCACGAACTCACCTGCCTGTCCTTTTGGTGAGACAAAGTGCAGGATGTTCTCGTTCCCGATAATCTGACTTATTTTCGTGGCTCCGGTGGCTGTGACCGTATCAATTTTGACGACATTTACTCCAATCTGTCCAGTAGCCGTTCCCGCGGGCGTCTGGAAGCTGACCGAGAGTGTCGCACTTCCGGGAGCAACACCCTGGAGCTGGACTTGCCCTGCATTTGGACTAATGGCCAGGACCGAGGCATCGCTGGTCGACCAGGAGTAAGTGCCAGAAGTGGGGTTTCCGAATCCGTCGCGACCCGTCGCCGTGATGGTGGGGGTCTGGCCGACCAGGATGTTGGTGGGATTGGGTGAATTGATGGCAACCGTCGGCGGCGGCTCGGTGATCGAGACGATCCGACTTGCCGTACCACAATCCGCGGAAGAGCACCCTGGAATCGCCATCATGTACGACACGCTAACCTGGTAGCTCCCTGCTGCGGTGAAGCTGGTGCAGAACGTGGGGCCGGTCCCGGACGATGGGGCTCCTCCAGAGGCGCTCCAGAGGTAGGAGCCGGAGCCGCCGGAGGTTATTGCGTTGAAACAGAGAATCGTCCCGGCCAGCCCTCCCGACGGTCCGCTCACCGAGACCGAGCAGTTCTGCACGGGAACGGTCGAGGACACGACGGCCAGGTAGTTCCCTTCCGCGTTGCTGCCTGTAGCATCCACGAC
>JAKEFJ010000186.1 GCA_022616665.1 Acidobacteriota bacterium
AGCTCCACCACCAGGCGCAGCACCCCATGCGTGCTGGGGTGGGACGGCCCCATGTTGATGGTGACCGTCTCGGGCGCCAGCGGATCCGGAGCTGTCGTCTTATCCTCTATTTCGTGCATGTCACCGTCCCCCGCGAGGGGAGTTACTGTTCCAGCGCGAAGTCCTTGCGCAGCGGGTGCCCCTCGAAATCCTCGGGCATCAGGATGCGCCGCAGATCCGGGTGTCCCTTGAAGCGGATCCCGACCAGGTCGAAGGCCTCCCGCTCGTGCCAGTCGGCACCGCGCCAGACGGATGTGACGCTGTCGATTTCCCCTGCCTCTCCCAACCGGACCCGCAACCGCAGCCGGCGTCGCCGAGCCAGAGAGAGGAGGTGATACACCACCTCGTAGCTGTACTCCCGTTCCAGGAAATGGATCCCGGTGACATCCACCAGGAGATCGAAGCCCATCTCCGGGTCATCTTTCAGGAATTGACAGATTTCCAGGATTTTTTCGGGGGCGACCACCAGCGTGTCTTCGCCGCGAAAATAGACCACCTCCTTGAGCGCCTCACCGAAGCGCTCCCGGACCTTTTCGACTTCCCGCGGCTCGGAGCCCACGATCTCAGTCCCAGTCCAAGGCGCCGCGGCGCAGGATGTAGAAGTACCCCAGCAGCAGCACGCCGATGAAGATGGCCATTTCCCAGAACGCTGGCTCGCCCAGCTGCCGGAAGACGGTGGCCCAGGGAAACAGGTACGCCGCCTCGATGTCGAACAGGATGAACAGCATCGCCACCAGATAGAACTTCACGGAGAAGCGGTTGCGGGCCTCCTGAAACGGCGGAAGTCCGCATTCGTAGGGGCTCAGGTCGGTTCGCCCACGCTTCGCCGCCTTCAAACCAAGCAGCCAGGACAATCCGAGCATGCCCGCGGCCATGGCCACGGCGATGACCAGCTGGAAGAAGATCGGGAAAAGGCGGTCGGCCACCCGAAGGTCGCTCCCCTGAATAGGTGAAGAGGGCCGACCCGCGCCCCCCGGTGAGGTTTAATTCGTTGAAATGACTTGTAAGCCGGAGGCGGAGGTTAGCATCGGGGCGGGCTCTGTGTCAACGAAGCCTGACGGCAAAGCCAAGGGGTTCAGTGGCTTGGGTGTGGAGTCGAGGCGAGTTGAAAGTAAGCCAATCACGAGACTAAGCTAACTCCCGCGGCAGAGAGAATACTCGCGGTCGCCTTCTCGTCTTCCCCGGAGGACTTCAATTGTCGGCAGAAAGATGCCGGTTCTGGCAGTGCATCGGCAGCTGGAGCCTGATCGCTTTGCTGCTCGGTGGCGGGACGGCGCTTCCAGCCGCCTCAAGCCAAAGCACCCCCCAGCAGGCAGAGAGCCCCATCGCCGGGTCGAAAGACGCGGTCGACCCGCTGGAGATGGCGATCGTCCGTGAGATCTCCAGGGCTCATGACTTTCTCGACAAGGTGGAACTGGCCCGATCTGACCTCTTGCGCCGGGGCCAGAACGAAAAGAAGAGGGCGTCGGCCGCGGCGGAGCGCTCAGCCACGTTAGCCCTGGAGCTATTGTCGTGTCCCGCGGGCTCCTCAGCCGCGGATCAACTCTACGACGCGCTCGTGGGCGATCTGATAGAGGCCCGGGCGCTGCTGAAAGCGGCCCTGGACGGCCTGCGTGCTCCGCCTGCCGCCCCGCGCTTCGCCGCGGCCCTGGATCCGGCCAACCTTCAAACCCCCTCTCTCGCTCCCCAAGCCAAGAAAATCCAGAAAGTGTATGGCCAGATCGCGGCCGCCAGGGATCGCCTGGTTCAGGAACAGAATCAGCTCGCGTGGGCCGCCGTGCAACACCGCGCCGCCCGTGTCCGGAGCCTGAACGAGCTCAGGATCGGTTGCCTGCCCAAGCTCTCTCCCGACAAGCACGACCGGATGCTGGGATTCACCCGTGAGGGGATCGCGCAACTGCGCCGTGAAATCCTGCAGTTGACCCTTTCCGCCCGCCTCTACCTGGTGACCCGCCTCCACGACGCGCATCTCCTGCCCGCGGCGCTCAGGGACATCTTCGAGATTGGCGAAATCACCTACGCGTTGATCAGCATTGCCTTGATCCTGGCGGTGGCGCTCTTCCTGAGAAGGAGAATCCGGCCGATCTTCGAGGGGGCGCGGGGACTGCTTATCTCGGGGAGCCGAAGCGTCGGCTGGAACCGGCATGTCGGGAGGGCGCTGGGCCTCCTCGAGGTCCTGTTCCCCTGGTCGCTCTTCCTGATAGCCCTTCACGCGCTTCGCTGGGGACTGGGAGACGCCGCGGCCTGGCCGGAATTTCATCTCCTGTTCCGGATCGGGATTTTCTACGGATCCTACCGGCTGGCCGCCGACGTGCTCTTCAGGCTGACGGTCAACGCGGCCCGTCACTACCGGCTGAGAATGGACGAAGCCCGCACCGACCTGATCACCAGAAGCCTCCGATCCATTCTCCGCGCCATCACCGCTACTGCCATCCTGCTGGCGCTTTCCGAGCAATTCCTCGGCCGGGGGTACCTGTACCACCTCATGGTAGACCTGACGTGGCTCGTCCTGATACTGGCGATGCTGCGGGTACTGTCGCGCTGGCGGAGCATCATCACGGACACCTATCTGCAAAAAGGCCCGCCGGGACGACTCGCCGACCTGGTCTCCCGGACGCGGGATCGCTGGTACGGAGTTTTTCTGGCCACTGCCTCGCTCGCCTGGCTCACCGGACGAGCCACGCTGGCGCTCGCCAGCGACTTCGCCATGGGATTCGATGAGACCCGCATCGCGCTCGCATTCCTGTTTCGCCGGCGCGTCGAGAAGCAAGCCCAGCGTCTGGGCTATTCCGCGGGGGTGCTGGAGTCCCTTCCGCCGGATCTCATTCAGGCCTTCGTCCCGGAGCCGATCCGGGAAGGGCCCGGGATGGTGGACCACTTCCCCGGGCTGGATCATTTTGGAACGGCCCTCTCCGAATGGAGGGAAGATCGCCACGGAGGTAGCTTCCTGCTGGTTGGAAGCCAGGGAATGGGGAAGACCTCCTGGCTCAGGCGGATCCGGGTCGACGATTTGACGGTCTCCCAGGAGCTCTGTCCCGGCGCCCCGCCGGCTGCAGGCCTCGATCGCCTGCAGGAGGATCTCCTGGCCGGCTCCCCTCGCCTGGTCATCCTCGAGGGTCTCCAGGAAATGTTCTTGGCCACGATCGGCGGATACGAAGCCCTCGAGAGTTTTGTCTCGCTCATGCATGCAACCAACCGGAAGGTGTTCTGGCTATGCTCCATCAGCGCGTTCGCCTTCGAGCACCTGGCGGCTGTCCACGCTGGCCGGGCCGCCTTCTCGTTCCGTCAGGTCCTTCCGGCCTGGAGCGAGGCAAGGATTCGCGACCTGATACGGGCACGGATGGCCGCAAGCGGAGTGGCTCTCACCTTCGAAGACCTGGTCGTGGACCGCCTGGAAGGTGTCGAGGGGGAGGCGAGGCTCCTGGAGACAGAGGAGGGGTACATCCGCCTGCTCTGGCACTATTCCGAAGGTAATCCCAGTGTCGCCTTGCACTACTGGCTCTGCTCTCTCGTGCCCGAGTCCTCCCGCCGGGTCCACGTGCGACTCTACAAGAGTCCACCGGTGGGGGAGCTGGAAAACGTAGCCGAGGATGGACTGTTCCTTCTGGCCGCCATTCTGCTGCACGACACCCTGACCTTGCCCGCCGCGATCCTGGTGAGCGGACAACCGGAGTCGACCTGTGGCATCTACCTGGAGCGGCTCGCAGACCTTGGGGTGATTCAGCGGACGGGAGTGCGGTACCGGCTCTGCACCCACTGGCAGCCTGCCGCGCTCCGATTGCTGCGAAGAAAGAACTTCCTCGCAGACTGAGGGACGACCATGAATCCGCAAACCGAAGTCTTCCGCTTCTTCCGGCCCGGCGGAGTCCCCTACGCCCTGGTCATCTTGCTCGTCACCTTCGTGGCTGCCCGACTTCTAACCGCCAGCCTGAGCCGCCTGGGTCGAAGATTTCCCGACAAGCGGCTTCCTATCAATCAGGCCGGCTCGTTCCTGCGGTTCAGCATCTACCTCCTCGGAGGCGCCGGTGCCGCCGCGTCGGTCCTGATCATGACCCAGGAGATGCTGCTGGCGGTGGGCGGAACCTTGGCCGTCTCCATAGGGTTTGCCCTCAAGGACCTCGTGGCCTCCGTCGTGGCAGGGATGATCATCCTGGTGGACAAGCCCTTCCAGGTGGGAGATCGGGTCACCTTCGGCGAGTACTACGGCGAGATTCGGGACATCGGGCTGCGGTCCGTCCGCCTGGTCACCCTCGAAGGCGCTCAGGTGACCATTCCCAACAACAAATTCCTGACCGAGGTGGTGACCTCCAGAAACTCGGGCGCCGTGGAGATGATGGTCCAGATGGACTTCTTCGTGGCCCTGGATCACGACGTGGCCCGCGCCAAAAGGATCGTCGAGGAGGCGCTCACCACCAGCAGGTACGTCAACCTCAAGCTGCGCTGGGTAGTGAATGTCAGTGAGGTGAGCGAGGCGGAGCACTTCGCCGCGCGCCTGAGGGCCAAGGCCTATGTTCTCGACGTGCGCTTCGAGAGGGCCTTCGAGACCGATGTCAGCGAGCGGGTGATCGCGAAATTCCGTGAATCGGGTATCTATCCACCTGCGTCTTCGAGCAAGGAGATTTGAGGCATCGGGCTTTCGCCGCGGTGGCGAAGAATTCCGCTTATTTGCACGCCGGACCGCGAGCCACCGGCGTGGAACTTGGCGGAAAAGCTTGAAAGTCCTGCGATGCCGGGGCTAAGCTAACGGCCATGGCGGAGAACATTCTTAATCCTCAGAGTTCTTTGCCTCGGATCGGCATGGTGTCCACCCACGGGTATGTCGCCGCCGTGCCGCCGCTTGGCGCGGCCGACACGGGGGGCCAGGTGGTCTACGTGCTGGAGCTGTCGAAGAAACTCGCGCAGCTCGGCTACGAGGTGGACATCTGGACCCGGCGATTCGAGGACCAACCGGAGCTGGAGCCGGTGGGCGAGCAGGTGCGTGTCATCCGGGTGCCTTGCGGCGGCCGGCAGTTCATTTCAAAGGAGTATCTCTACGAAAAGCTGCCCGAGTGGAACGAGAATGCCCTCCGGTTCATCAGCAGGCACGGCCTCAAGTACCAGTTCTTCAACAGCCACTACTGGGATGCCGGGATGGCGGCGCAGCACTTAAGCGAGGTGCTGGGTGTCCCGCACATCCACACGCCCCATTCCCTCGGCATCTGGAAGAAGCAGCAGATGGAGGCCGATTATCCGGGAGACGCGGCGAAGTTCGAGCAGCGCTACAATTTCGCGCAGCGAATCCGCCATGAGACGCTTCTCTACCTCGCATCCGACATGGTGGTCGCGACCACCCCGCAGCAGCTCGATCTGCTGCTGGAGGATTATGGGGTGCCCGAGGAGAACTGTTGCCTCATCCCGCCCGGCTACGATGACAACCGATTCTTCCCCGTCGGCGAGGCCAGCCGCGGGGCCATTCGACAGAGGCTGGGCTTTTCCGGCAAGGTGGTGCTGGCGCTGGGACGCCTGGCCCGCAACAAGGGCTACGACCTGCTGATCGACGCGTTCGAGCTGGTCGTCAAAAGAGAGCCGGAGGCGGTGTTGCACCTGGATATCGGCGGCGCCGAGCGAACCCCGCAGGAGGATGCGATTCTCGAGGAGCTGAAGGACCAGGTGACGCGCCTCGGCCTGAGCGATCAAGTCCGCTTCGGGAGCTTCATTCCGGAGGAGGATCTGGCGGATTATTATCGGGCGGCCGACCTGTTCGTCCTGTGCAGTCGCTACGAGCCGTTCGGCATGACCGCCATCGAGGCGATGGCATCCGGCACGCCGACCGTGGTAACGACCCATGGCGGGCTGTTCCGCGCCCTGACATACGGCAGGCACGCGCTGTTCGCCGACCCCCTCGACAAGGAGGATCTGGGCATCACCATGGTGAAAATATTCCGGCACCCTCGCCTGAGGGCCCGCCTGGCACGCATGGGCGCGCACAAGGCGCGCAGCCTGTTCACCTGGACGGGCATTGCCCAGCAGCTGATCGCGCTGGTCGAGCAGCGCCCGAGCAAGAGCTTCACCCTCACCGACACGGAATGGGACGAGCCCTGGAACGATGCAGACTAAAGAAGGCCCCGCTCCCGCCACCGCGCCCCGGACTGCGCCCGCACCGGCGCCGCCAACGATCCAGTTCTTCTGTTCCGACCTCGACGGGACGCTGCTGGGCAATCCGGAGGCGACCCGCCGTTTCAAGCACGCCTGGGAAGCGCTTCCCAGGGCATCCCGCCCTTTGCTTGGCTACAGCACCGGGCGGCTCCTGCAGGACGTCATCGATCTTCTCGCGACCAAGATCCTGCCATGGCCGGATTACGTGATCGGGGGAGTCGGGACGCAGATCTATGACGGCCGGCACAAGCGCCCCGTTGCGGAGTTCAACCAGAGGTTTCGCCAGGGGTGGGACCTGGCGCGCGTGTCGCGAATTCTCAAGAGCTTCCCGGGGGTCATCCAGCAGCCGCCGCAGTTTCTGCACCCGTACAAGTCGAGCTGGTATCTGCACCAGGCAACGCCGGAGACCCTGGCTTCGCTTTCGAAGCAGCTGTCGGACGCCGGGCTCCAGGTGACCGTCATCTACTCCTCCATGCGGGACCTGGACGTGATGCCGAAGGACACGAACAAAGGCACCGCTCTCCAATGGCTGTGCGAGCACTTCAAGATACCCTTGGAGAACCTGCTCGTGGCCGGAGACAGCGGCAACGACAGCAGCGTCTTCCTGCTGCCCGGCGTCCACGGGATCGTGGTCGAGAACGCCCAGCCCGAGCTGCGCCAGGCC
>JAKEFJ010000187.1 GCA_022616665.1 Acidobacteriota bacterium
AGGTTCTCCACCCGATGGGATGGGATTCCTTCGGCCTTCCAGCCGAAAACGCCGCCATCAAGAAGGGAATTCACCCCAGAATCTGGACCGAGGACAACATCACCCAGATGAAGGAGCAGCTGAAGCAGCTGGGATACTCCTACGATTGGTCCAGAGAGATCGCCGCCCACCGTCCCGATTTTTACCGCTGGAACCAGTGGTTCTTCCTGAAAATGTTCGAGCGCGGACTGGCGTACCGGGCGCATCGCTGGGTCAACTGGTGCTCCACTTGCCAGACGGTTCTGGCCAACGAGCAGGTGGAAGGGGGGGTCTGCTGGCGCTGCTCGAGCGTCGTCTCCCGCAAGTCGCTGGAGCAGTGGTTCCTTCGGATCACCACCTACGCGGAAGAGCTGGACGCCTTTCTGCCAAAGCTCACGGGCTGGTCGGAGCGGGTCCGACAGATGCAGAAGAACTGGATCGGCCGCAGCGAGGGGGTCCTCGTGAAGTTCAGGATTCCGGACCTGCCTGAGATGGACCCCCTGGAGATCTTCACCACCCGATTGGACACCATCTACGGCGCCACCTTCTGCGTCCTGGCCCCCGAGCATTCCGCCGTGGCCCTTCTGTGCGCGGGTACGCCGCAGGAAGAACCGGTCCGAGAATTCGTCAGTCGGATGATGCGGCGGGATGTCGTCCACCAGGACGCTCAGTTGGGGGAGGAGAAGGAAGGCGTGTTCACGGGAAGGCACGCGGAGAACCCTTACACCGGTAAGCGCGTCCCGATCTGGGTGGGGAATTTTGTTGTCATGGAGTACGGCACCGGAGCCATCATGGCCGTGCCGGGAAACGACGAACGGGACCGCGAATTCGCCCAACTGTATCATCTCCCGATTCTCCCCGTGGTTCGCCCCGCCGATTCTTCCCAGGCGCCGCCGGATCGCGCCTATACCGAGCCGGGCGTGCTGCTCAACTCAGGCCCGTTCGACGGGATGGCCAGCGCCCAGGCGTTCGAGGCGCTGGTCAAACTGGGGGAGGAGAAAGGCTGCGCTCGCCGGATGGTGCAATTCCGGATTCGCGATTGGGGCGTCTCGCGGCAACGCTACTGGGGCACGCCCATTCCGATGATTCATTGCCCAGCTTGTGGAGTCGTCCCGGTCCCCGAACAAGACCTGCCGGTCCTCCTCCCCGAGGATGTGGTGCTGAGCGGCGAGGGGGGCTCCCCGCTGGCCGCTTCTCCCGCGTTCCTACAGGTGAGCTGCCCTCGATGCGGCAAGGGGGCGCGCCGCGAGACGGATACCATGGACACGTTCTTCGACTCTTCGTGGTACTTTTATCGCTACACCGATCCGGGAAATGACCAGGCTCCCTTCGATTCCACGGCGGCGGCCCAGTGGTTTCCCATTGATCAGTACATCGGCGGCATCACCCATGCCATTCTCCATCTCATCTACTGCCGGTTCTTCACCAAGGTGATGCGCGACCTCGGGCTCGTGGCGCTGGACGAGCCGGTGGTGCGTCTGCTGAATCAGGGAATGGTCCTCAAGGACGGTTCCGCCATGTCCAAATCCCGGGGAAACGTCGTGGAGCCCGACGCCATGATTCGCCGCTATGGCGCCGACACCTGCCGGCTGTTCTCCCTGTTTGCGGCGCCCCCCGAGCGTGACATGGACTGGAACGAGCAGGGCGTGGAAGGATGCCATCGATTCCTGGAGCGCGTCTGGCGCCTGGCCGCCCCCCAATTCTCAACCCAAGCCGCCCCCATCCCGGAGGGAGCCTTGTCACCCAGGGAAACGGCCCTCCGTCGCAAGACGCATCAGACCATACTCAGGGTCACGGAGGATTTGGACCGGAGAATGCACTTCAACACCGCCATCGCGGCCATCATGGAGCTGGTGAACGAGCTCAGCGCCTTTCATCTCGCCGGGACCGACGATGGCGCTCATCGAGCCTGCTTCCGGGAGGGCCTGGAAACGGTGGTCCGACTGCTCAATCCCTTCGCGCCCCACTTCGCCGAGGAAGTCTGGGAGCGCCTGGGTTCTCCGGAACTCCTGGTCCACGTGCCCTGGCCGCATGCGAACCTGGCGCTGGCTGAAGAGCCGCGGGTCGAGCTGGTGGTGCAGGTGAATGGCCGTCTGCGAGGCAAGGTGATCGTCGAAAAGGGAACCGCTGAACCGGAAGTCCTGGAGCGCGCCCGGAATGATCCCAAGGTGGAAGCGCATCTGAGAGGGAAGTCGCTGCTGAAGACCGTTTTCGTGCCCGACCGACTTCTAAACCTGGTGGTGCGGGAGTGAAGCTGCTGCCTATCGTCGGCGCCGGAGTGCTCCTGGTGCTGGGCGTGTGCGGATGCGGTTACCACTTGAAAGGACACTCCACTTCTCTTCCCCCTTCGATCAAGAAGATCGGCATCCCCATCTTCATCAACAAGACCGATCGGCCCGATCTGGAGCAACGGCTCACCGCCCGGATCATCAGCGAATTCGTCACCCGGAGCCGGTACCAGATCACCTCGTCGGAGGAGGGCGTGGACGCGGTCGTGAAAGGGGAGGTCCTGGTCTATCTGCTGACCCCCGTGACCCTCAACGCGCAGGGGAGAGCCAGCCGCTATGAAATCTTGATCAACGCCAAGGTGTCGCTGGCGCAGACTTCCGATGACAAGGTCCTTTGGCAGGACGATCATTTCGTTTTCCGACGCCAGTACGACATCTCACCCGTCAGCTTCGGCGTGGTCAGCCAGGAGCAGGCGGCGCTGGATCTGGTGGCCGACGATTTCGCCCAGGCCGTGGTGGCCTCCATTCTCGAGGGGTTTTGAGATGGCCGGCCGAGGGTCGGATCTGGCGACACTCCGTCGTGACCTCGCGGCCGGGCGGATCGATCCCGTCTACCTCGTGTCCGGGGAGGAAGCCTTCTTGAAGGAGGAGGCAACCCGACGGATCCGGGAGGCTGTGCTGGGGTCGGACGCCGAGGCGGCGTCCTGGAACCTCAGCATTCTGGAGGGGGCGACCTGCTCCCTCGCCGACGTCCTGGACGCGGCGCGCAGCCTGCCGATGTTCGCTTCCCGCCGACTGGTCTGGGTGAGGGACGCGGAGCGCCTCCGCGACTCGGAGCCCGAAGCTCTGCGCGAGTACCTGCAGGCCCCAGCGCCCACCGCCTGCATTTTGTTGACCGTGGGGACCGGGAAAGCGGATTTTCGCAAGGCTCTTTTCAAGGCACTCCAGCGCGGCGCCAGAGTTCTGGAATTCGAGTCGTTGAAGGGAGCTGCTCTGGCGCGCTGGATCCGATCCCGCGCCGCGGATCTCGGGGCGGAAATCGACGAAGACGCCGCCTCGCTGCTGGAGATCCACGCCGGGCCGGACCTTCTGCGACTGGATCAGGAGCTGAAGAAAGCGCTGGATTTCGTCGCCCCGTCCACTCGCCTCACCTCCGATGCTTTAAGCGCGACCCTGGGCGCGGCCGCGGCAGGGTCGATTTTCGAGTTCGCGGAAGCGGTGGGAGCCGGTCAGACCGAACAGGCAATCCGCCTGCTGCGCGGCATTCTCTCGGAGGGAGAGGAGCCTCCCAGGCTGCTGTTCCTTCTGGCAAGGCATCTGAGAACGCTCGTCCTGGGACACTCCCTGATGCAATCCGGGCTGCAGGGCAGGGACCTGGCACAGGCGCTGGGAATCCCCCCTTATCCATTTCTCATCGACAAGGTGCAAAAGCAAATCCGGGCATTTGCGGAACCGGCGGGAGAGCCCGCGCTTCGACTGGTCCTCGCAGCGGATCGGGCTCTGAAGAGCGGCAGCGGCAAACCTCCGGGCGTGCTGGAGCGGCTCGTCCTGGACCTGGCGAGGGTGGTACAGGAGTCGGCAGGAAAGCGTTGGGCCCCTCGATGAGCCCCGCGACTTTCACCCACGAGAAGGTGCTGGTCCTGGATTTCGGCTCGCAGACCTCGCAACTGATTGCCCGCCGGGTGCGCGATCTCTCGGTGTGCGGCGAGCTGGTACCTTGCACCATTCCCTACGAAAAGGTTCTTGAAGCGGCACCCAAGGGGCTGATCCTCTCCGGCGGGCCCGACTCAGTTTACCGGGAAGGGGCTCCACAAATGGATCCGCGCCTCGCCACGGCGCTGGGAATACCCATCCTGGGCATCTGCTATGGCATGCAGCTGATGGGAAAGTTGCTGGGAGGCAAAGTGGCCGG
>JAKEFJ010000188.1 GCA_022616665.1 Acidobacteriota bacterium
GCCATCCAGGGATTGGAAGACGGCCTCGTCCTGGTGGATCCACAAGGCATCATCTTTCATGTGAATCGTCGGGCGGAGGAGTTTCTCGCAATGAGCGCTCCCCGGGTCTTGGGAACGAGGCTGCGCGGATACCTGAAGCTCCCGGCACTTCTGCGCTTCTGGAACTCGACTCTGCGCGAGCAGGAGGCGACATCCACGGAACTGACGCTGGCGGGAGGGGTGCGCCTGCGCGCCACCGTCTCGCTCTGTAAATCCCTTGGTGGGGAGACCATCGGCCGGGCGCTTCTCCTGCGAGACATCACCCGGGAGAAGCGCATCCAGATCGAGCTTCCGGTGGCCGTGGCGCAGCGCCTGGTGGAAATGACGGGCTCCGAGGGTGAATCCGGGGAATCGGTCGATCTGACGACCCGTGAGCGTCAGATTCTGGCCCTGCTCTCGGGCGGGCTGACCAATGCCGCCATCGCCGCGAAGCTGCACGTGTCGGCGAACACCGTGGCCTCCCATCTGAAGAATCTCTACCCGAAGATCGGGGTGCACAGCCGCTCCCAGGCGGTGGCCTACGCCATGTCGCACGGAATTCGCCCGTCCACCTCCCGCTAGCTTTCGCTGCTTCGCATCTCCCGTCTCCACGGAACTCTCCGGTCGGCCTTCCCGCCCGCTTCCAGCATTCGCAGATTCTTCCAAGAGTACATCGTCGGTCTTTTCCCCCAAGCGCTTACCGGTTCAGGATGATCCGAGGGGGGGAAGTGCCTCCGATTCACGCTTCCCCCCTGTTCGGGGGAGACAAATCACCAGATCGGGTCATTGTGCGGAGGATGGTGTGCAGGCATATTCCCGGACACGGCATGCAGCCGACACCCAACGTGCGTTTACCCCTCCGCTGGTCCGGCGGATGAGATGAGAAGGAGCGCCTTCCATGGACATCACAAGAGCTGGAACCAGCGGAAAGGCGGCTTGCCGCCCGGGGCTGGCCACTCGGGAGCGGGAATGGGGCCGGCTGCTGGCGGTCTTCATGATGGGTTGGCTGTTGTTCGAGACCCTCACGGGGCTTTCTCTCTACTTCCTGCCCTTTTCCGTGCCGAACCAGTGGATGGTTCTGGTGCACACCGGGCTGGGATTGGCGTTTCTGATTCCATCGCTGGTCTATCAGGTCCGGCACGTGTCGGTGTACTGGAGCCGCCCCTCCAGCGCCGTCAAATGGATGGGCTATCTCGCCACCGCTTCCACGCTGGTGGTGATCGTCTCGGGGCTCATCCTGACCTGGCAGGCGCTGTTCACTGGGAAGATCGGCTACGCCTGGGACCTCGCTCACACCCTCTCGACGTTTGCTCTGGTGGCCTTCCTGGCTCCCCACATCGTCATCATCCTGATCCGGGATCGGGAGATCCATAGCGATGCGATGGGGGCGGCCCTGCGCCAGGCGCAGCGGCGCGCTCTCTTGCGCACGAGCGCGGTCTTCCTGGGATGCGCTGCGCTGGTCGCGGTCCTCTATGCCGTCTACCCCGGGGAGCGGATGAACAATACCTTCCCCGCGGATTACACCTTCAAGTACGGCAGGAACCGCCCCTTCGCGCCGAGCCTGGCGAAGACGCTTTCGGGTGGCGCCTACGATCCCCGCTCTCTCTCCGGGTCGGAGTCGTGCGGCACCGCCGGGTGCCACGAGGATATCGTGGCCGAGTGGCGGGTAAGCGCCCACCGGTGGGCTGCCATGGACCTGGGATTCCAGAAGATTCAGGAGGAGATGGCCAAACAGAATGGCGCGGAGTCCACCCGCTACTGCGGCGGCTGCCACGATCCCATCTCGCTCTTCTCGGGAACCAAAAACCTGTTCACCAAGGAGCTGACGGGGCTCGCGGGTTATCAGGAAGGAGTGTCCTGCCTTGCCTGTCACTCCATCCGGAAGACCGACGTGGAAGGCAACGCCAACTACTTCATCGCCCAGCCCCGACGCTACCTTTTCGAGCTGAAGAAAGGATCCTCGGCTCGGCGCGCCCGCGACTTTCTGATCCGCGCTTATCCCCGGGCCCACCAGGCGGACCTCAGCAAGAGGGTCTTCAAGACTCCCGAGTATTGCGCCGCCTGCCACAAGCAGTTCATCGATCAGGAAGTAAACAACGTGGGATGGGTCCAGCTTCAGAACCAGTACGACAACTGGCGCAAGAGCCATTGGAACCATCCGGGAGATCCGCGCAAGACCATCGAGTGCCGCGAGTGCCACATGCCGCTGGTGGATTCGAAAGATCCGGCGTCCGGCGACGCGCTGGATTACAATCGGACTCTGGCCGATGGAAAAGTCCGCAGCCACCGCTTCCTGGCGGCCAACCAGTTCATGCCGGCGCTCCTGAAGATTCCCGGAGCCGACGAGCAGATCGCTCTGACCAATCGGTGGCTGCGCGGCGAGCTGGAGATCCCCGAGATTGCCGACAAATGGAAAAAGGGCCCCGCCGTGGCCCTGGAGCTGCAGCTTCCCGAGTCGGCCCGGGCCGGGGATCCGGTGAGCATCCGCGCGGTCATCACCTCCAACAAGGTCGGGCACGACTTTCCCACCGGCCCGCTGGACATCATCCAGTCGTGGGTGGAGTTGCAGGTTACCGACCCGGGCGGCAAGGTGGTGTTCTCGACCGGAGGGCTGGATGAAAAGCACTTCATCCAGCCTGGCTCTTTCATGTTCAAGGCCGAGCCGGTCGACCAGTACGGCAACCTGATCGACCGGCACAACCTCTGGGAGATGGTGGGCGTGCGCTATCGGCGCTCTCTCTTCCCGGGATTCTCCGACACCGCCGAGTTTTCCTTCCGCTGCCCGGGCGGTGCCTCAAGCCTCTCCGGGCCGACGTGGGACCAACGAAGCTTCTCATTCGTCGTTCCGCGGGAGAGAAGCGAATCGCTTCACGTGTCGGCCCGGCTCCTCTATCGAAAGCTCGACCAGTATCTATTGAATTTCCTGTTCACCGAGAAGGCGGGGCTCACGACCCCCGTCACCGAGATGGCCCGCGCCCAGGCGGAGATCCGGCTGGATCCCACCCCCCGGAAGAGACGGCAAGCTGCCCCGCCGCCCCTCTCCGGTCCCGCCCTTCCGGGCGGTGGGAAGCCGGGCGCTCCCGGCGCCCCGTGAGCAACGGCGTCGCCGCCGCTTCCCGGTCCTCACGATGGAGGAGGCAGGCGCGGGCTGCTCTCAGGTATGGCTCCGCGGCCCTCGCCGTCCTGTTCATCGCGCTCTTCCTCCTGCGCCCCAAGCCCCGGCCCTACACGCCGGGGCATGAGGCGGCCGGCAGCGACGAAATCACCCAATCCCTGTCGCGCACGCTTCCGGTTGATGCGCCAAAGGTGCGCTTCTTCGACGTGGCGGGAGAGTCGGGTGTCAGGTTTCGCCATTTCTCCGGGTCGCGCTCCGCTCAGCTTCCCGAGGACATGGGCTCCGGATTGGCCTGGGGCGATTATGACGGCGACGGCGATGCCGATCTCTACCTGGTCAATGAAGCGGGTCCCTTGACGCTGAGACCCGAAGAAGTCCGGGCTTCCTCCGCGAGATCCAGGCTCCATCGAAACGACGGGAACGGCACCTTCACCGACGTGACGGACGCCGCCGGCGTCGGCGCGACAGGCTGGGGGATGGGCGCTGCGTGGGGAGACTACGATTCCGACTTCGATCTGGATCTCGTGGTGACCCGATATGGAACCAATCTGCTCTACAAGAACCGCGGGGATGGAACTTTCCAGGAAGTTTCCCGCGCGGCAGGCCTGGAGAAGGAGAGGGGATTCTGGACCGGAGCTTCGTGGGCCGACTACGACCGGGACGGGGATTCGGATCTCTACGTCTGCGGCTACGTGAACTACGCGCCGAATGCGGGTCTCGAGGCCAGGACTACGCGGCAGTACAACGCTGTCGTTCCCTACAGCCTGAATCCCTCCAGCTATCCTCCCCAGCGCAACCTGCTCTTTCGCAATGACTCCGGCCTGTTCCACGAGGTGGCGAAGCAGGCGGGGGTGGACAACCCCACCGGTCGCTCCCTCTCAGGGGTCTGGGGCGATTTTGACCAGGACGGCTGGCCGGATCTCTACGTGGCCAACGATATCTCCGACAACGCCATGTTCCGCAACCTGGGCAACGGACGCTTCGAAGACATCAGCCACTCCGCCTGGGTGGCCGACCACCGCGGGGCCATGGGGCTGGGCCTCGGGGATTGGGACAACGACGGCGATTTCGACATCTTCATCACCCACTGGATCGCGCAGGAAAACGCCCTCTACGAGAACCAGCAGGGAAGAATCACCGCGGGCGGCAACGAGCCGCTTCACTTCGTGGACGAGGCGGACATGTTAGGGCTCGGCCAGATCGCGCTGGATTTCGTCGGCTGGGGGACCGACTTCCTGGATTACGACAACGACGGCTGGTTGGACCTGTTCGTCGCTAACGGCAGCACGTTCCAGAAGGAGAGCGATACCTCGTTGTTGATACCCATGAAGAACCAGCTTTTCTGGAACGCCGGCCAGCCCAGGGGCTACTTCGAGGTGGGGGAAGTGGCGGGGGACTCGTTCAAATTGGAGAACGTGGGGCGGGGTGCGGCCGTTGCCGATTACGACCAGGACGGGGATCTGGACATCGCGGTGGGGGTGAACGGTGGCCAGGCCCGACTTCTGCGCAACGAAGGGGGAAACCGCGATGCCTGGGTGCGGGTGGTCCTGAGGGGTGCGGCGCATGGCTTGGCCGGCCGCGGCAAGGCGAAGCTCGCGACCTCCTCCTTTGCCACGGGGGCGCTGGTGAGACTGAAGTCAGGCGGTGCGAGTCAGATTCGGATGGTGGGGGGAAGCTCCTCCTACCTAAGCCAGTCCCCTCCCGGAGAAGTGTGGTTCGGCGTGGGGCGGGCCGACAGCATCGAGAAGATGGAGGTGATCTGGTCCGATGGAAGCCGCCAGGAATTCACCCATCTTCCCGCGAGGAGCACCCTTCGCCTCTCGGAAGGCGGAGAAATCCAGACGGATCCTCCCATCCGGCCGGAA
>JAKEFJ010000189.1 GCA_022616665.1 Acidobacteriota bacterium
GGAGTGGGGCCATCATGAGGGGGAAGCCATGAGACAGCCTCGAACGGAAACGATCCGGAATATCGCCCTCGTGTCCTATACGGGAGCGGGGAAAACCTCGCTGGGCGAAGCGCTCCTCTACACAGCCGGCGCCATCCCGGCCATGGGATCGGTGGCGAGCGGGACGACGGTGTCTGATTATGAGCCTGAAGAGATTCATCGCAAGATTTCCGTCAGCGCAGCCGTGCTGCACTGCGACTGGAAGGAAACCACGCTCAACCTGGTGGACACGCCCGGCGCGCTCAGCTTTCTGGGCGAGACCCAGACTGCCCTTCGCGCCGTGGATGGAGCCGTGATCGTCCTGGGGGCGTCCTCCGGCGTCAGGACCGAGCTGGAGAAGATCTGGAACACCATCAAGGAATTAAGACTGCCCTGCCTCCTGTTCGTGAACGAGCTGGACAAGGAACGGAGCGCGTGGGAGGCGGTGCTCGAAGGGTGTGAAAAGGCGCTCGGGCTCAAGGGGCTGCCGGTCGCCATCCCGATCGGACGGGAGTCGCAGCTCGAAGGTGTCGTGGACCTGATCGGGCAGGTCGCCTACCGACCCGCCCGGGATGCGAACAAGGTCCTGCAAGCCTCCATCCCCTCGGAGCTGACCGGCCCCTCCGCCGAGGCCCGGAAGAAGCTGGTGGAGGGCGTCGCCGAAACGGATGATCAGCTGGTGGAAAAATATTTGGCCGACGGCGACCTGTCGAGGGACGACATCATGCGGGGGCTCCAAGCAGGCACCCTGGCGGGATCATTCGTGCCGGTCGTCTGCGGCTCGGCCGCGCGCAATATCGGCACCACCGCGTTGCTGGACGCCCTGATTGCCTATCTGCCGTCTCCCCGGGAACGGGCCACGATCTCCCCGCTGGCAGGGGTCCACCCGCACACCGGTGAACCGGTCACGCGGCAACCCGCTCCGTCCGACCCGTTCTCCGGGTACGTGTTCAAAACCATCATCGATCCCTTCATGGGCCGTCTCACCTACGTCCGGGTCCTGTCGGGAACACTGGGATCCGATTCGGCTTTCTATAACTCGACCCGGAAGGTCAGGGAAAAGGGGGGGCACCTGTTTCATATCCTGGGGAAGAAATACACCCAGGTGCCGACCCTGTGCGCCGGCGAGGTGGCCGCGATCGGGAAACTCAAGGACACGCAGACCGGCGATACGATCTGCGACGAGCACTCACCGATCCTCTATCCGGGCCTCCAACTGGCCAAACCGGTCATGTCCTTCGCGCTTGAGCCGAAGTCCAAAGCCGACGTCGAGAAGGTCAGCCTGGGCTTGCACAAGCTGGTGGAAGAAGATCCCACCCTGGAGTTTGTCCGCAACCAAGAGACGAAGGAGATGATTCTGAGCGGCATGGGACAACTGCACGTGGATGTCACCTTTGAAAAGCTGCGTCGGAAGTACGGGGCCGAGGTCAACATCCACACGCCCAAGGTTCCGTATAAGGAAACCATCCGGAAGACGGCGCAAGCGCAAGGGAAATACAAAAAACAGACGGGAGGACACGGGCAGTACGGCGATTGCTGGCTCCAGCTCGATCCGTTGCCCAGAGGAGCGGGGTTCACGTTCGAAAACAAGATCGTGGGCGGCGCCATCCCGCGGAATTTTGTCCCCGCCGTGGAAAAGGGGGTGATTGAGGCGATGCACGAGGGCAGTCTGGCCGGGTTTCCGGTGGTCGATCTCCGTGTGACGGTCTATGACGGGTCCTACCACACGGTGGACTCCTCAGAAATGTCGTTCAAGATCGCCGCCTCGATGGGGTTCAAGAAAGCGATGGAAGCGGCTCATCCGATCTTGCTGGAGCCGGTCATGAGCGTCGAGGTCACGACGCCGGATGAGTTCGTCGGCGCGGTGATCGGGGATCTGAATTCCAGGCGAGGCCGGATCCTGGGCGTGATCGCGAAAGGCAGCGCCCAGTCCATCAAGGCAGTGGTGCCGCTGGCCGAAATGTTGAAATACACGCCGTCGTTGAATTCACTCACGGGCGGGCGGGGAACCTACCTCATGGAATTCTCCACCTACGAGGAAGTACCCCGGGAGCACGCGACGCGGATCATCGAAGAACAGAAGACGGCCAAACACGCGGTGGCGCAGTAAGCCTGCCCTCACTTCTCCGTGGTCTTCAAGACCACATAGAAGGCGCGGCTCTCCCTGAGCACGCGCAGCAGGATGGTCTCCCCCCGCTTCACCCGGGAGACCGCCGCCGTAAACTCGCCGACGGACAAGACCTCGCTGCGGTTCACCTCTTTGATCAAGTCGCCCTCCCGCAGCCCTTCCGCCTGGGCGATGCTGCCCTGGTCCACTTTGGCGATGAGGACCCCCTTGGCATCCTTCAGCTTGAACTTCTCGGCCAGTTCGACGCTCAGGTCCTGGACATCGATCCCCAGCTTGACGTCCGACCGTGAGGGCGGAACCGAGGCCACGACGGCGTTCTCGCGCCGCTCGCTCAACGCCACCGACAGGATCTGGCGTTTCCCATCCCGCACCACCTCGATGTGGGTGGTCGCGCCGGGCTCCAATCCCGCGATCAGGCGGGACAAGAGGTTGGGGGAATCGACCGTCTTGCCGTCCAGCTTCGTGATAATGTCGCCGGGCTTCATGCCGGCGCGGGCCGCGGGGTCGTTCTCGAACACCTCATTCACCAAGACTCCCTCACCCTCGTTGACGCCGAACTTGGTGCCCAGTTCAGCCGTCACCGGCTGAATGCCGACGCCCAGCCAACCTCGGACGACCTTTCCGCGCGCCAGCAGTTGCTGGATGACCTGCTTGGTCATATTTGACGGGATGGCAAAGCC
>JAKEFJ010000190.1 GCA_022616665.1 Acidobacteriota bacterium
AAGGTGACCTTGATCGCCTCACCAGGCATCCATGATCTGGGCGCCTGGCTGGAGCAGCTCCTGGCCGAGTCCACCGGAAAGCAGGGAAAAGGTCTCATTCCTGTGGACCGGGAGCCGCTGGGAGGGCCGCAGGTGTATGGACAGGATCGGATTTTTGTCTACCTTCGGTTGTCGGCCGAGGCGGATTCCGCCCAGGACACCGCCGTGGCGAGCCTTGAAAGCGCCGGGCAACCGGTCCTCCGCATCGAGCTGGGCGATCGGTACGATCTTGGCCAGGAGCTCTTCCGGTGGGAAATCGCCACGGCGGTGGCGGGCTCCATCTTAGGGGTCCATCCCTTCGATCAGCCGGACGTGGAGGCGAGCAAGGTGGTTACACGGGAGCTGACGGCTGCCTACGAGAAGAATGGGTCTCTACCCAACGAGGAGCCGCTTCTGGAAGATTCGGGGCTGAGCCTGTTCACCGATCCCGGCAATGCAGACTTCCTGAAGCGTGGAGCAGGGACCGGAGCCGGTCTGGAGGCCATTCTCAGGACCCATCTCGCGCGCCTGAGGCCCGGGGATTATTTCGCGCTTCTGGCCTATCTGGAGATGAGCGCCGGGCACGAGACGCTTTTGAGCGCCATGCGCCTCGCCGTGAGGGAGCGCAAGCAGGTGGCCACCTGTGTGGGTTTCGGGCCGAGATTTCTGCACTCGACAGGACAGGCCTACAAGGGTGGGCCCAATACCGGCGTGTTTCTGCAAATCACTAGCGACGATGCCGAGGATCTCCCGGTGCCGGGCAGAAAACTCACGTTCGGAGCGGTGAAGGCGGCTCAGGCACAGGGGGATTTCCAGGTTCTCTCGGAAAGGCGCCGTCGGGCGCTGCGGGTCCACCTTCAGGGAGAGCAGCTGGCGGGACTCCGGCGGCTGCGCGCCGCGCTCGATCGGTCGCTGGTTTGAAGCGTTGCTGGAAGGGGGAATGTGATGCAAATCGGAATGGTGGGTCTGGGACGGATGGGAGGCAACATGGTCCGGCGCCTCCTGCGAGGCGGCCACGAATGCGTGGTCACCAGCCGAAGCGCGGGGCCGGCGGAGGCGCTGGCGAAGGAAGGGGCCATTGCCACCGCTTCGCTTCAGGACATGGTCCGCAAGCTGCCGGCGCCGAGGGCCATCTGGCTCATGGTCCCCGCCGCGGCCGTGGATTCGTCGATTGAAACGCTCGCGCCCTTGCTGCAGCGAGACGACATTCTCATCGATGGGGGCAATTCCTATTACATCGACGATCTGCGCCGCTCGGAGTCGCTTACCCGCCAGGGAATCCACTATCTGGATGTCGGGACCAGCGGCGGTATCTGGGGGCTGGAACGGGGGTACTGCCTGATGATCGGCGGGCCGGAGAAGGCGGTCCTCCGGATAGAGCCCGTCTTCAAGACGCTGGCTCCAGGGCGCGGATCTCTGACCGCCACGCCAGGCAGACCGGCAGGAAGCGGAACGGCGGAGGAGGGGTATTTGCACTGCGGTCCTTCGGGTGCCGGGCACTTCGTCAAGATGGTACATAACGGCATCGAGTATGGAATCATGGCGGCCTATGCCGAGGGTCTCAACATCCTGCGGCACGCCGACGTCGGCAAGCAGGGAAGGGCCATCGATGCCGAGACCTCGCCGCTGCGCCATCCGGAGCATTTCCGCTACGACTTCAATCTGGCGGACGTCGCCGAATTGTGGCGCCGCGGAAGCGTCGTGGCGTCCTGGCTGCTGGACCTTACCGCATCCGCCCTGGCCAAGGACGCATCGCTCGAGCATTTCTCGGGAAGGGTTTCCGATTCCGGTGAAGGGCGATGGACCATCATCGCGGCGGTGGAGGAAGGGGCGCCGGCGCCGGTGCTCAGCGCCGCGCTGTTCCAGCGATTCAACTCCCGCGGCGAGGGGGAGTTCGCCCAGAAAATCCTTTCCGCCCTGCGCGCCGAATTCGGCGGCCATGGGGAGCCGACCTCAGGCAGCGGAGGATCCGCCCGATGACGGCGCCTCAAGCACCGCCCGCTTCGCCGCCCAGCCGCAGCGGCGATCCGTGCATCATGGTCATCTGCGGGGCGGGCGGGGATCTCACCAAGCGCAAGCTCCTGCCGGCCCTTTGCAATCTGGCGGAGGCGGGCCTGCTCTCCAAGCAGTTTGCCATGGTGGGCTTTTCCCGCGGCGCCCGATCCGACGAGGATTTCCGCAAGCAACTGACCGACGAGATCAAGGAGTTCGCAACCAGTCCGGTGGCGCCGGAGCTTTGGAGCTGGTTTCTGCAGCGGATTTACTACCTGGGCGGGGACTTCAAGGATCCTTCGGCGTACGAGGCCCTGGCGGATCGCCTGGTTGCGGTGGAGCGGGAGCACAAGACCCAGGGAAACGTTCTCTATTACCTCGCCACCGGCCCGGAGTTCTTCGGGGAGATCGTGCGGCAGCTCCACGCGGTGGGTCTCACCCGCCAGGAGAACAACCGCTGGCGACGGGTGATCATCGAAAAACCGTTCGGAGCCGACCTGGAGTCGGCGCGCGGGCTGAACGCGGAGCTGAGGCGCTGCCTGGAAGAGAAACAGATTTACCGGATTGATCACTATCTGGGAAAGGAAACGGTCCAAAACATCCTGGTGTTTCGCTTCAGCAACGGGATCTTCGAGCCGATCTGGAACCGGCGCTACATCGATCACGTGCAGATCACCCTGGCCGAGACCGTGGGAGTGGAGCGCAGGGGCGGCTACTATGAGCGCTACGGGGCGCTGCGGGACATGGTCCCGAACCACCTCTTTCAGCTGGTTTCGCTCACCGCCATGGAGCCTCCGGTCTCCTTCCAGCCCGATGCGGTGCGGGACGAGCAGGCCAAGGTGCTGCACGCCATCCAGCCGCCCAGCCCGGAACGAGTGCTCGAGACCACCATTCGCGGGCAATACGGTGAAGGGGTCATCGACGGGGTCAAGGTGCCGGCCTATCGGGCGGAACCCAAGGTGAGCCCCACATCCAACACCGAAACCTTCGTCGCGCTCAAGCTCGCGCTGGACAATTGGCGCTGGGCGGATGTTCCCTTCTACATCCGGACGGGCAAACGAATGGCGAAGCGCTACACCGAGATTGCCATCCAGTTCCGGCGGGCGCCGAAGGTCCTTTTCCGAAACACGCCGGTGGATCGGCTGCGGACCAACCGCCTGGTCATCCGGATCGCGCCGGACGAGGGAATCTCCCTGCGCTTTGGCGCCAAGGTGCCCGGCCCGGAAATGAACATCGGGGCGGTGGAGATGGATTTCAGCTACGTGGATTACTTCAAGACGCTCCCCAGCACCGGATACGAGAGGCTGCTCTACGACGGAATGATCGGTGACGCGACGCTGTTCCAGCGGGCGGACATGCTGGAGGCGGGCTGGGAGGCGGTTCAGCCGATCCTGGATGTCTGGAAGGCATTGCCCCCCCGCTCGTTTCCGAACTACGCGTCGGGCTCGATGGGCCCTGAGAAATCCGACGAGCTGCTCCGCAACGACGGCCGGGAATGGAGGCCCCTGGACGGATGATCCTGGCAGGGGATATCGGCGGCACCAGCAC
>JAKEFJ010000191.1 GCA_022616665.1 Acidobacteriota bacterium
CGGACATGTCGCTGGTCAGACGATCGGGGGGGCGCTGAGTTGTCCGATCCCCGCCCCCTGGGGGTGTTCGACTCCGGCATCGGCGGGCTCACGGTGTTCCGGGCGCTGGCGCAACGGCTTCCCGGTGAGCAGATCCTCTACTTGGGAGATACGGCCCGGGTCCCTTATGGGACCAAATCGCCTCAGACCGTCACCCGATACACCCGGGAGTGCGCGCGGTTTCTGCTGCATCGCGACATCAAGGCACTGGTCGTGGCGTGCAACACCGCCTCGGCGCTGGCCCTCCCCGCGCTGATGAAAGAGCTGAGCGTCCCCACTGTGGGAGTGCTCCAGCCCGGGGCACGGCGGGCCTGCGCGGTCTCTGTCTCGGGGCGGATCGGAGTCATTGGAACCGACGCTACCATCCGAAGCGGGGCCTACGCCTCGGCGATCCGTGACCTCAAGGCCGATGCCAAGGTCAGCTCCGTGGCCTGCCCCCTGTTCGTTCCACTGGCCGAGGAAGGATGGACCGAAGGGGAAGTGGCGCGCCTAGTGGCGGAAAAATACCTCTCTGCCTTCGCAGGCAAGCAGATCGACGCGCTGGTGTTGGGATGCACCCACTACCCGCTCCTGACGGGAGTCATTTCCCAGGTGCTTGGCCCTTCCATCCGGCTGGTGGATTCGGCGGAGGCGGTGGCCGAAGAGGCGGCCAGAGTGCTGGAGTCTTCCGGGCTGAAAGCGCTGCGGGAGCGGGGAGAAGAGCACCACTTTTACGTCACCGACTCTTCCCGGCGCTTCGCCGAGGTGGGGACGCGGTTCCTGGGGACCCCCCTGGGAAGGCTGGAACAGGTGGACATCACGGGAGAGGATTGATGTTTCAACGCAAAGACGCGCGGTCGCCAAGCCAGATGCGGGAGCTCCGCATCGATCTGGATGTCAATAAGTACGCCGAAGGGTCAGTGCTCATCTCGCTGGGCGACACCCGGGTGATTTGCACCGCCAGCCAGGAGGACAGGGTCCCGCCCTGGCTGCGCGGGCAGGGGCAGGGATGGGTGACGGCGGAGTACGGGATGATCCCGCGGGCCACCGACGTGCGCACCCAGAGGGAAGCTTCCAAAGGGCGCCCGTCGGGGCGCACCCAGGAGATCCAGCGCCTCATCGGGCGATCGCTGCGGGCGGTCACCCAGCTCACCGCCATGGGCGAGCGCACCATCTGGGTGGACTGCGACGTGATCCAGGCGGACGGAGGCACGCGCACCGCTTCGATCACGGGCGGCTTCGTGGCGCTGGCGCTGGCCTTCAGGCGGATGAAGGAGAAGGACCAGCTTTTCAAGAAGCCGCTGACGGGACTGGTGGCGGCCACCTCCGTGGGAGTGCTGGAAGGGACGCCTTGTCTGGATCTCCCCTACGAGGAGGATTCGAAGGCGGACGTGGACATGAACATCGTACGCACTTCAGCGGGGCGGTACGTGGAGGTGCAGGGGACGGCGGAGAAGACTCCGTTCACGCAGGAGGAGATGCTGAAAATGCTGGCGCTCGCCAATGACGGGATAGACCGGCTGTTCGAGGTGCAACGCAAGCTGTTATCCAGCTTCCTTCCTTCGGTCCTGGAAGAAAAGTAAGCCCATTCAGCATGAAGCTTCTGATTGCCACGAGGAATCGCGGGAAGTTCGCGGAGATTGCCGAGGCGCTGGTGTCGCTGCATCTGGAGCTGCGCGGCGCTTTCGATTTCTCCGATGTCGCCGACTGCCCCGAGGGGACGGAAAGCTACGAAGCAAATGCCGTGGCCAAGGCGCTGCACTACTGCAAGGCCACCGGTTTGCCGGCGCTGGCGGATGATTCGGGAATCGAGGTCGACGCATTGGCGGGCGCGCCGGGTGTGCTCTCCGCCCGCTTCGGGGGCGAAGGGCTAACGGATGTGGATCGCAACCGAAAGCTCCTGGAGGCGCTGCGGGACACTCCGGAGGAGAAACGGCAAGCGCGCTACGTGGCGGTGGTAGCCTTGGCTTCCCATGGAAAAGTCGCCGGGACCTTCCGGGGGGAGGCGAAAGGCATCCTTCTGAGCGAGCCGCGCGGCGCCAACGGCTTTGGATACGATCCCCTCTTCTATTATCCCGACCTGCATCTGACCTTCGCGCAAATGCTTCCCGCGGTGAAGCGCCAGGTGAGCCACCGCGGCAAAGCGCTGGCACTGGCCTGCGATGCCCTGCGCCGCCAGGGAGAGCTGCTGTCGTGAAGCGGTTGACCCTGCTGGGGCGCGCCCTGCTGGTCTACGCGGTGGCGGTGATCCTGCGGTTCAGAAACCTCCGGGAAGTGCTGGTGGGGGATCGGGTCCTCTTCGGCTTCGACGATTCCTACTATCACCTGCGCCGCGTCTATCTCACGCTCCAGCATTTCCCCAAAGTCCCCTCCTTCGACTACTACCTCAACTTCCCCAGCGGAGCGGTCATCACCTGGCCGCCGGGGTTCGATCTGCTGGCCTCCTTCGTCTGCTGGATCGCGGGTCTGGGCCACCCCTCGCCGCACCGGCTCGAAGCCACAGCCGCCGTCCTGATCCCATTCCTGGGAGGCCTCACCGCGGTGGTGGTGCTGCTCCTGGGAGAGGAAATCCTCGGGCGGGCGCGCTGGGAGGCTCTGGGGGCGGCGATACTCTTCGCCTTTCTGCCGGCGCAGCAGGCCATCTCCACGGTGGGGCGCTTGGATCACCACGTGCTGGAGATGACCATCTTCGGGACGGTCGTCCTCTTCTTCCTGCGCGCTCTGCGGGACGATCCCGGAAGCCGCTATTCCTTCTGGGGGGGGCTGGCCCTGGCGGGGGGACCCTTTTGCTGGACGGGCTCCTTTTTGTACGGCGGCTTCCTGTTGATGTTCGCCGTCGCGCAGTTGATCCTGGATCGATTGCACGGGCGGACCGAATCCAGCGCCGGCCGGAGCGCTTTGCGGGTGCTCTTCTGGGGAACGCTGCTCCTGGTGCCGCTGGTCCTCATCAGCCCCGGCGTGGGCAGGACCTCCTTCACCTACGTGCTCCTGTCCTGGTATCAGCCGGCGCTGCTGGCCGTGGCGACGTTTCTGCTGCCCGCCATCTCCGAGATGATCTTCGCGCGCGGCCGCCGCCTCGCCGCCCTGCGCGCCTCGGGAGGCGCCCTGTCCGCCGGAATTCTGATTGCCGCAGGAGGCTGGTTCCTCATCAAGGGAAGCGGCGGGGTCGAGTTCCTGACCCGACGCGATCCGCTCTGGCAGCTCATCGTGGAATTGACCCCGGCCTGGGAGCTTCCGCCCGGCCAGCTCGTCACCTACTTCTCCCCGCTGCTCTACGCCGCGCCCCTGGTGGCGTTTCTCCTGGCGAGGTTCGTCATCCGCGACCGCTTCCACGACGTGCGCCTCAATGCGCTGCTGGCGCTGTTCCTGTTCACCGCCGTGCTGGGGGCGCAGGAGGCGCGCTTCCTGAACTACTTCGCCGCGCCGTTCTGCATTGCGCTCCTCTGGGCGTTCCGCCGGGGCCTCGTCGCCCTGACCCGCGGGATGAAGACCCGGGCGATGCGCCTATCCGCCACCGCCGCGGCGACGCTGCTCTTTCTGCTTCCCCTGGGCCCTCTGCTGCGCGACTCCTTCCACTCCCTTCCAGGCAATGTCGACTCCACGCTGGCCCACATCTATCCCACCCTCGAATGGATGCGCGACAACACGCCCCGCACCTCCTACTACCTGGAGCCGGAGCTGAAGCCCGAGTACGGCGTGCTGGCCGATTTCACGTTCGGGCACTGGATCACGACCATCGGGCAGCGCCCCAATTTCTGCAATCCCTTCGGGATTGGACCCTGGCACGGCAAGGCGGTGCGCGAGTCGGCGCGATTCTTCCTGATGGAAGACGAGGCGGAGCTGCTGCCGGCGCTGGACAAGAACGAGATCCGCTACGTTCTCCTCTACAACAACGAGAACGCGGTTCCCGACTATGCGCTCCTGACCGAGCAGCCGAGGTCGGATTACCTGGTGGACGATCCGAGCCGAGGCCGCCCGGTCCCGACGCAGCGTTACCTGCGCACCTTCGGCGTGCGGCTGGCCCTCACCGACGGCTCGGAGCACACGGTCGGGGGTCAGGACATTCCGGCCCTGGATGGGTTTCGTCTGGTCCACGAATCTCCCGAGTCGCGCCCGCGCCGGGTGCCCGGGCTGGATGGGATGACGCAGGTTGCCTACGTGAAAGTCTTCGAGCGGGTCAAAGGGGCCATCCTGGAGGGGAAGACCGACCCCGGGGCGCAGGTCCATCTCAAGATCGCCGTCGTCACCAACACCGGCAGGCATTTCGACTATCGCTCGCGCCACCTGGTGGGACCCGACGGGATGTTTCGCTTCAGCGTTCCTTACTCCTCTGAGCTGGTGGGCGACGTTTCCGCCTCGGCGGCCCTCCTCGAAGCCCCGCGCTGCAATATCGAAGTCGCCCTCACGGAGGCGGAGGTCACTTCCGGCGCCCTGCATCCGGTAAGATGCCGTTGAATCGGGCGCTCGGATTCCCGCTGGCTCTCGCCGTCATCATGGCAGGCTGCATCGCCCCCCGCGTTCCGTCTACGACCTCCCTTCCCGCTTCCCAGCGCCGGCACGTTTCCCCTCCTGCTCCGGAAGCGAACCTGGTGATCAACGGCAGCTTCGAGCAGATGAACGGTGCGGACTCGAACGGCTGGAGCGTCCACGGGCGATCCCGCCCCGACTCGAAGGTACACATCATCGAGCTTTCCGGTGCCCCCGATGGCAAGCGGGTCGCCGAGATCTCACTGAAACATGGGAACCAGGCTCACTACGGCCTGGCCTTCGAGCAGTACCTGAGGCTCGAATTCTGGACGACCTACGATCTCTCCGTGTGGGTGCGGGGCATCGACCTGGTCTCGTACCTGGAACGCCCCAGGGGATTCGGCCGCGAATGCGGGCTCTTCTTCTGGGTGATCGGCCCCAGCGGCGACCATACTACGCGCGCCTTTCCCTCCGCCGCCTCGCCGGATCACGACGGCACCACGCCATGGCAGCTTCGCACCATGCGATTCACCACCCCGCCGCGCGCCGCCTTCGCCGACCAATTTCCCGATGGCGACGACCGATTGCACCTTCAGCTCCGGGTGCAGCTCGCCGGCACGGGCACCCTCCAGGTGGACGATATCCGCATCGCCCGCTCCGATGCCTCGCCTCCCCCGCCCCGCCGCCTGCCAGGGCAGCTGGCCTTCATCGCCCCGGAAGGGAAGCCGTTCTTCGGACTGGGTCTGTTCAGGCTTCCCACGGACATGACCTGGCGCCAGGTGGCCTCTGAGAAAATCTTCAATTTTTCTGCTGGGCCCGGCGATCCCCAGGAGAGGCGTCAGCTGGGGATTCCATCCATGGTTGAACCTGCCTACCTCGATCCGGCTTGCCGAGGCTGCGGATCTCCCGACGCCGCCCAATGCGCCGGCTGCCGTCTGTGTCCCGACCAGGAAGGCGCGTGCGGCGCCTACTCGCCGCTGCTGCTCCATGCCTCCGGCTCCTTCCTTGCCTGGCTGGACGAGGAAAACTATTGGCCCGAGCTTCATGGAGATCTGAATGACATGGTGGAATCGTCCCGCCGCATCCGGGCGGACGTGGCGAAGGTGCGTCCGGAGGGCCCGGCGATGTACATCATCGCCAGCGACCAGCCGGGAGGAGTCTATTTCAACACCTACGGCTGGGACGATGCGGCCCGCTATCATGCTTCAGGAGCATTCGACATCGTCTCGACCATTCGCCGGGGCGGCAATCCCCCCGAAGGGGCCCTGGGCGGGCTGATGTCCGAGTACCCCGAGACCTCCATCAACGGCGTGCGCAACGAGGCGCGCCGATTCGCCGACGATGTCACCGGTCCCCTCGGCGGCCAATTCAGGACTGCCTGGATGCTGGTGAACGGCGGGAATTTCCAGATCGTCACCGACCGCAGCGCTCCCGGATATCGCTTCGCACCGCACAATGCTGCGGAGCTGCTCGCCATGCGCCCGAATCGCGATCAGCTCCGCTACATGCTCTTCGCCGCCGTCTTGAACGGTGTCACGGGCCTGCTCTTCTATCAGGACGATAACGACGCGCCCCTCACGCGCCAGGATCCGTACTGGCGCGAGGTCCTGATTCCCAGCGCCGCCGAGCTGGCGACGCTCGAGAAAGAGACGGGGTTTCTCACGCGGTCGGAATACAACGGGATTCCCTACCGGCTGACGGGGGATTCCGGGGGCGTGGATTCGATGCTGAAAGAGGTTGGTGAAAGCTGGATCCTGGCGGTGGCCAATTCCAGTGCGGACCCGGTGACAGAAGTGGAATTCCAACCGGAGGCCGGCTGGCGGATCGAGGGGCCGGTGGAGCGGCTATCCTACCGCCACGACGCCCGACCCGATAACCGGAGGATCGAAGCGGAGCCCGACAGAACGAGCGGCCCGCAAAGCATTCCACTGGATCTTCCCGGCTACGGCGTGGCCCTGTATCGCTTCCATCTCACTACAACTCCCTCTACGGCACGACTGAGAACTCCACGTCCTGCGTCACCTTGACCCCCGCCAATTTGTCGGTGACGGTGATTCGCAGCTTGTAGGATCCCTTCGGGAAGCGCTCCAACGGCAACGAGTAGGCTTGCACCTGGTAGGCGGTGGGCCCTACGTGGATGTTCCCCAGCGTGACTTCCTTCCCTTCTTGGATTGCGAAGCACTCGTAGTCGGCATCCAGGCTGGCGGCGCCTGCTTCATCCTTCTTGGCGTTGTACACCTGGTAATAGAAGTTGAGGGCGCTCGAGGTCTTGAATTCCGATTCCGCGGCCTGGACGACTTCCAGCGATCCGAACCGGAAGGGGGAAGGCTTCTCCCCCTCCGCCGCAGGATGGGAGACGAGGCTCTGGGCCAGGGTGATGCTGCTGAGCGAGAGCTTCTCCGAGCCGGCCAGATCCGGCACCACGATCGTTTCCCGGTACGTCCCCACCCGTCCGGCCACTTTGTCCTCCGCCGCGAATGCCGCCAGGTATCGCCCCGGCTTCAGCGGCACCATCGCCTGGAAGAGCAGGAAGTCGTCAATCCCCGCCTTGGCGTTCTGCGGCGCCGGAGCGAAAAATCCGTCAGAGGAGATGGCCACCTGGTTGTCGGGCAGGTCCTGGTCCACGAATTTCCCGAACAGCACCACTTCGGGCTCCTCCTTGCCCAGGACATTCTTGTACTGCACGGAGGTGGTTCGAATCGCCAGGGTCACGGTCACCAGGGTGGTTCCGGATCCGGTCTTGAAATACGAGTAGCGGCTCTTGAACGGGAAGGTGTCAAAGCTGGAGCGCGCCGTCACCACGTCGTGAAGGATCGCCTCGTCTTTGGGCGGAAGCATCTGGACTCGGGCATAGATGAAACCGGTCTCGAATTCCCCCTGCGAGTACGGCACGCCCTGCGCGAGCAGCAGGGGATCCTTGCCAGGGATGATCGGGTAGTTGTATTCGGGATCGGTTGCCTTGGGCCCCATCAGGACGAGGCCATGCGCCACGTCCGAATCCCACGTGGGCTTCGAGCTGAGCACGAACTCCCCGGACGTGTCCTTGGCGAAGGCGATGACGGTGTTGGGAGGGAGATCCGGGAAGGGAGGCGCCCGGTAGATCCACATCACCGTGCCGCGGCCTGAGCGCGGCACGCGGTCGCGCACCATCTCATCGGGCGGTCCCACCAGGATGTAAACCTTCCCCATGTCGGTTTTCCATCCCGGCATGGCGGTCTCCCCGTAAAGCTGATTGGCGTCCAACGCCCGGTCACGGAATTTCTGCTTGAACTCGTTGTGCTCGGTCTTCGGAGTCGGGTCGCGCCGCCTCCAGAAAATGTCGATGAAGCTGGCGCGCTCCTGCTCGGTCTTTAGCTCTCTGTAACCGCGGTCCTCCTCCTTGCTGATGATGTAACGCACCGGCCCCTCGCGCCACTCGGGTGTCGGCTTGTCGATGTTGACCACGAACTGGGATTCCTTGGCGAGTGCGGGCGAGTCGAGCGTTGCCACACAAAAGATGGCCGCGAGCATGGCCGGCCCGGCGAAGTTGCTGGATATGAACCGGTTACGAGGAGCGGGAGGCATTGGAATCCACATACAATGCTGGAAGTATAGCACCGGCCTGCGGTTGTGACCGCCCGGCGCATCATCTATAGTAGCGCCAGCCATGGACATCCGGGAACGCCTCAAAGCCCTCATCTCCGAGAAGTGCATCTTGAAAGGGGATTTCCTCCTGGCTTCCGGCGCCCGCTCGTCGGTCTACTTCGACTGCAAGCGCGCGACCCTGCATCCGGAGGGGATTTCCCTCATCGGGGAGCTGCTGTGGGAGCAGATCGCGGCACTGCCCGGGGGAATATCGGCGGTGGGCGGGCCCACGATCGGTGCCGATCCCATCGTCGGGCATCTGGCGGCGCTGTCCTTTATCAAGGGGAGGCCCGTAGCGGCCTTCCTGGTCCGCAAGGACGCCAAATCCCACGGCACTCGCCGGTCGATCGAGAATCCGCCCCCCGCCGGTTCGCGCGTCGCCATCTTCGAGGACGTGGTCACTAGCGGCGGCTCCACACTGGATGCCATCCGCGCCGCCCAAGAGTCGGGGCTGAAAATCGCCGCCGTCTTTTGCCTGGTGGATCGGGAGCAGGGAGGCGAGAAGGCCCTCTCAGCCTATGACTATCGCCCCCTCTTTAAGAAATCGGAGTTCGGACTCTGATGGTATTTTCGCTTCGCCGATGGTGCCGGATTGCCCTCGCCGCGCTGGTTCTTGCCAATGCGGCCTGCGCGGGACAGGCTCCGACGGCGCCCGCCGGTTCCCCCTCGCTTTCCCCCCTCCATTCACTTGATAAGGCCGGCTCCGCGGAATTTCGCCGCGCCTTCGACGACGGCAAGGATCGCACCCGCTTCATCGTGGCGCTTTCCCCCACCTGACCCGTCTGCGTGCGGGGGGCTTCCGCACTGGGTGATCTCCTCGACAAGTATCCGGACGCCGCCGTCCTCGTTCTGGTGGTGTGGGAGCCGGTCATCCTGACCGATCTTGGGCCGCCCATTCGAGCCGTGCGCAAGCCGCTTTCCGATCCGCGCGTAATGGAATTCTGGGATGAGGATCGCTGGCTTTCCCCGCGGATGATCGAGCGGGCCGCCATGATCGCGCGAGAGAAGGGAGAAGAGCCCCCGCTCGCCCCGGACGACATCGCCTGGGACGTCATCGCCCGATTCTCGCCGGGTACCCTGTGGGAAGAGCCCTTCCCGGTACCTTCCTGGTATGGCGAGGAGCCGGTGGTGCGCTCCCTCGGTCCCGTGGAGGAGGTTCTTTCTTCCGCCCGCCCTTGACGGAAGTCCCTTTTATCCCTAATATTTCGCCTTCGACAAGTAGTACCATTCGGGCCGGGCCACGCGCCCCTTCTTCCTCAGTAGCTCAATGGTAGAGCATCCGGCTGTTAACCGGAGGGTTGTAGGTTCGAATCCTACCTGAGGAGC
>JAKEFJ010000192.1 GCA_022616665.1 Acidobacteriota bacterium
ACCTTCGAAATGACGATTCTCCTCGCCTCGCTGGCGGCCGTTCTCGGAATGCTGTGGCTGAACGGCCTGCCGAAGCCGTACCACCCGGTGTTCAACGTCCCGGAATTCAGGCTGGCGAGCCGGGATCACTTCTTCCTGTGCATCGAGGCGAAGGACCCGAAGTTCGATTTCCGAGACACGCGCAAATTTCTGGAAGGGCTCAGCCCGGGGCACGTCTATGAAGTGGCGAACTGACATCCTGGCGCTGGCGCTTGTGGCGCTGGGCGCGACGGCATGCCGGCAGAAAATGGCGGATCAGCCTGCCTACCGGCCTCTGCAGTACAGCGACTTCTGGGGAGACGCCCGCTCCGAGAGGGACCCAGTGCCGGGGACGGTGGCGAGAGGTCAGCTCAAGGATGACGAGGCTTTCTTCACCGGGATGCGAAACGGGGAATTCGTCAATGTCGTGCCGAGGCCCGTGGACCGGAAAATGCTGGAACGAGGACAGGAGCGATTCGACATCTTCTGTGCGCCGTGCCACGACCGCCTGGGAGAAGGCCGGGGGATGGTGGTGCGGCGAGGCTTTCCGCAGCCCCCCTCGCTTCACATCGATCGCCTCCGCGAGGCGAAGCCGGGGTACGTCTTCGACGTGATCACCCGGGGCTTCGGACGACAACCCGACCTGGCTGCCCAGATTCCGGTGGCGGATCGCTGGGCCATCGTGGCCTACATGAAAGTGCTGCAGTACTCCCAGCATGCGCCTCTGGACGCCGTCCCCGCGGCGGAGCGCCGGAAGCTGGAGTCGGGGCACGCGGCCGGAACGCAGGACTCCCTGGGTGGCGCAGGGGAGGAGAAGCCTTGAGCCCGGCCGCTGGAGCAGGTGAAACCCGAATGGTGACGGCGACTCCGCCCGATTTCTCCGCGTTTCGCAAGCGGGCGCTTGTGGCCGGTGCCGCGGGATTCGCCATCTTGCTCGCCGGGCTCTTCCTGAACCCGGATCAGTTCTACCGCTCTTACCTCCTCGGATTCACCCTCTGGGTGGGGATTGCCCTGGGATGCATGGGTATTTTAATGCTCCAGCATCTCTCCGGCGGGGCTTGGGGCGTCGTGCTGCGCCGAATTCTGGAGGCGGGCACCAGGACCATCCCGTTCCTGTTCGTGCTGTTCGTGCCCTTGCTGGTCGGGATCAAGCGACTCTACCCCTGGGCCGATGCGACAATCGTTTCGGCCGATCCGCTGCTCCGGCACAAAGCTGCCTACCTGAATCCCACCGGTTTCACCCTTCGGGCTGTGATCTATTTCGCCTTCTGGTCCGGCTTTGCATTCCTGCTCACGCGCTGGTCCGATGCCCAGGACCGGACCAAGGATCCGGCGCTGGTGGACCGGCTGGGAAAACTATCGGGCGCCGGGATTGCTCTGTATGTTCTGACGATGACCTTCGCTTCGGTGGACTGGCTGATGTCCCTGGAGCCGCACTGGTTCTCCACCCTTTATGGGGTCTTCATCGTCATGGGCCAGACGCTTGCCGCCATGGCCTTCGCCATCCTGGCGCTCGCGGTATTGGCGGGGCGCGAGCCCCTGCAGGGAAGAATCGGTCCCCGGCACTTCCACGATCTGGGGAAGCTACTCTTCGCGTTTGTGATGATCTGGTCCTACTTCGCCTTCTCGCAGTTCCTCATCATCTGGGCGGGCAATCTCCCCGAGGAGATCCCCTGGTACCTGAAGCGCCTCACCGGCGGCTGGCAGTGGATCGGTCTGGCTCTGGCGCTGCTCCAATTCGCCTTCCCCTTCGTGCTGCTTCTTTCGGCCCGGCTCAAGCGCAATCCGAAGCGGCTGGCCCAGGTCGCCGCTTTCCTGCTGGCGATGAGGCTGGTGGACATGGCCTGGATGATCGGGCCCGCGTTCCATCCCGGAAAACTGTCACTGCACTGGATGGACCTGGTGGCCCCCGTGGCACTGGGGGGGATCTGGCTCGCTCTGTTCGCGCGTTTCCTGCAGGCAAAGCCGCTGCTGCCGCTGGGGGATCCGTTCTTGATGGAGTCGGTTGATCATGTCCGGTAAATCCCCGTCTACCCGGGAAGGCTACGAGCGACGGGACACCCAGGTCAAAATCCTCGCGTGGCTGCTGGCGGCGCTACTGGCGGCGACGCTGGTGGTGCTCGGTCTCATGAAATCCCTGTTTGGCTACTTCGCGTCCCAGGAAGACCGGCGCCAGCCGCCTCCGTTATCCCTCGCGGGGACTCGCAGCAGCGTCCCTCCGGAGCCGAGACTGCAAAACACCCCCTTCGACGAGCTGCGACGGATGCGCGCGGAAGAGGAAGCCGCGCTGGCTTCCTATGGATGGGTGGATCGAAAGGCGGGAATCGTAAGGATTCCCATCGAGCAGGCTCTGGACATTGCTGCACGGGGAGGAGTGACGGGCCAGGCGGCTCCCGCTCCGTCCGAGGCTCCCTCCGGAGGCACCCCATGACGCCGCTGAGGAGTTTCTTGACTGCGGCGATCTTGGCGATCCTCGCCATCGGTTCTGCTTCGGCGCAGGCGCCGGAGGATGCCACGCCGCCGGCTCTTCGGGGAGTCGGGCTGGATCAACATCTGGGGGAAGAGGTGCCGCTCGAGCTCGCCTTCGTGAACGAGTCGGGGGAGGCGGTGCATCTGGCCGACTACTTCGATGAGAGGCCCGTGATCCTCACGCTGAACTATTACCAGTGCCCCATGCTCTGCACCCTGGAGCTCAACGGCCTCGTTTCGGCGCTGCGGACCATGTCCCTCGAGCCGGAACGGGATTTTCGGATCGTGACGGTGAGCATCAACCCCAAAGAGGGACCGGACCTGGCGTCCGAAAAGAAGGCCATCTACGTCAAGGACTATGCGCGCGCTGGTGCCGCGTCGGGATGGCATTTCCTCACCGGAGAGGAATCCTCCATTCGGGAACTGGCCCGCCGGGTGGGGTTCCGGTACTCCTTCGACGAGGCGAGCGGCCAGTATGCCCACGCCGCGGGAATCGTGGTTCTGACTCCCTCCGGGCGGGTCTCCCGTTATTTCTATGGCGTTGATTTTGCGCCCCGGGACCTGCGCCTCGCTCTGGTGGAGTCGTCGGAAGGGAAGATCGGGAGCCTGGCGGACAAGGTCCTGCTGTTCTGCTTTCACTACGACCCCTCCACCGGCCGCTACAGCATGGCGGCGCTGAGGGCCATGCGGGTGGGGGGCTTGCTGACCGCGCTGGTGCTGGGAGCTCTGATCTTGCGAACGCTGCGCCGCGAACGAGCTCGGCGCGCCACGGACCACCTGGAGTCCTCTTACCGTGCACTCTGACCTGCCGCTTTTTCCCGTGGCTGCGTCCAGCGAGGCGCGGGAGGTGGACCTGCTATTTCTGGCCACGGTGCTGTTGAGCCTTTTTTTCGCGTCGCTGATCACGGCGCTGCTGATCGGATTCGGCATCAAGTATCGCCGGCGGCCCAAGGACAAACCCCCGGCGGAGATCCACGGCTCCATGGCGCTCGAGATCACCTGGATGGTGATTCCGCTGTTTCTGGCCCTGGCCGTCTTCGTCTGGGGCGCCGATGTCTACTTCCAGCTGAGCCGGCCGCCGAACGACACCATGACGGTGAATGTGGTGGGAAAGCGCTGGATGTGGAAGCTGCAGCATCCTTCCGGACGCAGGGAGATCAACGAGCTGCACGTCCCGCTGGGGACGGCGGTGCGACTGAACATGACCTCAGAAGACGTGATCCACAGCTTCTACGTTCCGGCGTTCCGGGTGAAGGCAGACGCCCTGCCGGGCCGGTACACCACGGTATGGTTTCGGGCCACGCGCCCGGGGCGTTACCATCTGTTCTGCGCCGAATATTGCGGGACCCAGCATTCGGGAATGATCGGCTGGGTGGAGGTGATGGAGCCGGAGGCCTTCCAGGCCTGGCTCGCGGGCGGTGCCAGGGATGCTTCCATGGCGGCGTCGGGAGAGCGCCTGTTCAACGACCTGGGGTGTGTCACCTGTCACAATCCCGATTCCGGCGCCCGCGGCCCGCTGCTGGACAACCTTTACACGAGTACGGTCAAGCTGCAGACGGGAGAGAGCGTGACGGCGGATGAGGCATATCTGCGCGAGGCGATCCTCTATCCCGCCGCCAAGGTGACGTCCGGGTATCAGCCGGTGATGCCCACGTTTCGCGGGCTGGTGAACGAAGAGGGGATTCTCGAGCTCATCGAGTATCTAAAGTCACGGGCCGCGGACCAGGAAGGCATGAATGCCCCCGCCGCCCCGGCGCATGCTGCCCCGGAAGGGAAGAAACCGACGCCATGAGCGAGCACTCGACCGGAACCAACTACCTGAATGCGGGCTACGGTGTTCGCTCGTGGCTGCTCACGGTGGATCACAAGCGGATCGCCCTGCTCTATCTGGCCTCCGTGACCCTCATGTTCATGCTGGGGGGAATCTTCGCCGCGCTGATCCG
>JAKEFJ010000193.1 GCA_022616665.1 Acidobacteriota bacterium
GAAGCGGTCGAGAAGCGGTCCCGAGATTCGCGCCCGATATCCGCTGATCTGATGGGGCGTGCACGCACAGCTTCGTCCGGCGCAGCCCAGCTGCCCGCAGGGACAGGGGTTCATGGCGGCAATGAGCATGAACCGGGCGGGAAACTCCAGGGTGAGGAGGGAGCGGTTGATGACCACCTTCCCCTCTTCCATGGGCTGGCGCAGCACCTCCAGGGCGCCGCGCTTGAACTCGGGGAGCTCGTCCAGGAACAGTACTCCGTGGTGGGCCAGAGACACCTCACCCGGCTTGGGGATCGTGCCCCCGCCGGCAAGACCCACGCCGCTGATGGAATGGTGCGGCGCCCGAAAGGGGCGCCGCTTAAGCAGCCCGCCGTGGCTCGAGAACCCGGCCGCGCTGTGGATGCGGGTGGTCTCCACCGCCTCCTCCCGGCACAGGGGCGGAAGGATTCCGGGAAGACGGCGGGCCAGCATGGTCTTTCCGGCCCCGGGCGGCCCCACGAGCATCAGATTGTGCCCTCCCGCGGCGGCCACCTCCAGAGCGCGGCGCGCCGCTGCCTGTCCCGCCACGTCTCGAAGGTCTTCCCCTCCGGCGATCAACATCTCCCCCGGCGCGTAATCAAACATCGCCAATGGCTCAACTTTCTCGTCGCCCGAGAGGAACGCCACCACCTGCGAGAGGCTGCGCACCGGAAAAACTGGAATTCCCTCCACCACCGAGGCTTCCCCGGCGACCGGCTCCGGTAACAGGATGCCCCGACAGCCGAGTCCCTTCGCGGCCAGGGCCAGGGAGATGGCACCCTTCACCGGGCGCAGGCTTCCATCCAGCGACAGCTCCCCGGCGAAGAAGTGCTTCTCCGCCCGCTCCGGCAACAGGGTCCCGGCAGCCAGGAGGATCCCGATCGCCACGGGAAGGTCCAGGGAGGTGCCTTCCTTGCGCAGATGTGCGGGGGCCAAATTCACGGTGATGCGACGCGGCGGGAAGGAGAAGCCGCTGTTCTGGATGGCCGATCGCACCCGGTCCCGGCTCTCACGCACGGCGGTATCGGGAAGTCCGACCATGTTCAGAGCCGGGAGCCCACCCGCCAGGTCCACCTCCACCCAGACGGGGGATGCCTCGATTCCGAGGATGGCGCCGCTGAGAACCCGGGCCAGCACGAGCTCCCTTGCTCCCGGGCAAAAAAAGAGGAGAGCCCGGGCCTCGACCCTCGGCTCTCCATGCCGCCTCCCGTCAGGAAGCTGGGGCATCGTAGCGCCTGCAGATTCAGCGTGTCAAGAAGGATTGTCTAGGGAGCACCCCTGATGAGGCTCAGTTCAGGCGCACCCGGAGGGTGCTCCCGGCCAGGATGGCGTCCGCAGACGAGAGCCTGTTCCAGCGCATCAGGTCGGACACCTCCACCCGGTGACGGGAGGCGATTTCCTCCAGCGTGTCGCCCGGCCGGATGCGGTACTTGATGATTTTGGTAGAGGAAGAGGGTCCGGATGGACGCGAGATGGAGCCTTCGGTCTCTTCGCGCGACACCACTCTCAGGCGATCCCCTGGCTTGATGATGGAGCTGCGTCCCAGGTTGTTCACCTGCCGGAGCTGCTCCACGGTGATGCCAAAGCGCTGGGAGATGCTGTAGAGCGTATCCCCTCGCCGGACTCTGTATTCGCCGGTGGCCGATACCGCTAGTTGGGGCTCGGCCGGTTCCGGAGGGGTCGAACCCGCCACCGTCCGGTAGTAGGCCGTCAGGCGCTGTCCCGGCCGGATGGACGAGCCCGAAATCCGATTCCACTGCTGCAGGCTGGCAATGGTGGTGTGGTAACGGAGCGCGATCTTCTGCAGCGTGTCGCCGCGGCGGACCCGATGGATCACTTTCTCGCCCTTATCGTAGGTCGGTGCGTCCTCGTCCAGCTGGTCTCGGGAAATCTTGACCGGCATGGCACCCGAAAGCGGAATCACCAAGCTTTGTCCGGGCTTCAGCCGATGCGAGCTGCGCATGGAGTTGGCCGCCATGATGGCGGAGACGCTAACGCCGTATTTCCTACCGATGACGGAGAGGGTCTCCCCTCGCTTGACCTGGTGCGGGGTCCAACGCAGCCGCTCGTTCATGGGCACCGCCGCGTATTTCTCCATGAAGCTACCGGCGACTCCCACGGGAACCTTCAGGGAGTAACCTTCGGCATAGGGGGGCGTGGCCATGGTGCGAAGCTCAGGGTTCAGCTCCTTCAGCTCCTCCACGCTTATCCCGGCGCAATCGGCAGCCACTTTCAGGTCGGTGGCCGAGTCCAAGGTGACCTGCTCATAGAACAGCTCCGCCACCGGCTCCACGTGAAAGCCGTACTCCTGGGGCGACTTGTCGATGATCATGGAGGCCAGGATTGCCGGCACGTAGTTCTTGGTCTCGACCCGCAGCGCCCTGCGATGCTGCGCCAGCGTCCAGAAGTCCTTGGCCCCGGTGCGCTTCATGCCGCGGCCGACCTTTCCCTCGCCGGCGTTGTAGGCTGCCATGGCCAGGTACCAATCCCCGAACATGCCGTAGAGATCCCTCAGGTACCTCGCGGCTGCGCGCGTGGATTTCTCCGGATCGGAGCGCTCATCCACCCACTGGTCCCGTTTCAGGCCGTACTTGCGCCCCGTAAAGGACATGAACTGCCAAAGCCCCTTCGCCTTGGCTCGCGAATAGGCGCTGGTCTTGAAGGCGCTTTCCTGATGCGCCATGTAGGCCAGGTCCGTGGGAACCCCTTCTTCCTCGAAAATCCTGTTGATCATGGGGAGGTAGCGCCCGGAGCGGCGCAGTCCCGCCTCGAAGGGTCCACGCATCCGCGTTTGAAACGCCTCGATGAAAGTGAGCACCTTGTTGTTGAGGACCACCGGAATGTTGTACTCCACGGCGCCGGATGCCGACTGCACCTTCTCCCGCTCCTTCTCGGCCTCTTCCGGCGAGAGGTAGCTGGTGATGTCCTTCAGCTCGTCCTTGGGGGGCTCCTCTCCCTTCGCCACACCGTCCTGGTAGAGGTCCCCTTCCAGGGAATCGATGTTTTCCAGCATTTCTTCGTACGCCGCCTTGAGGGTGGGAGACGAATCGATCTCCACGTCGGCATTGAGCGCACTCTCCACCGCGCGGTCGAAGTAGTCGCGGGCCTCGTCGAAGCGCCCCGCCTTGTGGGCTTCCAAGCCGGTGCCATAGAGTTCCTGCATCGAGTCGATGAGCTGTTGGATCCGGTCCCCCGCCTTGGGCGCAGGCCGCGGTTCATCTTCCAAAGTCGCCTGCAATGAAGGCTCGTCGGCAGGAGCGGGAGCCGTGGTGGCGACGGGGCCGGGAGCCGGCTCCGAGGGCCTGGCGGATGAACGGGAGGAGACGCTGGCGCAGGACACGGTGACGGCGAGTAGCAGTAGTGCGAGGGGGAGAAGTCTCTGGGGAGGCATGCGTCCAAGGCCCTCAGTGGGTTAGCGTGCGTAAAGACTCGCGTAATATAAGAGCCGACCCACACAAAGTCAAGAAAAATTGACCCCTTAGTGCCTTCGCCGTGAGTGCTTTTTGGATGTTGCGTCCCTGGACGATAATGTCCAGAACTGTTCACGCGTGAACAGTTCCCCCCCACCCTGTGGAGAACTCCCAGACTCCCCTGTACCAGGTCGATACATCCCAACTCGCTCTGCCGCGCACACTTCATTGAGCCATGGAATCTGGGCCGGTGAAACCCCTCGTGTGGCCCGCATCTTGCCTGTGTCCGGCTCCTTGACAGGGGTGAGCCGCTCCCCCTAAGATGCGCCCGAAGCGCGATTTTCATGGCATTCTCCATTTCCGAAAAGGATGATGCGATGTCCCAGGACTTGAAGGAGCGCGGACGCGCCATCGACATGGCGCTGACGCAAATCGAGAAGCAGTTTGGCAAGGGCTCCATCATGCGGTTGGGCTCCAAAGAAGTCCTCTCAAACATTCCCACCATCTCCACGACCTCGCTTTCGGTTGACGCTGCGCTGGGCATCGGCGGCATGCCGCGTGGACGCATCGTGGAGATTTACGGACCGGAATCCTCGGGAAAAACCACGCTGGCCCTGCACGTGGTGGCCGAGGCCCAGCGCGCCGGCGGCATGGCCGCTTTCATCGACGCCGAGCACGCCATCGATCCGGAATATGCGAAAAAGCTCGGAGTGGACACCGACAATCTGCTCATCTCCCAGCCCGATTCGGGAGAGCAGGCCCTGGAGATCTCCGAAGTCCTGGTGCGTTCGGGCGCACTGGATGTGCTGGTCATCGATTCGGTGGCGGCGCTGGTGCCCCGGGCGGAGCTGGAAGGGGAAATGGGAGACGCCCACGTCGGACTCCAGGCCCGGCTCATGTCGCAGGCGCTGCGCAAGCTCACCGGCATCGTCTCGAAGAGCAAGACCACGCTCATCTTCATCAACCAGATCCGGGAAAAGATCGGCGTCATGTTCGGCAACCCGGAGACCACCACAGGCGGCCGGGCGCTGAAGTTCTATGCCTCCGTCCGCATCGACATCCGCCGGATCGGATCGATCAAGGAGGGGGACGCGGACATCGGCAGCCGCACCCGGGTGAAGGTGGTGAAGAACAAGATGGCCCCACCCTTCAAGCAGGCGGAGATCGACATCATCTATGGTCACGGGATTTCCCGGGAAGGGGACGTGCTGGATCTGGGAGTCGCCCAGACCGTGCTGGAAAAATCCGGCTCGTGGCTCTCTTACGGGGAGACCCGGCTGGGACAGGGCCGCGAGGCGGCGCGCCAGCTGCTCAAGGACAATCCCGATCTCTGCCGTGACATCGAGATGAAAATCCGCCGCAAGCTGGGGCTGATCCGCGACGAAGCGAAGCCCGTGGCATCCGCCGATGCGCCGAAGGGCGAGGGACGGGAGGATGAAAAATCCAAGCGCGCTTCAGTGCCGCCGGAGCGCAGCAGCCGGCCTCCCTCGGCGAGAATCTAAGCTCCATAATTTGACACCCTCGCGAGGTTGCTGCTACGATTCGCTCCTTCGCGAGCAGAGCTTCCCGCCTTGATCGTGCCCCTGTAGCTCAGTCGGTAGAGCGATGGACTGAAAATCCATGCGTCGCTGGTTCAATTCCGGCCGGGGGCACCA
>JAKEFJ010000194.1 GCA_022616665.1 Acidobacteriota bacterium
AGAGATTTACGACCCGGTGGTGGGGGCCGTGGGAGTCGCAAGCCTGGAAGCCCCGGGGCTCAAACGCATCGATCCCGGATCGAGTGCCTCGAGCTACCTCGTGGCGAAGCTGGAGGGAAACCAGGCGAGCGTCGGAGGAATCGGCGACCGCATGCCGCTGGGATCGCCGCCTCTGGACCCCGTCGAAATCCAGGTGATCCGTGATTGGATCGACCAAGGTGCCCAGGACAATTAGTCTGCTGGCGCTGAGCCTGTTCGCCGCCCCATCGGCCTGGGGGCAGGGGGAGTCGCCGCTTTTTCAGCAGACGGGGAGGCTTCTCCAGCAGAGCTGCGCCCTCCCCGCCTGTCATGGGGGAGACAAGCCCGCAGCGAGCCTCCGGCTCGAGGCGGCGCACCTCTATCGCGACACCGTCAACGTCAGGGCGAAAACCGATAGCGCCTTCCTTCGCGTGACCCCGGGCTCGCCGGAGCTGAGCCTCCTGTACCTCAAGCTCCTGCCGGCCGACGAAGGGCACTACCGGGGCCCACGGATGCCTCTCTCCATGGAGCCGCTTCGCGACGAACAGATTGCCCTGGTGCGAGAGTGGATTCTCTCGTTCCCCGAGGCGGAGTGGGGTGCTCCTCCCCAGCCCACGCCGCCGGCCGCTCCCCGGTTCTTCCGGGACTCCTCGCTCATCAATCTGACCACGCCCGAATCGCTGGGCAAGCACAATCTCGAGTTTCGAATCCTGCATCGCTTCAAGCAGTCCACCCGCGACGCCGGTGGCCAGGGGCTCTGGGGCCTGGACGGAGGGTCCTGGTGGTCGATCCAGCTCGCTTACGGCCTGACCGATACCGTGCAGGCAGGTCTGCGCCGCACCAATCAGCTCCGTGATTACGAGGGATTCGTGCTCTACGCGCCGCGGATCGCCGGGACCGCGGGACGCTACTTTTCGGGAGCGCTGCGGGGCGGCATCGCAAGCCTGCGGGACGAGCAGGCTGCCAACCGGAACCGCTGGAGTGCTGAAGTGATTCTCGGGTACCGCCCGTGGAAACCGGTTTCGTTGCTGTTGAACTCGATCTACCTGTCACGTGCGAATTATGAGGATCCCGAAGACGACCAGGGAACCGGCGCCGTGGGCCTGGGCGCCGAGTGGCACGTGACTTCCAAGCAGTCTCTCTCAGCGGAGTGGATCGGCCAGACCGCCGGCGTCAAAGCGCGCTACCAGTCGTTTTCGCTGGCCTGGGGAGTCGCCACCGCCCGCCACGCGTTCACGCTTCTAGCCACCAACACTCAGGGGGAGCACACGGACCTCGTCGCTCCCGGGGGCGACCTGGATGTCGAGCAGGGCTATTTCCGGCTCGGTTTCAACATCAGCAGGACCTTCAAGCCACGCTGATCCTTGCAGAACCGCAGAGAACAGCTCTGCCGTCAACACCTGGCGGGCACGAGCTACGGAGAGTTTCTCTTGCCGAAGGGGTGCTCGAAGCTTAGGTAAAGGAAGAGGGCCTCATCGCCGCGGCTGGGACCCACCCCGATGGGAACGCAGATTCCGGGGACGATTTGCAGACCTGAGGGCCGGTTGATCGCCCAGCGCACTCCTGGATTGATGACGAAGCTGCTGGACCTTTCTGTGGTTCCCGGCCCGATCACTTCCTCCTCCCAGGTATAGACCGCCTCGAAAACGGCATTGAGGGTCGGCCGCGCGAGCCACACCAGGCTTTGGCCCAGAAAATAGTCGGTGACGTCGGCCTTGTTTCCCGCGGCATCCTTGGCCGAGGGTATGAAGGCCCCGCCCGCATTGGAGTGGCTCACCAGAGAATCGGTGAGCTCGATGCTCAACGGAAGGTTCACGAGGATTCCGAAGGCGCCTTGACCCCGCTCTTCCTTCTCGTCGCCCGTGGGGATCACCAGGCTCACCCGGGGCGCGAAGGCGACCCGCTCGGGACCGCCTCCCGCCACCTGGTATCGGTAGTTCACCAAGCTGTCGCCGAGGCCCGTGTCCCCCCCGAGATTCCCAGGATCCGTCAGGCTGAGCGTGTAGCTGAGCTGGTTCTTCATCCCGCCCAGCGGCCATTCCTGGGTGAAGACGTACAGCCAGTCCCGCTCCGGCCCCAGGGCAATGAAGTTGTTGATCTCCTGAACGACATGATCTTCCTGGTTGTAGGCCTCTTCCACCAGAAAGCTGTTGTCACGGATGAGGCTCTCTACTTCCACCTCCGGTGTCTGGGCCGCAAGGCTCGGGGAGAGGCCGATGGCGCCGAGCCCGAAGATCGCCATCGCGACGGAGATCCGCTGGCTCATTCCCATCCACATTGCCGGCCCCGATTCTGTTTCTTCAGGTCATCGAGCACCGGCTGGAAGTAGGTCGCCATCGCCTTCGTGCTCAGGTCGGCTCCGGTCGCCTCGCGAACCAATTCGCGCCAGGGCTTCATGGCCCCCTGCCGGAGAATGCTCTTCAGAAAATCCCCCGCCGCCTTGCTGCCATAGTAATTACAGGAGTGAGGATCCTGCTTGAGAATGTCGCGGCAAATCTTGTCGTGCAGCTGGTACTTCAGCACCGTGGCCATGGCGTAGTCGTAGTACTGGGCCGGGTCGTCATTGATGTGGGTCTTCGTAGCCGGATCGCAGAACTGCACGCCCCGCGGCTCTGGGGGGACGACGCCCTGGAACCTTGCCACGTAACTCCACCAGCGTTGATTGAACTCCTCGGGCGGAAGATTGTTCTCGTAGAGGTCCCGCTCCCACGACGAAATCGTCCCCGACGACCAGAAGATGAACGGGACCGCCTCTTCCAGGGCCTGATTGAGTAGCCATTTCTTCTGGTCAATCTTGACTCCCGGCGGGAGGATTCCCACGGAACGCAGGTAGGGCTCCTGGCCCGCGGCGATGGAAATCAGATCGCCGATTCCCTCGTGAAAGGCCCGATTGGCCCCCTCCCGAAGGAAGATCGGGACTCCGGGCCGGTCATACGAAAGGTAGTAATAGATGTGCCCCAGCTCGTGATGGGCCGTGCCGAACCACCGGGAGTTGGGCTGCACGCTCATCAACGAGCGCACGTCTCCCTCCAGGTTCATGTCCCACGCCGAGGCGTGGGTGTTCTTCTTGCGGGTCGAGCCCTCCGGAACCGGGTAGAGATCCGACAGCTTCCAGAAACTCTCGGGAAGCGAAGGGAATCCCATGGAGACGTAAAACGCCTCCCCCTTCTGGACGATCCATTCGGCGGTCTTGTCCTTGAAGTAGGGATCCAGATCCACCCCCTCCACGATCCCCGTCCAGTTCTGAGCCCACCGGTTGTTGATCCAGTGGGCGGGGATCATCTTGGGGACCGGCTGGTGGTACTTTCTCGCCAACTCGTATTTGGTCCAGCAGTGGACCTCCCGGTAGAGCGGGCCCATGTCCCGCATGAACCCGGACAGCATCTCCATCATCTCGTCCACGCTCATGTCGTAGTCGGCCACCTGCAGGTCGAAGAATGAGCGGTACCCCATTTCCTTCGCCACGGCATTGCGCAGCCCGCGCAGCTCCACCAGGCCGGGCTTCAGAGCCGGGCCGATCTCCTTGGAGGCCTCCCAGGCGGCCAGGCGGGCCGCCAGATCGGTGGAGTCGTTCAGGATGTCGTCGAGGTCGTTGGCGGTGACGGGCTTCAGGCACTGCTCCCCTTTCCGCTCCAGGCAGAACTGGAACGAATCCAGGATGCTGGACTGCTTCGCCTCCGCCTCCACCCGCTTCGCCACGATTTCCGGCACGGTGCCCGGCGCTTCCGCCGCCTCCAGCAGGATCTTCTGCAGCTGGCGCGCGTCCAGCGCGGAGACCTGCTCGGGATGCTTCAGGAACTCCCGCGAGCGGGTGATGACCGCGGGAGATCCCACCAGCGCCGCCAGCGCCTTCCCACCAGCGATGCGCTCGCCCACGTGCTCGTCGGTAACATCCGTGCTGGAAGCCCATTCGGCTTTCTGCGCCTCATAGCGCACTCCCTCGTAAAGCGCCGCGTAGAAATCCAGGAATTGGCGCAGGTCCGGGGACGATTGGGTGGCAAACGCGGTCGGAGCCCCCGCGGGC
>JAKEFJ010000195.1 GCA_022616665.1 Acidobacteriota bacterium
CCCCTTTCTCGTTCGACTTGCATGTGTTAAGCACGCCGCCAGCGTTCGTTCTGAGCCAGGATCAAACTCTCCAGTTAAAATCTCACGTTCTTGCGAACGAGAAATCACCCAGACGCTTGATCCGTAACTTATTGCAAGGACTCAGCATAACTTGGGACGCACGCACGTCCTATTTAGTTTTCAAAGAACATCGTCTTTTTTCGAGGGATTGCGATTGTAGGCAAAGCAGTTCCATGTGTCAAGGCTTTTTTTGAGACCGACGCACTCTTGATTTATGGCGCTTTTGTATTATAGGATAACGCCGGCTTACGGGAAGAGAAGTGGGCTGCACGGCGCCCACTTTTTTATTTTGGACCCTAAAAATCCAATGGTCGCAGGTCCCTTAGGCTTCGGCTCGGAGTTGATTGTGTCCATGCACAAGAGCGAAATCATGGCGAAAATCTCTCAGATCGGTGAGCGAGTAACCATGGGAATGGGGTTGGAAATCGTCAGCATTGACCTGGAAAGGCAAAGAGGGGGTTGGTTCTTGAGGTTTTTCATCGATAAACCGGGCGGGGTGACCCTCGAGGACTGTCAGGCCGCCTCCAAGCAGTTAGGCGTCGAACTGGACGTCGAGGACATCATCCCAGACCGGTACACGCTGGAGGTCTCCTCTCCAGGATTGGACCGCCCGCTGCGGACCGACGAAGATTTTCATCGCTTCACCGGCAAACTTGCGGCTGTACACACGTTCGAGCCGATCCAGGGCCGCAGGCACTTTGTCGGCCTGCTCAGATCACTGGAGGCCGGGGTCGTGACGATCGTGGACGCCGAGGGTCGTCCCTGGGCAATACCTAGAAGCGCCATTTCAAAGGCCAGGCTCGAGGTGGAGTTTTAGAATCGGACTGCCTGCCTTCAATCCAGGACCGAGGGAAAACATGAGCAGTGAAATTCTGCAAGCTATAGAACAGGTAGGACGGGAAAAAGGCATCGAAGTTGATGTCATCATCCGGGCTGTAGAGGATGCCTACGCGGCAGCTTCCAAGAAGTACTACCGGACGAAAGAGGAAATCGGCGCCCGCTTCAATCGTACTAGCGGAGCCTTGGAGGTGTTCGCCCGTAAGAAAGTGGTCGAGAGCGTCTCCAACCCTGATCTCGAGATTTCCTTGCGGGAGGCAGAGCAACTGAGTCCCGAAGCGAACTTGGAGTCGGTGCTGGAAATCCCTCGACCTGTGGAAGGGTTGGGGCGCATCGCCGCTCAGGCGGCCAAGCAGATCATCTTCCAGAAAGTGCGGGAAGCGGAGCGTGAGAACATTTACAAGGAATACAGCAGCCGAATTGGTGAGCTGATCAACGGCTTTGTGAAGCGATTCGAGCGTGGCAGCATCATCGTTGACCTGGGAAAGACCGAGGCCGTCCTTCCCAAAAAGGAACAATCCAAGGCGGAACACTACAACCAAGCGGATCGGATTCGGGCCATCATCGTAGATGTTGATAAGAACGCGAAGGGGCCCCAGATCATTCTGTCGCGCACCGACCCGCGCCTCCTGATCAAGCTCTTCGAAATGGAAGTGCCGGAAATCTACGACGGCACTGTGAAGATCGAGGTGGCGGTTCGTGACGCCGGCGATCGAGCAAAAATCGCAGTGCGCTCCAAGGACAAGGACGTGGACCCCGTGGGTGCCTGCGTGGGTATGAAGGGATCGCGCGTCCAGGCTATCATCCGTGAGTTAAGGGGCGAGAAGATCGACATTGTGCAATACTCCGAGGAAATAAGTGCCTTCGTCACCCATGCTCTCAACCCAGCGAGGATTAACCGGGTATCGATCGTCGATCTGGAGGGGAAGGTGCTGGAGGTCGTCGTGGATGACGACCAGCTCTCCTTAGCCATCGGGAAGAAGGGCCAAAATGTGCGGCTCGCCTCTCGCCTAGTTGGATGGCGAATAGACATCAAGAGCGAGCAGGACAAGAAGCGGGAAGTGGAAATGGAAATGGAGCGCATGGCTCGTGCCAATCGCCTACTTGAGACCGCTGAAGATCTGAGTATTCGCTCCTTGGAGAAACTACATGATGCCGGCTTCACCACCATAGGCAGCGTGATCGCCGTAGGATTGGAAGGCTTGACGGCCGTCCCGTCGATCGGTCCAAAAACCGCCGAGAAGATCCTCCTGACGCTTCGGGAAGTGCTCGATGCTCCCCTTCCCGAGCCGGTCGAGGAAGAGCCCGCCGAGGCTCCGTCAGAGTTTTCTGATTCGGTGGTCGAGGCCGCTGCGGAAACTGCCACCATCTCCGTGGATGAGGGCGGTCCACCTACTGAAGAGGCTGCGGCGGCAGAAGAAGAATAGGGTTTCGCGACCCGCGAGAGGGACCAAGAGAATATGGGGAAAATACGCGTTTATCAGTTCGCAAAGCTCCTGAGAATCTCCAACGATGAGGCGGTGGATCTGCTTCGAAAAAGCGGCCTGGAGATTAAATCAAATCTGAGCAGCATTGACGAGGTTCTGGTCGAGAGATTTCAACAGAGGGTCGTCTCCGCTGCCAAAACTCAGGATGCCGCAGCGAAGAGCTCATCCGCGGCCAAGCCGGGCTCGGTCACGGGGACTGCCCCTGCGACAAAGACTGCCAAAGTCGCCCCTGCAGCAGTAAAAAAACTCTCGACAACCAAGGTCAAGCCGGCCCCCGTTCAGACGCAGAAGGGGCCAGCCACCGGCCCAACGAAGGTCGTGTCGCGAACTGTGCCAGCCGCGGCAAGCAAGACAGGTCGGGAATCTGCCGCGAAGCCAGTTCCCTCGGGGAGCCGGCCTGCTTCAGCCGCGCACCCCCCGACCTCCTCGCAGGCCCACGCAGTTTCCCGAACGACAGCCGCAGTGCCACCTACTGCCCCCTCAGGCGCGGTGCGCCCTCAGGCGGTCACTGCAGTTCCAGTCACACGACCGGTGGTCGTGTTGCCTCCGACCCCCGCGGTGCGACCCGCGCCAGTACCTCCCCCACCCATCAGAGACGTCGTGCTCACGGAAGGGGTTACCGTCAAGGAACTCTCGGAAAAGACGGAAGTCAAGTCCAAGGACATCATCAAGAAGCTCCTGGATCGTGGGATTCTAGCGACCATCAACCAACCCCTGGATATCGAGGCAGCCAAGCAGATTTGTCGGGATTTTGGATTCGAGGCCCGCATCATCTCTTTCGAAGACGACGCAATTCTCGAGCACCGCACGACGGCCCCCTCCCTCGGGATGAAGCCCCGGGATCCTGTCGTGACTATCATGGGGCATGTCGACCATGGCAAGACTTCCCTGCTGGATGCTATACGTGAGTCGAAGATTACCGAACGGGAGCACGGCGGTATCACGCAGCATATCGGTGCCTATCATGTCCAGGTCAAGGGCCGAGGGATTACATTTATCGACACGCCGGGTCACGAGGCATTCACGCTCATGCGGTCCCGGGGTGCCCGGGTAACCGACGTGGTGGTGCTGGTCGTCGCCGCAGATGACGGTGTCATGCCCCAGACCGTCGAGGCCATTGATCACGCCCGCGCCGCCGGCGTGCCCATCGTGGTCGCCATCAACAAGATCGACAAGCCGGGAGCGAATCTGGATCGGGTGAAAAAGGCGCTGTCCGATCAAAACCTCCTGGTGGAAGACTGGGGCGGCGAAGTGGTAAGTGTGGCGATCTCCGCCAAACAGCGTCTTCATATCGACGATCTTCTGGATATGATCCTTCTGGTAGCCGATATAAACGACTTGAAGGCCGATCCAAACCTCCCGGCCACCGGCACGATTCTGGAAGCCAGGCTGGACCGAAATCGCGGTGCGGTTGCCACCGTGCTCGTCCAAAATGGAACTCTTCGCGGGGGCGATGCTTTCATCGCCGGTGCTGTGAGCGGAAAAGTGCGTGCCATGCTGGATGATCGAGGGCGAAAGCTTCTGTCGGCGGTTCCCTCCATTCCTGTGGAGGTGCTGGGACTCCAAGCGGTCCCCCTGGCCGGAGACCGCTTTCAGGTCATCGAGGACGAAGTCAAAGCCCGTCAGATCGGAACATTTCGCCAATCCAAGCTCCGCCAGGAGTCGCTTGCAAAATCGTCGCGCCTCTCCCTGGAACATCTCTTCCAGCAAATCAAGGAGGGTTCCATCAAGGAGCTCCCCATCGTGGTGAAAGCAGATGTCCAGGGGTCGGTGGAGGTGCTGGCGAAAAGCCTCAATGACCTCGCCACCGATCAGGTGAAAGTCCGCCTCATTCACACCGGAACCGGTGCAATCTCCGAGACTGACGTGCTGCTGGCGTCGGCGAGCAATGCCGTCATCATCGGTTTCAGCGTTCGGCCCGACCGGTCTGCCGCCGAGCTGGCCGAAAAAGAGAAGGTGGATATCCGGCTCCACACGGTAATTTACGAAATCCACGACGAGATCAAGAACGCCATGGTGGGGCTTCTCGAGCCGAAGGTCAGTGAGCAGTACCTGGGGCGGGCGGAGGTCCGGAACACCTTCAAGATACCCAAGGTGGGCACCGTTGCGGGTACCTACGTCGTGGACGGCAAGCTGCTCCGCGGGTCCCAGATCCGGCTCCTTCGGAACAACGTCATCGTCCACCAGGGCCGGATGGCTTCCCTGCGACGATTCAAAGAGGACGTCGGGGAGGTCAAGTCCGGATACGAGTGCGGCATCGGCCTCGAGCGATTCAACGATATCAAGGTCGGGGACATCATCGAGGCGTTCAAACTCGAGAAGGTGTATCAGAAAACCCTTTAGGGCCCTGTGTGGCCCTCGGCCCGGCCCGTTGGATATCCGATGAATGTCGGACTCTGCCTGGTGGAGATCCACCTCACAGGCTCTCACTCCCTCAAGGAGAAGCGGCGGGTGTTGCGCCGCCTCAAGGACCAGATTCGAGCGAAATTCAACATCGCCGTTGCTGAAGTGGACCACCAGGATCTTTGGCAGCGTGCAACGCTGGGCATGGTGAGCATTTCCAACTCACAAGAACTCCTTGAGTCTTGCTTCCGCCAGATTCGGGGTATCCTCGAACGGGAGGTGGAAGGCGACCTGGCGAGTTTCCACATCGAATACCTGACTTGAGGAAACCATGGGTCACTCCCGGCGAGAGCGAGTGGCGGATGCGCTCCGCGAGGAAATCGCGGCGCTCCTGCGCAGCGACGTGCGAGACCCTCGCGTGGGATTCGTGACTCTCACCGAGGTTAAGGTCAGCCCCGATCTGTCCCACGCCCGGATTTTTGTCAGCGTCCTGGGATCCGAGGAAGAGCGCCGAGAGTCCCTCGACGCTCTGAATCGCGCCTCGAGCTTTCTCCAGCGGCAGATATTTCGTCGCCTCCGCCTGAAGAAGGCACTGTCACTGCTGTTCGAACACGATGACTCCGTGCAGTCCGGCAGCCGAATCGAGGAGCTCCTGCACCAGATCCACTCATCCGGCGAAAACGAGGAAGAATGAGCGTCAGCGGCGTCCTTCTCCTGGACAAGGAGGGAGGTCTCACCTCCCACGGTGTCGTGGAAAGGGTCCGGGAAATTCTTGGCCAGCAGCGAGTCGGCCATACGGGCACCCTCGATCCCATGGCAACGGGGTTACTCCCCCTTTGCCTGGGAAGGGCCACCCGGCTTTCCCAGTTTCTCACCTCCTCGGACAAAACCTATGCGGGGACAATTCGGTTCGGAACTGCCACGGATACCCACGATCGCGAAGGGAAGCCGATGGGTCCTTCGAGGGAGGTGCGCTTTACCGAAGCGGAACTACGCCGGGCAGTCGCCGCTCTCACCGGTCCCATCATCCAGGTCCCGCCGATTTTCTCCGCCAAGAAGCACGGGGGAGTACCGCTTTACCGCTTCGCGAGAAAGAACCAGGAGGTTCCACGGGAACCCATACGAGTCACCATTCACTACCTGAACATTCTGGCGGTGCGCCAGGACGAGATCGATTTCGAAGTTAAGAGCTCCCCCGGCACCTATATTCGAGTCCTAGCCCACGATCTGGGTCAAATCCTGGGAACCGGAGCGCACCTCCATTCCCTCCGTAGGACGGCCTGTGGTGAGTTTCAGGTGTCCGACGCCCACTCCCTCAAAGGCCTCCGACAGATCGTCTCCGAGGGCGCCTTGGAACAGGTCCTCGTGCCCTTGGAGCGCGTCCCTCTGGGCTTCGGGACCGTGGTGGCCAACCGGCAGGGAATCCTGGCGGTGCGGAACGGGCGGATTCTTGGCATCCGGGAGATTCTGCCCTCCCGCTCCTGCCTTCTCGAGGGGCAGTGCCGAGTGGAGAGCGAAGCCGGCGAGCTGCTCGCCATAGGGAGAGTGTTGAAGCCTGAGGGCAACGAAGTTCCCATCGTGCAGCCACAAATTGTCTTTCCACCCGAGTAGGCGGCATCGGCGAAGGATACCGTCATCTCACTTTTACAAGGCGAATCGGCGACCTTTAATTGGCCTGAGCGGGAGATCCACCCTTCCCTTTCAGAGAGTCTGCGAATGGCACCGACTTGGGGTTTACACTCGGCTGGGCCCTGTGTTACAGTGTCGCAACCATTTGCACTTGTCGACCGCTATTACTTCGCGGAATATCATCTTCCGAGCGGTCCATCGGCAGGTTGCCGTGACTAGGGGGAAGCATTGAGCATTTTTAAGGACCGGAAGGGCGAGATTATAGAATCGTACAAAACCCACCCCGGTGACACGGGCTCTCCCGAGGTCCAGGTGGCGCTGCTGAGTGAACGCATCGAGTACCTGACAGAGCACTTCAAGACCCATCGCAAAGATCACCACTCCCGCCGCGGCCTTCTGATGATGGTCGGCACGCGGCGCCGTCTCCTCGATTACCTGAAACGTACCGACGCTGATCGCTATAAAGTGTTGATTAAGAGACTGGGCATCCGCAAATAGGTCCCGGGGTTCGTGCCGCGATCCGAGCTGGGCAGAAGGATGGAAGTTCCCGAACAATTAAGGGTTTTCCTCTGGCATTATTCCTTATCATCCTTGAATTTCACCCTTAATTCTTGAGCACTTCTCCCCCTTCTTCCCGCTCCTGCTGCAGACCGGCTCTCGAGGACTCTTCCAAGGGTGCCCCCCACCCCACAAGCTACTAAGGAGGTCGCAAGTTGAATATCCGAAAAGAAACGTCCGTCGGCGAGCACACCATTTCCATCGAGACGGGGAAGGTGGCACGACAAGCCGATGGATCCGTACTGGTCCGCCAGGGCGACACAGTCGTGCTGGTGACCGCAACCGCCGACCGGAAAGCTCGCGAAGGGCTGGATTTCCTTCCGCTGACCGTGGACTATCGTGAGAATACCTATGCCGCCGGGAAGATTCCTGGTGGATTCTTCAAGCGAGAGGGGCGCCCGAACGAGAAGGAGACCTTGACATCTCGAATGATCGACCGCCCGATCCGGCCGCTTTTCCCCAAGGGATGGCGGTGCGAGACCCAAGTGGTCGCTCTCGTCCTTTCGGCCGATCTCGAGAATGACCCGGACATTTTGGCGGTGACCGGCGCTTCAACAGCCCTGGTGCTCTCTGACATTCCTTTTGAAAGCCCTATCGCGGCCGTAAGGGTCGGGCTGAACGATCAAGGGTTCCTCATCAACCCGACCACCTCTCAGCTGGAAACCAGCCGGCTGGATTTGGTTGTCGTGGGAGGCGAAACTGAGCTGGTGATGGTGGAAGCTGGGGCCAGCGAGGTTTCCGAGCAGGAGATGGTGGATGCCATCCTCTTCGGCCAGTCTCACATCGTCAAGCTCGTGGCGCTGCAGAATGAGCTCCGCAGAGAGGTGGCGCCCACCAAGCGCACTGTCACCCTCGTGGAAATCCCCGGCGAGCTTCGGCGAGAGGTGGAGGAGCGAATCTCGTCTCCCCTGTGGGAGGCCATGAAGCTCCCGGTCAAAATCCAAAGCTATCGCCGGGTGGGGGAGCTGGAGAAGGAGCTTATCGAGAGTTTCCCCGAGGACCCGCCCGAGACCCGCTCCTTCGTCAAGTCTGCATTTCATGAAGTTCACAAAAAACTGGCTCGCACGGAGATCCTGGAGAAGGCGAAGCGATTCGACGATCGAGCCTTCGACCAGATCCGCCCAATCCGTTGCGAGGTCGGTTTCCTGCCTCGTACCCATGGTTCTTCCCTATTCACCCGGGGCGAGACCCAAGCGCTGGTCACGACAACTCTGGGAACTTCCGAGGATGCTCAGACACTGGATTGGCTGGAGGGGGAATCGGAGCGCCGGTTCATGCTTCATTACAACTTCCCCCCCTTCAGCGTGGGTGAAGTGAAGTTTCTCCGGGGCCCAGGACGCCGGGAAATCGGCCACGGTGCCCTGGCGGAGCGCGCCTTGAGACCCATGATTCCCGCCGATGAGCAGTTCCCCTATACCATCCGGTTGGTCTCCGATATTCTGGAATCCAACGGCTCCTCCTCCATGGCCTCCATCTGCGGGGGCTCGCTCTCCCTCATGGACGCAGGAGTTCCGATGAAATCGGCGGTGGCGGGGATTGCCATGGGTTTGGTGAAGGAGGGCGATCATTACGTGATACTCAGTGACATCGCCGGCTCCGAGGACCATTACGGGGACATGGACTTCAAGGTAGCCGGAACCCGTCATGGAATCACTGCCCTCCAGATGGATATCAAGGTCAAAGGGCTCTCCCGGCAGATTCTCCAGGAGGCGCTGGCGCAGGCCCACCGGGGCCGCCTCCATATTCTGGGAATCATGGACAGCACCTTGTCCGAGCACCGTTCCAACATCTCCTCCTACGCTCCCCGGATATTCTCAATCCGGATTCCAAAGGACAAGATCCGGGAAGTCATCGGACCGGGAGGGAAGATGATCCGCTCCATCATCGAGCGCACCGGATGCAAGATTGATGTGGACGACAGCGGCAAGGTGGACATCGCCTCCATCGATGAAGCTTCCGCGCTCAAGGCCATCGAGATCATCAAGGAGATTACTGCCGAGGCGGAGATCGGCAAGACGTACCTGGGAAAGGTGATTCGGATCGTCGCGTTCGGCGCCTTCGTTGAGATCCTGCCTGGGATCGAAGGGCTCCTCCACATCTCTGAGATAGCCGAGCACCGAGTGAAGGAAGTGACAGACGAAATCCAGGAGGGAGAGGAAATCCTGGTGAAGGTCATTGAAGTAGACGGTGACCGAATTCGGCTGAGCAGAAAAGCGGTCCTCCGGGAGAAGAGGGGTGATACAGGTGCCCCCGAGCCCCTTCCACCTCGTCAGGAGGAGCGCAGCCGCGCCGGCAGTGGCAGACCGCAGCACAGACGTCCTCGCTGACGGAGGGTTGTCTCGATGAAACTGGGAAGCTGGCTCATCGCCCGCGGCAAGCTCACGGGAGTCCAGCTCAAGCGGGCTCTGCTCGATCAGTCTTTCTATGGCGGTCACTTGAGCTCGAGCCTGCTCAAGCTCGGCTACCTGGATGAGCCGACTCTAAGAGCCTACCTCTCGGATCTCTTCCAAGTTCCATGCGTGGGCACCGAGCATTTCCGGGAGATTCCATCCGAAGTCATCCGGATGATTCCGGAGCATCTGGCGCAAAAACACCAGATGGTGCCTCTGGCAGTGGAGAGCAAGAAACTGCGCCTGGCCATGATGAACCCCGGGGACATTCTGGTCATGGATGAGGTGGCGTTCCTGACCGGCCTTCAGGTGGAGCCGCACGTCTCGTCTGAGAATCACCTTCTCGACGCTTTGGAGCGCTACTACCAGGTCCCCCGTTCGATCCGGGAGACGATCCCGTTGTCTGACCAAGTTGAGGGGCGTCAGGATCCCCGCACGGCTCGCCGTCAAATGATGGAGGCCTCGGATACATCCGAGCCACCGCCGCCGGCGTCGCCGACGGGCCAATCCACGTCCGACGAAATCGGGCTGGATGGCCGCCCGCTTTCGGCCTCATCGGAGGCAGTTTCGGAGCTCTACGCCGGAAAAGCCCCTCCCGTCCCCGCGGTTGTGCCCGCGTCTCCGCTCCCACGCTCGCTGGAAGAATGGCGAGAGCCGTCCGGATCGACGGGGGTCACCACGGCCGGAGACGGCGTAGTGCCGCCTCCGGCGCCAGCGGCTCCACTCCCCAGTGAGTCGGGACCCCCCCCTGTCAGCGCGGCACCGATCACTTCAGGGGAGCCGCAGGCCTCCACGGCGCTTCCTCCCAGACGGCCCGTTCTCAGCCTCGTTCCCACACCCTCGTCGGTGTCCCTCGAACAGACCTCCGAGAGACTCAAGAACTCCCTGACCCGCGATGAGGTATTTGAAGCCGTGCTGGATTTTTGCGCCGGGCGATTCGCGAGGTCGGCTGTTTTTCTGGTCACTCAGGAAAAAGTGGTGGGTTTTGGCGGCCGGGGTGATGGATTCGAGCCATCGCGAATCCGATCTGTGGTCGTAGGATTGGAGGCACCCTCGATCTTCTCCCACTTTCTCACGGGGAGCGAGTTTTACTACGGCCCGGTGCCGGGGCTTCCCGAGAATCAACGATTCTACCGCGGCCTGGGGATGCCTCCACCTGAGCGGATTCTGTTGGTTCCAGTGCAGATCAAGGAGCGCCTGATCGCGCTGGTATATGGGGACCTCCCCGTGAATCGGCGGGAAGATCCCGATATCGCACTCTACCGAAGACTGGTTCAAAAGGCAGTCCTCGCACTGGAGATTTTGATTCTGAAAAACAAGATCGCCATGATTTGAGGGGGACTCCACCTTTGACGATGGCTCGCCCCACCGCATGAGGCGAGTCCGAAAGCAACTCGAACTCATGTCTGCCTCTGAACAACCCAAGGAACTCCTCACTCCTCCCCAACAGATTGAAGCTCTCAGCCTTGTGCGCAGCGCGGTGGAAATCTGGGTCGCGAATGAGGTTCGGATAACCCCCCCGGCAAGCTCTTCTCTCAATCGAATTCAGATCGCAGCATTCGTCACCTTGACCCTGCAGGGCCGGTTGCGAGGATGCATCGGCTCCCTGGGGCCGCGGGAGCCGCTGGGCGCTACGCTAGTGGATTGCGCCATCTCGGCCGCCTGCAGGGATTCTCGATTCTCTCCCGTGACGAAAGCAGAGTTGGCGCAGGCGTGCTTCGAGGTTTCGACCCTCACCCCTCTCCGGCTCGTGGCGGGGCCCCAGCACATCGTCGTGGGTCGCGATGGAGTGCTGGTGGAGATTGGCGGTAGGCGCGGACTGTTACTGCCTCAAGTAGCGACAAGGTACGGGTGGGATCGGGAGACTTTCTTGGATCACGCCTGCGTCAAGGCTGGATTCGAGGCTGGAGATTGGCGGCGGGGGGCCAGGCTTTGGACTTTCCAGGCCCAGGTCTTCAGCGAGGCCGACCCCGCCGCCTGATTTTCACTTCGCTACCTCAATTCCACCAGGTTTCCGACTTCCACGTCCCGGATGGCATAGATGATCTTGGCGCTGGACGTCTTCTCCTCCGTGGATATCACCATGAGCAGGCCGATGGGCTTGCGGGGGAAGAGGAGGTGTTGATCATCGTCGCGTAGCTGCTGCGACTGGTAGCGGCGATCGTTCCACCGGTAATCGTAGGTCACATCCCGCGGGCGAGGCGGCGCGTTGTTCAGGTAGATGAGCATCACATCCCCCGCGCGCACCCCATCCTTGCTCCCCAGGTCCACATCCACCATGGATCCTGCAAGTGCGTCGTTCATCCCGTCTTGAAGATGGACAATGTACCCGTTGGGCTTTCCGCTAGGCTCCACATCCAGCTTGTTGAACGCAACGTGCCTGGCAACGGGAGAAGTCAGCGTGCGATCGGCTTCCACCTCGAACCCCACCTCAATGCGGTCTTGGCAGCTCTCGGTGATCTCCGCGATGGAGGTCTGATCCTGGACTGCCAGGACCTTGACCTTCCCAAGACGGCGCACGTAGGTTCCCACCCACTTGTCCGTGACAGGGTGGAACACTTCGCTGCCCTTGGCAATGACCAGGAAACTGTCCCCAGGGTTCACCTTCCCCCCGTCCCGGCCGCCGTTCAGGTAAACCAGATCGCCGGTCGTCAGGCCGATCTTGACGTCCTCGGAATTGGCGATGTAGAGCTCAGTTTTCTCATAGTCGGGGCGGACGCTCCCCGTGCAATACAGATCGCTGTAATCTGCGACCGGACTCGGACCCTCATCCTGCGACTCGGAGGATGCGCTGGGTTGCGGTACCGACTCCTCCCCGGACGTGTCCGTCGGCTCATCCTGGGGCTCGGTCATGGCCGGAGCGGGAGCGATTTCTGAGACCACTGTCGGGCGCGGAGGGAGCAGGAGAGGATCACCAGGATAGATCCAGTGGGAGTCGAGGATATAGCGATTCTCGTTCCAAATGTGCGGCCAAAGCCAGGGATTCTGAAAATGGGTGCCCGCCATTCCCCAGAGAGTATCCCCCTTCACAATGATATGAATTTGCGCCCCTTCCGGGAAGGATTCGGGATCGGGAGGCTGGTAGGGGGTCCAGTGGTCTCCGACCAGCTTCAATCCGCGTGGAGGAGTGGTGGATTCCGGCGGAGTGATGATGGGCACGCTCGCCGCAGGAGCCGGTGCGGCCTTCTTAGCGGCCGGTTCCGGCGTAGCTTTGGGTTCGGCTTGCTCCGGTGCCGCCGTGGGTGCGGCCTGCTCTGACGCCGGCTTGGAGGTCTCTTCCACAGGCGGCGCCGGCTTGGCGCTCTGGCTCGTTTCCTCGCCATTGGCAGGCAAGGCAATGGTGATGAGAAGCAATGCCAGGGACAGGTGCCCGGCCTTCCTCAGCAGGTCGTTCATCTTCATGCCTTTCTCCCTTAGAGAGCTCCGTTCTCGCAGATATCCCCCTCTAAAGATAGGTACATGGCACGAAGTGTCAAGGATGCGGGATCATCACTTATCCGTAATCGAATGGCCTTTCTCAGGCGAAGTCGCGCCAGGCACAGCCCAGGCGAACTCCACGGGAGCGCGTGTAACCCCATTGATACGAGGGAATTAGCGAGGTGAGGTCTTGTTGATTTCGTCCAGGGTCGCTTTCGCCACGGTAGCGACTTCGCTCCTGGGAAAGGCCTGGACAACCGTCTCGAGGCTCTCGGAGGCCCGATCCCGATCCCCCAGCGCCAGGTAGCAGAGTCCGACCTTCAAAAAGGCATGGGGTACGCGGTTGCCAAACGGATATTGATCGATGACCTTGCGGAACTCCAGGATTGCACGCCGGTAGTCCTTCTGCGAGAAGTAACACTCCCCGATCCAATACTGAGCGTCATCCGCGAGATCACTCTCCGGAGAGCGGGCCAGGAATTCGCTGAAGTCCTGTTGCGCCACCTGGTAGTTCCCACTGTTGAATTGAGCGTACCCATCGACATAGAGCTTGTCTGCCTCGGAGGAAGGGCTAGAGCTCTGATTTGGAGTTGGAGCCTTGGAATTGGCTACTGCCGGGGAAACCTCCGCACTTCTAGTGGGCCCCTGGTCTCCCAGGTCGACGGTGGATCCGGGTACAAGCGGCTCCTCGGTTAGTGATCCACTCGGATCTGCCGCGGTGGACCCCGAGGCTGGGGAGGTCGGGCTAGAGCCTCCAGGAGATCCCTCTTGCAGCTCCTGGATCTCCACCTGGGCCTCCGCATTTCGTTTCTGGAGTTCGTAAAGGCGATTCTGCAAGTCTTCTATCTCGGTGCTCAGATTGCCGCTTTTTCGTGGGGCACAGGCCAAGAACATGGCCGGCAGTAGGAAGGCGGCCAGTACCCAGCGGATGATGTTCACAGTGGATTTGAATTTCACAGCCCGCTCACCTCATCAGGAGAGGCATTATAGGGGCGACCTTCCTGGCGGGTCAAACCCTTTCAGCGGAGAGGGAGCCTGCCGTTGCGCTCTCGAAGAACGAAAGCGCTGTATCACCATAACGTACTGTCCGCAGATGCCTCATGCAACCCACCGGCGTCGGCGAATGAGTCGACTTACGATGCTCGAGAATCACCCAGGATCCCGCACGCAGCAGACCTCCGAGACCCAGGTCCCTGAGGACGAGATCTCCTGTGCGAGCCTCGTAGGGTGGATCCACGAAGACCAGATCTACGAGACCTCTCGCCTGAAGGAGAGGGAGACAGGAGGGCAGGCTTCCCTGATAGACTTCCCCAGCGCCCTCCAACCTGCACACCTGCAGATTGTTCTTAATCGCTCGGATGTTGAGGGGATTCTCTTCCACGAAAAGGCAACTCGCTGCTCCACGGGAGAGGGCTTCGATACCAACGGCTCCCGTGCCCGCAAAGAGATCCAGGAACCGGGAGTTCCATACCCTCTCGCCGAGGATGTCGAAGAGGGCTTCGCGGACTCGATTGGCTGTCGGGCGCAACTTTCCCCCTTTGGGAGAAACCAGCGGGAAGCCGCGTCTTTCCCCTCCAATGACTCTCAGGTTTCCCACGTGCACTCCCCTTGCAGGCGTTCTCAGGGTTGGACCGATCCCTCAGGACAGCATAAGAAGGGGTCGAGAGACGGTCAAGACGTGATCCTCCCTTACACCCGAATTCTTGACTCGAGCGGCGCTTGCAGCTAGGATGGGCTCGGCTTCAAAGTACGTGAAGAGCCAGCACTTACGGAGCACTCAATCCTCTCCCATAGACTCCAGAGCCGATTCTCTCCCGGGGATTATCCCCGGCGGCCGATTCTTCGAATCGCTGCAAGTGCCTTAGTTCTACTTCTGGCTCGAGCCGACGGCAACACAGCCTCCCGGGGCATTTTAGCGATGCGACCTGGCCCTCCCGACCGCCCAGGAGCCCTCGCATCGGCTGATTTCAACCTGGACGGCAATCCCGACATCCTGCAGGCCAATTTCGAAGCAGGAGATCTGTCCTTCTTCCAGGGGGAAGTGTCGGGGAATTATGTGGAGAGGAGTCCGTCGCCTTTTCTGGCCCAGGGCGGGCCCACGTTTATTGAGGTGGCCGACCTGAACGCCGATGGGCGCCCCGACGTGGTCGCCGTGGACCGGCTGGCACGACAGCTATCCGTCCTCCTGTCCGACCCCGAAGTGACGCTCAAGCCGATGCCGAGCATTACGGTCGGGCGCGGACCCCAAGCCGTCGCTGCAGCTGACTTCAATGGTGACGGACGATTGGACCTGGCCGTAACCAGCGAACTCGATGACGTCATACTCATCTTTAACGGCAAAGGCGATGGCAATTTTACTTTTGCGCGCCTTCTAGATGCCAGAAGCGCCTCCCAAAAGAGCGCGGAAACCGTGGCGGGAGCCTTCGGAATAGTCGCAGAGGATTTTAACCGCGACGGCAAGGTCGATCTGGCGGTCACGCAGTACTGCACGGATGCGTTGGCCATTCTCCTGGGCAATGGCAACGGCACATTCCAGATTCCCACGACGCTCTCCGTGGGACGGCATCCCACCTATCTGTCCGCGGCACGACTCAGCGATGATCAACTTCCCGGCCTCACCGACGACTTTCAGGACCTGGTCGTACTCCTGACGGGTGGGGAACAAAGCGACCCGAAGGACTGCAAAAAGCTCTCCGGAGCTTCTCTCGCCGGCGGGGTTGCCCCGCTTCTGGGAAACGGCGATGGAACTTTCACGGCGGGAGCCGTGCTGCCCGGGTCAACCGGCGATGCGCCGCTCCAGTTGGCCGTCGGCGAGCTGCGGTTGGGAGCCTCAGGATTCGACGACTTGGTCGTCGCCAATTTTGGGAATAGCACGCTGGCCTTGCACCCTGCCTCGGGATCGGGCGGTTTCCTGCCTCCCACTTTTCTGGGAGGCAGCTCCTCGACATTGAGAAATCCCAATGCGCTAGCCCTGCTGGATCGTGACGGGGACGGATTCATCGACCGGATCGCGGCCGCCAACTACGGTGGCGACTCCCTGACTCTTTTCGACGGAGGAGGCCCGAGTCCATTTGTCGAAGTCCCGTCCTCACCAGTGACCGCCACCCAGGATCCAGCTGGCTTGGTTAGCGGGCTGCTGGGCGGCATAACCGACGATTTGGCACTGTTTTCGACGGGAAATGCTTCACTCCAGACCTTCATCTCCATGAATGACGGCTTCTTCTTCAAGCGGCGGCAGACTCCCCTCCCCTTCGGCTGCGGCCCGTCAGCGATGGCGCTGGGAGATTTCGATCGGGATGGCTCGCTCGACGCGGCTCTGGCGGTCACCGACGAGGATGGCGCTGCCGGAGGGTCGACGACTCCGGCGCTTTCCGTGCTCGCCGGGAGCATACTCGGGACCTTCGGAACCGTGGTCGGTGTTTGCGCCGGCGGTTCTGCTTCCGGATCCAGCTGCACTTCCGATGCCTCCTGTCCCGGAGGGATCTGCTCTTTCTCCTTGACCCTGGGTGCCTGCAACGGCGGCACCAACGCGGGCAAAGCTTGCACCGGGGACGCCGATTGCCCTTCGGCCACTTGCCTGCTTCCTGACCCGCCAACCCCCATCCAGGCCCCGGCCAGCGCTCTGCTCGCTACGGACCTGAACCAGCTGGATGCCGACCGGGACGGCGTCGCAAATTCCGCGGACAATTGCCCGTCCCGCTACAACCCCGCACAGGACAATACCCGAGGCAGGACCTGCCTTCTGGGGAGCAACAACCTTCAGCCTTGCACCCTTGACACCGATTGCCCGGGGGGCACCTGCGCCCGCCTGGATGCCAGCGGCGATGCCTGCGACAGCACCGACTTGACTGCGGGAACCTGCCCGAGCCCCGGGGACTGCGATCAGGACGGGATTGCGGACCTGAACGACAATTGTGCGGACGTCTACAATCCGAGCCAGCTCGATGCCGACTCCAACGGAGTCGGCACCGAGTGTGACCACGACCCCGATGTGGTGTCATCGGAGCCTTCTCTGGCGCAGCTGGAGGTCTTCATGCGACTCATGGGCGGAACCGGATTTGAGGCTCCGCAGGTCCTTACTCTGGCAGGCCCTGCTGGCGGACTGGTCGCCGGCAGCCTCACGATCGGCGACGCGACCCAGGACTTGGCTGTCACGCTACCAGGATCGGGCAATCTGCAGATCTTGTCAGGCGACGGCGGGGGGGGATTCAGCGCGCTCGCCCCGATTGTCCTGGGAGGGGAACCGGGGGCACTGGCCAGTCTTGATGCAAACCGACAGGACCTGGATCTGGACGGTCTTCTGAACAACGCCGACAACTGCCCGACCCGCTACAATCCGACCCAGTTGGACACCGATCGGGACGGCGCCGGCGATGCCTGCAGCCTGGTGGATAATCCGGACGCGGATATCACTATCACTCTTCTTGCCAAGCGGGGGGACAATTGTCCCGACGTGTACAATTTCGCGCAGACCGACACGGATCTGGATGGAATCGGGGATGCGTGCGACAGCAACCCTTCCATTTACAACCCGGCGGACGATCAGGATGCGGACGGAACGCCGAATTCGACCGACAACTGCCCGACGCGGTATAACCCGTCCCAGCAAAACTTCAACACCGATGCCGTGGGGGACGCGTGCGCGCAGTCGACGGATCCCGACGGGGATCTGCACTTCACGGCGCTTATCACCCGGGACAACTGTCCGGACGTCTATAACCTGGACCAACAGGACCTGAACCTCAATGGTATCGGGGATGCGTGCGAAGGTCTCCTGGACCTAGCGGTCGCCGACGCTCCGGGTGGTACCCTGCAGCTCGTCATCCAATCCCCTTCCGGAATCTGGATGCCCCAGCCACAACTTCCCGTAGGAAGCCTCCCCACCGCCGTCAGCGCCCTGGATCTCAACGGGGACGGCATCACCGATTTGGTGGTGGCGAATACCGGAAGCTCCACGCTGAGCGTCCTACTGGGACACGGCGACGGAACTTACTTGGTGAATCCCGCATTCGATGTGCCCGTTCTCCCCGGCCCGAATACTCTGCAGCGGGGATTTTTCCGCCGCGATGCCGTCCTGAATCTCCCTGAAGTTGCCACTCTCAGCCCTTCCCTCAATACCCCCGTCCTCGCCTTCAACATCCTCCCCGAGCGGGCGGACATCGACGTCTCAGGAAAGGTGGGGGGGAGGGACCTGGCGCTCTGGGCCAAAGGGTTCGGACTGGCCCGCAAAGATCCTGGATATGCTCAGCAGATCGACGCCGATATCAACCTGGACGGCAGGATCGACGGCCTGGATCTCGTGTTTATCACCTCTCAGTTCGGTACCGTCGTGCCGGTGCCCCCATAGGTTTGGAGGCGAATCACGGCTGATCGATTGGGAGGTTGTAGAAGAAACCGAAGGTGACTCCCTCCGCTTCCTTGGGAAAATTCGGAGGCAGGGGCGGGAGTGGGTTTGAGGCGCGGATGGCGTTTTCTGCGGCCCGATCGAAAGGCGCAATATCGGAGGATCGAAGCACGGCCAGGTCGGTAATCGAGCCGTCCTTCTCGATGACGAAGCGGATAAAGACCCTCCCTTTTTGACCGTAATAGGCGGCGATGGGTATTCGGTCATACCAGTTTTTCTTGATGATCAAGTAGAGCTGCCGCGCGTAGTCGCCCCAGTCGAATCCCTTGGTGTCAAACGACAGTGTGCCATAGTTGTTCCCCTGCAGATAGGCCGGATTGTCGAACCCGCTGAAGTCGTAGGTGCCCGACTCCAACTGCCGCAGTGCTTTCTGGAACGCCGTTCTTCGGTCCTCCGCGGAGGTGTCGGAGCCTTGATTTCCATCCGTTCCGCCTCCTGTTTGCGGCCCCTGCTCGGTCTGTGCGGGTGTATCTTGAGGGGAATCGCCGGGAGAGGGAACCGGTCTCTCCGATCCGGGACTTCCCGCAGTTTTGGAATCGTGCCCGCGCGTGTTTCCTCCGGCAGGTGGGGGCGTCGAGGGGGTGGGTGGCGCGGCGGGACGCATGACCTGTCGGAGGGGAGAGTTTCCCTCGGCATGGGGGTCGGCACTGAAGCGGGTGGCATCCGGCGGGGTCGGCACGCTCTGCCTCGCTGCCCGGGTCTTGTCCGAGAGGAGCTGAGCTCGCGGGTTTTCCTTCACACCCTGATCATCGGGTAAATCCACGAAGGTGAACTGCAGTGATGAAGGGGACCTCTCACGTTGGCTCACGGCCGTGCCCACGGGGAGAATGAGGATGTCCGCCGCCCCGGAGAACATCAACCAGACGAGCAGGAGGAAGTGAAGGAGCAGGGAGATCAGGAGTGCTCCCCCCAGTCCCAGCCGGAACCGGCGAGCCGGACGACTGCTGAAAGGGCCGGCTTCCATCATTACGCTTCCCGCTTGGACCATTCCCGACCCAGTGCCCGACGGTGGAATTGGCGTCGTACCGCATTCATGTCAAACGGCCGATAGTGGGGGTGAACCCGATTCGTCAGGAGCACCAGGATCCACCCTGCCTCAGGGTCGATCCAAATCGAGGTGCCGGTAAAACCCGTGTGCCCCATCGCCTCCGGGGACAGCAGGGGTCCCGCGGAGCAGTCGGGGGTTCTAGCCAACTGCCATCCCACGGAACGGTTCTCGTTGAGCCTCGGCGTCAAATCCTCCCTCAACAGGCCCAGGCACTTCTCATCGTACAACCCGCGTCCGCATCCGAGCAATTCCAACGCCATGGCGTGAAGATCCTGTGCCGAGGAGAAAAGTCCCGCATTGCCGCTGACCCCTCCCAGCGTGTAAGCGTTCAGATCGTGGCACTCGCCCCAGATAACCCCCTGCCGCCATCCCAAAAAATCGCGGCCTGCGTCGCCAGCCATCTCCTCTTCCCGTCGGTTCCCCATCTCGGTGGCCGCAACCCGGCACCGCAGGGCCGCAGGCGGCCGAAAGAAGGTTTCCTGGAGACCCAAGGGCGAAAAAATCTCCAGGCGCGCCAGCTCATCCAGAGGCAGGCCCGAGACCCTCTCCAAGACAAGCGTCATCAGAATGTACCCAAGGCAGCTGTAGGTGACTCGGGTTCCCGGGCGATACTCAGGCGTCAGCGAAGAGATTTCACGGAGGTAGCCGTCGCGATCGGAAACCTTCAGGTAGAGGGGAAGCCAGGCGGGAAGCCCCGATCGATGCGCCAGAAGCTCCAGAAGCGTTGCTCGTCCGATCCATCGGCCGGCAGTCTCCGGAAGGTACTCCTCGAGCGCCGACTCCAGATGCAGCCGGCCGCGACCCGCCAGAAGGGTTGAGAGGGCTCCCGTCACCAGTGGCTTCGTCAACGATGCCAGATCATAAAGCGTGTCCCGGGTGGTGGGGATGATCTCGGGTGTGACGACACTGTTCCCCAGCCAACCTTCCTCCAGCACCTCCTTGCCCCGTGCCACGAGATAGCGCGACCCGGGAAAGATCCCCAGTTCCTGCTGCTCCTGCAGGAACTCGCGCACGGCCGAGCCGCTCATGAGCCACCCTTGACGATGGCCAGAACCACTTTCTCGGCCAGCTCCAGGGCCGCGAGCCCATCCTCACCGGACACCAACGGGCGACGCGATGAGAGGGCCTGGACGAAGTCCATCAGCTCAGCGCGGAGCGGCTCGTCCTTTTCAACCACGGATGGAACTTGGACGATGCGCGCGGCGCCGCCGTCCTCCCGCTCCAGACGGTAGTGGACGAGGTCCTGCATCGCCGAGTCGATGCTCAGATAGCTCTCGCTCTGAAAGATCCGAATCTTGCGGACCCGATCGGTGCTGATTCGGCTGGCGGTGAGATTGGCCACGCACCCCGATCGGAACCCCAGCCGGGCATTGGCGATGTCCATCTTGTCCGTGAGGACATTCACCCCCACAGCCGCCACCGATTCCACGCCACTGGAATCCAGGCTCAAGGCGATATCCAGGTCATGGATCATGAGATCCAGGATGACATCCACATCCAGGCTCCTGGGAGCGAAAGTTCCCAATCGGTGGACTTCGATGAAGCGGGGGCGAGTGACACGGGAGAGAGCCTGGCGGACCGCCGGATTGTAGCGCTCCGTATGACCGGTCTGCAGGACTCGCCCCCTCTGTGTGGCCTGGGAGACCATCTCCCGAGCTTGAACCACGGAAGCAGCCAACGGCTTCTCCACCAGAACATCCCATCCCCGATCGATGCAATCCATGGCGACCTGGTGATGGAACTCGGTGGGCACGGCCACCACGGCGGCGCGGGTTTGAGGGGGCAGGGAGCCCACATCAGGGTACGCGATCGTGCCGTGGAGGGAGGCAATCTCAGAGGCGCGTCGAGAGTCCCGATCCACCACTCCCGCGAGCTCGGCCCCCGGAAGGGAGGCCAGTATCCGCGCGTGGTGGCGCCCCAGGTGCCCGACTCCGATGACCGCGATTTTGGTTCCCATGCCTGGCCATTTCACTGCGGAACGGTAACGAGAGGCAATGGATGTCTATTTCACGATTCCGCGCTGGGAGGACCGGATGAAAGACGTCAGATAGACCACTTCCGGGACGTTTCCCATTTCCCGATCCATTTGCTCGAGGGCTCGAGTCGTGGTCAATTTGCTGTGAAACAGGAGCCGGTAGGCATTCTTGAGGGCGGTGATGGTTTCCTCGGAAAAGGACTTCCGCTTCAAGCCGACGATATTGATGCCGAAAGCCCGCGCCCGGTTGCCCACGGTGAGGACGTAGGGGAGCGTGTCCTGCGTGATTACGGAGTATCCCCCCACATAGGCGTGCGAGCCGATCCGACAGAACTGGTGGACCCCTGAGAAGGCCCCGATGACGGCGAAGTCCTCCACTTGAACATGTCCGGCCAGGGTGGCGGCATTGGCGAAGATGGTGTCGCTCCCGACCTGGCAGTCATGGGCCACGTGGGAATAGGCCATGAACAGGTTTCTATCCCCGATGGTGGTGATGCCCCCTCCCCCCGCGGTTCCGGCGTGGATGGTGCAGTTCTCGCGGAACTGATTGGATCTCCCAATCCTCACCCGGGTTTTCTCTCCGTGATATTTGAGATCCTGGGGCTCCAGTCCCACGGCACTGAAGGGGAAAAAGCGGCAAGCCTCGCCCACTTCCGTGTCCCCCTGAAGGACCACGTGCGAGATCAGCTCGCAGCCTGCTCCCAGGCGGACCTGCTCGCCCACTAGCGAAAAAGGCCCCACACGGCACCCTTCACCGATTTGTGCGGAAGGGTGTACGAAGGAGCTCGGGTGTATTTCGGATCCGCTCATGCAGCGTCTCCCATGGACGAGAAGATCTCTGCTTCGGCCACCAGCTGTTCTCCCACGTAGGCCTCCCCCCTCATCAGGCAGGTGCGGCTGCGGAGCTTGAGAACCTCTACCTGGAGACGGACGGAATCGCCGGGGACCACCGGGCGCCGAAATTTCGCTTTGTCGATCCCGGCAAAATAGACCACCTTACCGCGGCTTTCCGGGCGGGAGTGGAGGAGCAGGACGGCTCCTGCTTGGGCCATTGCCTCCACCACCAGCACACCGGGCATGATGGGATTTCCGGGAAAGTGGCCCTGGAAGAAGGGTTCGTTGAAGGTCACGTTTTTCAGCGCCACGATGCGCCTTCCTTCTTCCAGCTCCAGCACCCGATCCACCAGAAGAAACGGATAGCGATGGGGAATGATCTCCATGATCGCCCGGACATCCAGCGGTTCCATCAGCTCTCCTTTTTGGCCGGCCCGGAAGCCAGCTGCGCCACTCGCCGCTCCAGGTCGACCACGCGCTTTCTGAGTTCCGGCAGGCGCCCCAGTCCAGCCTGGGATTTCTTCCACTCACGATGGTCGCGGGCGGGGTGTCCGATGACGAAGGCCCCATCTGGAAGATCTCCGGTGACCGCCGACTTCGCCCCCACCTTTACCCCTGCGCCGATTTGGATGTGCCCCACCGAACCGGACTGACCCGCGAAAATGCTCCCACGCCCGACCCGGACGCTTCCCGACAGGCCGACCTGCGCCACCAGGATGCAGCTCTCGCCGATGTCACAGTTGTGGCCCACTTGCACCAAATTGTCGATCTTCGTGCCCTTCCGAATCCGTGTGGTGCCGAAGGTGGCCCGATCCACCGTGACGTTGGCGCCGAGCTCCACGTCATCCTCCAGCGTCACATTCCCAATCTGGGGAATCTTCCAGTGCGTGCCTCCCTCCTCGGCGAAGCCGAATCCGTCGCTGCCGACGACAGTCCCGGCATGGAGGATGACGCGGTCTCCCACCACGCAGCGGTCCAGGATTCGAACTCCCGGGTGGATGAGGCAATCCTCCCCGATTTGTACCTCCTGTCCCAGAATCACGCCCGCCAACAAGATGGTACCTCTACCGATCCGGCACGCCCGGCCGACGCTCACGAACGCGCCGATACTGACTTCCCGGCCCAGAATGCAGTCGCTCTCCACGACGCTCGTGGGGTGGATGCCCGGGTACGGCCTCGACGGTGGATGAAGCAGGGGCATGACCTTCGCCAGGGCCACATAGGGCCGCTCCACGACCACCAAGCTCAACCGCTGGGAAGCGATGCCTGGAGACACCAGCACTCCCCCCGCTCGGGTCGACTCCAGCAGCGGCAGGTACCTGGGAAGGGTCAGGAACGAAAGATCTTCTTCGCCCGCCTCTTCCAGGGGCTTCACGGAGCGGACCTTCCTGTCCGGGCCCGACAGGCTGCCCCCGACGTGTCGGGCGATCTCCTTCAACGTCAATTCAGGCACGCGTTGCTCGGCTCCCCTCCGCGCTAGGGCTTCTTGGGCGGGTCGGGCACGGGTTTCTTGGCGTCTGCCGGGGGCTTGGTGCCTGTAGGTTTGGCGGCCGGAGCGCCCGCAGTTCCCTTGTACATCTGGTTGAATTTGGCGATGACCTCCCCGGTCACTTCCACCACGGCATCGTTGTAGACGACGATGCTCTTTTCCAGGATGAGCATGTACTTTTTCTCTTTTCCCAACGCAGTGACTACCTCTACCAACTCCTTCTGAAACTGGTCCTGGCTGTCACCGAGCTGCGCTTTCATCTCGCGCGTGGCGTCATCGTTCAGACGCTTTAGATCGATGCTCTTCTGGTCGATGTCTTTGAGCATCTGACTTCTTTTGTCGTCGCTGAGGCTTACTTCTTGTTCGCGAAGCTTATCTTTGAGCTTGTTGAGCTCGGTCTCTTTGGCGTTGATCTCGCCAATCTTGGAGTCCCGGAAACTCGCCAGCTGGGCCTGAATCTTCTTCCCCTCCTCGGTCTGCTGCCAGATCGCCTGGGAATCGAAGACGCCGATGCGAATCCCCTCCTGCTGGGCCAGAGCGGCTCCCGTGACGCCGGCGGCCAGAAATATGCATGCCATAACCTTTCTGAGCATTCTGTGTTTCTCCCTTTTCGGATTGACTGCTTCTCCCTTTCGTGGTTAGAACGTGGTGCCGATGGAAAACTGGAAGCTGCTCGCCTTTTCTCCAGGCTCGGGATCCTGAATGAAGCCGTAGATGAAGCGCAAGGGGGCCTGAAAAATCGGCAGGTAGAAACGCAGCTCGATGCCGTAGTCCACCCTCAAATCCCTCAGATCGATCTTCCGCCCGTTATCAAACGCATTGCCCATATCCGTGAAGGCCGCGAGCTCGGCGGTTTCCCCGATGGGAAAGACATACTCGAAATTGAACTGCACGAACTTGTCGCCGCCGGGGAAGATCACTCCGAAAATCCCATCTCCGTTGGTATCCTCGCCGGTGTCCAGGGATCCATTCCCGTTGACGTCCTCGTTGACCTCCAAAAGGCCGTCCCCATCCAAGTCCTCGGTATCCAGGATTCCATTGCCGTTGGTGTCTTCCCCGGGGTCCAGCACCCCGTTCAGGTTCAGATCCTCGGTGTCCAGAATCAGGTTGCCGTTGAGATCCTCCGAGGGATCCAGGATTCCGTCTCCGTCCCGGTCCTCCGGGCGATCGATGAATCCATTCCCGTTCAGGTCGATGTCGATCCTCGCCGGGCTGATGGTACGGCTCTTGAACGCCCGCAGCGACCTCTCCCCCCCCAGGTAGAACCGATCGTAAACCGGAACCACGCTTCCGTTGTAGGCCCGGACATAGCCGATGGCGGCATTCAAGGCAATATATTGCCTCTTGATGGACGGAAAATAAATTGTCCCGAAGGCCAAGGGGCGAACGAATGAGTTGTCCCCCCCCAGAGGTCCTCCTGCGATTTGGGTGGAGATGTTGAACCGGAACCCGCGGTTCGGCCGGAAGAAGTTGTTCCGCGAATCGTAGGTGAAGCTGGGAATGACGCTGCTGGTCAGGGTTTCGGCGGTGGAGAGGGCTCCCTGCTGTGCCTTGGCAAACTCATAGATGTAGGTGAAGTCCATCCGGCTGAAGGTTCCCAGAAGGCGCCCTACCTGCGCGCTCCCTCCATGTCCCTCCTGAACGGCATTGCGGAAATCGCTGGTACGCTGGAACAGGCTGAACCCCAGCGTCCAGGGGTGGCCCAGAAACCAGGGCTCGATGAAGGAAAGGCTGTACCGGGACTGGCGTCCACCCAGCTGGAAGCTCGCCTGGACAATCTCGCCCCTTCCAAGGAAATTCCGAGTGGCGTAGGATCCCGAGAGGAAAGCGCCGTTCAGGCCGCTGACTCCTCCTCCGATCTGGATTTCATTGCGATTGGCCTCTTTACCCTCGATCACGATATCTACTTTGTTCTCGCCCGTTCGCGGCCGGATCGCGGCATCTTCCGTGATCTGCCAATAGCCCAGCTGGTTGATTTTCCTCAACCCAACCCGAAACCGCTTCAGGTCGAACAGATCCTCTTCCGCCACCGGAATTTCTCGCCGCAGGACCTTGTCCCGGGTTGACGTGTTCCCTTGGAATTCCATGGTGTTAATCCGGTACTGCTTGTCCTCGTTGATCTCGATCTTGAGATCCGCCACCTGATCGCCCTGACGCTCCACGACCTGGTTGGCGGTCACGTAGAAATACCCCTTCTCGCCGTAGTCCAGCTGGATGCGCCCCAGCCCGAGTTTCACCGCACCGTCGTTGAAGATCCCTCCGGCGACCACGGGAACCCGCGCGAGAATCTCCTCCCGGGTAAAGACCTTGTTGCCTTCCACGTCGATGGTCCCGATCTTGTACTGGGTCCCCTCGTGGATGGGAACGGTGACGTAAATCCACTTCTTGGGGGTTTTTGGTTCCTCCTCCTTGGTGTCATCTTCCGGAGGGGAGGTGGTCCCGACGGGCAGGAGCTGGCCCTTCTCAGCAGCCTTGGCAGCCTTCTTTGCCTGCTTTTCCGCTTCCTTTGCCTGTTTCTCCGCCTGCTTCTGCGCCTGCCGAGCCGCTTCCTCCTCCTGTTGCTGCTGCTTCTTCTTCGCCTCGGCCTGCTGCTTCTCCGCCTCTTTGGGAGAGGTCGGAGGTGGCTGATCGGGAAGCAGCTCCACCACTTCGGGCTTCACGTCAACGTCCAGGTAGCCCAGATCCATGTAGGCTTGGCGGATGACCCTGGCATCCTCGTCAAATTTCCCCGGATGGTACAGATCCTTGGAGTTGGCCCAGGTGAGCATTCCCTTCTCTTTTGTGAGCTTCATCACCTTTTTCAGCTGCCGATCTGAGAAGACCGTATTCCCCGTGAAGTCGATCTCCTTGATCTTGGTCTTCCCGCCCTGATGGGCTGTGAAGGTGAGATTCTGCTGCCCGGGCGCCACTTCCTTCATTTCGATCTCGACCTGGGCATCCAAGTAGCCCTTCTGCCCGAGCATCTGCTTCAGGATCTCCTGTGCCTTGCGAATCTTGCTGTAGTCGACCGGTGACCCGCGATGAATGTCGGCCTTCTGTTCGGAAAGCTTTTCGTCGATCTGGGTCGTCGTGAACGCCTTGATGCCCTTGTACTCCACGTCGGCGACGAGAGGACGATCTTGGACGTGCCAGAGAACGATTTTGCCTCTCTCCCCCTGGCGCACTTCCAGGGTGATGTTGTCGAAGAGGTTCAGGTCCCAGAGCCTTTGGAATTCACGCACCAGGACGTTCTCGTCGTACAGATCTCCCTCTTTGACGGTGAGTTGGCTCACGAGGGCCGACGCTGAGATGCGGACGCTGCCGTCCACGACGATGCGCTCGATGGTCTCCGACTGCCCCATGGCGAGGCTAGGCACGAGGGCGAACCCGAGCGTCGCCATGACCATCCACAAGCCACGCGTCAGCATGCCTGGCAATCCTTGCGAGTCCTCGCGGGGCCTGGATGGTGGATGGGTTCCCGCCAGCCTCACGGAAGCGTGTTGATTTCCATGGCCTCCCGGAAGGCCAGGCGCTCCTGGTCCAGGAAGATCTCGATCTCCCCCTGGCGCGGCAGCGTGCCGAGGATCAGGCTCTCGGACAGGGCGTCCTCGATGTGCTTCTGAATGGCGCGCCGCAGAGGTCGGGCTCCGTAGGATCGATCCGCGCAGGTGGTCTCGATTAGCCAGCGGTAAACATTGTCCTTCAGCGTGAGCGAGATTCCCCTGTGGACCAGGCCTTCGTTGAGCTGGCGAATCATGAGCTTCGCGATTGCGAGCAGATCTTCGTCGGAAAGGACATCGAAGACGATGATTTCATCGATGCGGTTCAGGAACTCGGGGCTGAGGGATTGCTTGACCTCCCGCATGACCAGTTCCCGGCGGTTGCGGTACTCCTCCTGGGGCTCGGCCCCGGAGAAGCCCAGCTTGGGCCCCTTCTGGATCAAGGACGAGCCGATATTGGACGTCATGATCAGCAGGCAGTTCTTGAAATCGATGGTGTCACCATAGGCGTCGGTGATCTGCCCGTCCTCGAACACCTGCAGGAGAATATTCAGCACATCCGGGTGGGCTTTTTCGATCTCATCCAGCAGGACCACCGAGTAGGGCTTGCGCTTCACCCGCTCGGTGAGCAGGCCGCCTTCCTCGTATCCGACGTATCCGGGGGGCGAGCCAATCATCTTGGCCACGGCGTGCTTCTCCATGTACTCGGACATGTCGAACCGAATCATGGACCGCTCGTTGCCGAAGAGAAACTCTGCCAGGGTGCGCGCGACTTCGGTCTTGCCCACTCCGGTCGGGCCAAGATACATGAAAGATCCCACCGGCCTCAAGGGGCTCTTCAATCCCGCCCGGGATCGGCGGATCGCCCGGGAGAGGGCGGAGATGGCCTCATTCTGGCCCACAATCCTCCGATGCAGGTACTCCTCCATTTTCAGGAGTTTTTCCAATTCCTCCTTGCGGACCGAGGCGAGGGGAATCCCGGTCCACTTGGAGATGACCTCCTCAACGTCGTCCCGGGTCACTTCCAGTACCGTGTCCGTGGTCTCCTGCTCCCGTCGCCTGCACTCTTCATACTTTCGACGCAGGGCAAGTTCTTCGTCGTGGTGCTTCACGGCATTCTCGAAGTCTTTCCGGAAGAGGAAAGTCTTCATGTGGGAGACCGCTCGCTCGATTTCCTGCTCCATCTCCCTGAGCTGCTTGTAGGAAGCGCTGCGATAGAGCTTCACTCGAGCGCCGGCTTCGTCGATGACGTCGATAGCCTTGTCGGGGAGGAAGCGGTCGCTGATGTAGCGGCTGGACTGGTAGACCGCCTGAACCAGGGCCTCTTCCGTATAGCGAACATGGTGAAACTTCTCGTAGCGGTCCTTAACGCCGAAGAGGATCCGCACCGTCTCCTCTTCGCTGGGAGGGGAGACCTTGATGGACTGAAATCGCCTCACCAGGGACCGATCTCTCTCGATGTGGCGATGGTATTCCTTGGGGGTCGTGGCCCCGATGCACTGGACTTCCCCTCGGGACAGGGCGGGTTTGATGATGCTGGCCGCGTCCAGTGAGCCTTCCGCCGATCCCGCTCCGATGAGGCAGTGGATTTCATCGATGAAAATGATGATGCTCTCGTTTCCCAGGAGCTCGGAGAGGATCCCTTTGAGCCGCTCCTCAAACTGCCCCCGGTACTTGGTTCCGGCCACGATGAGCGAGAGGTCCAAGGCAAGAATTCGCTTGCCGGCCAGGGAGCTGGGAACTTCGCCTTGGGCTATCCGGGTGGCCAGCCCCTCCACGATGGCCGTCTTGCCAACGCCGGGATCGCCCAGGAGCACGATGTTGTTCTTCCGCCTCCGGGAGAGAATCTGGATCATCCGCTGGATTTCTGCGTCCCGACCGATGAGGGGGTCGAACAGCTGGCGGGAAGCCAATTCGCTCAGATCCCGCGAAAACTCGTTGAGGAAGGGGGTTTCCTTGACCTTCTTGGGTAGGGAGCGTTCCTTCCACACCGTCACCGTGTCTTCCCGCACGGCGTAGAGCCTCATCCCCTTCTCCTGTAGGGCGCGGCCTGCGGCAGAGTCCTCAACCCGCAGAAGGCCCAAGAGCAGATGCTCGTTCCCCACGTAGGGGTGGAGCAGTCTCTCGGCCTCCTCTTCGGCATGTGCCAGGATTCTCTTGGTCTCCTCGCTGAAGGGAATTTCCAGGGTCGTGGAAATCTTCTCGCCGGAGGGGCCACGGGCTTCCAGCTCCGCCTGCAGCAGCTCCACATTGACATTGGAGCGACGGAAGATTTCCCGCGTGACCTCGTCACCTTCTTTCAAGAGCCCCAGGAGGAGATGCTCGGAAGCAATGACCTTGCTTCCCATCTGGCTCGCTTCGTAGCGGGCGAGGAACAGGATTTTTTTGGCGCGTTCCGTGTACTTTTCGAACATCCTCGCCCTGCAAAGCCTTCGGTTTCACGGCTGGGATATTGCGGATGTATTATAGCTTTCCCACTGGCGATTCCCAACCGAATTTGTACCGGCTGCCGTGTAGACTACGCAGCACGCCCTCTTCCAGGACGCACACCCGATGGCACCGCTGTGCCAGGCGCTCGCTGTGTGTCACCAGCACGGTTGCAGCACCTCTTCGAGAGGCCGTTTCCTGAATCAGCGCGAATACGGTTTCACTGGTGGAGAAATCCAGATTGCCCGTGGGCTCATCCGCCAGGAGGACCGAGGGACCCCCGACCAGGGCCCGGGCCAGGGCCACCCGCTGCTGCTCTCCCCCGGAGAGCTCTCCAGGGCGGTGTTGCAATCGCGGGGCGAGCCCCAGCTCCCGAAGCAGATTGCGCGCCTTCGCCACCGCATCGGCCTTGGACTCTCGTCGGATGAGGCAGGGAAGCATGACGTTCTCCTCAGCCGTGAATTCAGGCAGGAGATGGTGAAACTGGAAAACGTAGCCCACATCGCGATTGCGCAGCAGGGCCCTTTCCAGCGCCGAAAGGGCCGCCATGTCCCTCCCCGCGAGCTCGATGTTCCCCGAATCCGGCCGATCCAGTCCGCCCAGCAGGTGCAGGAGCGTGCTCTTACCCGCTCCCGACTCCCCCACCACCGCCACCATCTCTCCCGGCATGACTTCCAGGGACAAGCCGCGCAGGACGCTCAGACGGTTGCCTCCCGAAGGATAGCTCTTGAACAGTTCACGTACCTGGATGGCCGGCTCATTCATAGCGCAGCGCCTCCACCGGGTCCAGGCGCCCCGCCTGGCGGGATGGATAGAGAGTGGCCAGGAACGATGCCGCCAGGGAGATTAGGCACACGCCAGCAACATCCACGGCCCGGATTTTGAACGGGACATAGGGGATGTAGTAGACCTCCACCGGAAGCTTGACTACCTGATAGGCATCCAGCCACCAGCACAGACTCAGGCCCAGGGTGCATCCCACTGCCGTGCCGAAGAGTCCAATCACGGCCCCTTGGACCATGAAGATCCTACTGATGCCGGCGGGAGGCATGCCCAGTGCCAGCAATGCGCCGATGTCCCTGACCTTTTCCATGACCATGAGGATGAGCACGGTGATGATGTTCAGCGCGGCCACGACCACGATGAGTCCGACGGCGATGCTCATGAGCAGCTTTTCCAGGTTCAGCGCCGTGAAAAAGGTGCGGTTCATGGCCATCAGGTCATTGACGAAATAGTCCTTGCCCAGGACCCGCTGGACCTCCTCGCCCACCTCCTTGAGGCGCGAAAGATCGCGTACGCGCACCTCGACGATGGTCACCCCCCCATCCAGCGAGGCCAGGGACTGGGCTTCTCTCAAGTCCACATACCCGCGGGATGAGTCGTAATCGTAGAATCCCGAGTCGATGAGGGCTACGACCTGGAAGGGGCGGCTCCTGGGGATGGGAAGGAAGGGAGTCATCTGGAGCTGCGGGAGGATCACTCGCACCCGCTCTCCGGGAGTAACGCTCAAAGTTGCGGCCAGGTCCTTCCCCAAGGCAATGGACGGGATGGCCTCTTTTCCGCTCCGGGAGAGCGCCGACAAATCTCCCATAGATACCTTCTCGGCCAGGTCGGTCACCAGGCGCTCCTCGGAAAGTCTAATCCCCTTCAGGACGACTCCGGTTCCCCCCGGATTCAGGTCGCTGACCAGAAGTCCCTTGAGCAGCACCACGGGCGAAGCCGCGACCACGCCGGGCACGGAGAGGAGCTTGCGGATCACTTCATCGGAGTCTTGGATGGGCTTTCCCGCCCAGGTCCCGAAGACGGTCAAATGGGCGTTGGCTCCCAGAATCTTTTCCCGGATGTCCTGCTGGAACCCGGTCATGAGAGCCAGCGCGATGATGAGCGCGGCTACGCCCACGATGACTCCCAAGACCGAAATGAGGGAAATGACGGAGACGAAGGTCTGCTTTCGCTTGGCGGTCAGGTAACGGAGGGCGATGAATAGCTCGTAGGACATCAAGGGATCAGGCTCCAGCGGGGCGGCGGGCTCACGGAGCGGTGCCGTCACCCTTCTTGCGCGTTTCGCGCTTCTTGCCGCTCCAGGCGCCGTTCACCGGGGTGCCGTCGCCGATGATCCGGCTCAACCACGTTCCCTTGATCGATTTCAGATCCGCCGAGACCTGCCCCTCCAGATCTCGATCCGCACCCAGTTTGCTGTCGATTCGATGGAGCAGCAGCTTGCCGTTGATGAAGGTCCCCTGAAGGCTGCCCCGGAACCCTCCCTCTTGCTGATACTCTCCTTCGATCAGGGCCGTGGATTGCCTCAGGTTGAAGACCGCCTTGTCGTTGCTGGGAAGGTAGGTAACGTCCCAGGTGCCGGTGATTCCCTCCGGCTCCTCGGCGGCAGGTCGGTGGAGTTTTGACAGCCGATCCTGGATGAAGCGGATTCGCTCCCGGGAATCGGCGATCTGCTCCTGGAGGCGGCGGAGTGTCTGGCGGGTAAGCTCCTCCGCCCGCTGGGCCGACTCGATCTGCAGCGTCAAGGACTCCTCATCATCCTCCTCGGGCGGAGTGGAGCCGCGCCGGATGGCCGTTCCCAGGCGCTCGTAGAGCAGGGATATCCTCTCACTGAGCTCCACCCGGCGCCGTTGCGCCGTTTCGTATTCCTCGAGGAATCGATCCAGCCGCGTTTTCTCCAGCTCCTGCTGGACTTTCAAGGTGAAAATCGCGGCCGAAATCTCCTGGGGAGTGTTCAGATCGGCGGTTTCCTCCCTGTCGGCCGCGGGTGCCGATGCCGGCAAGGCGAGCAGGAGCGACAAAAGCGGCGCCAAGCCGATGGGAAGCCTCATGCCGACCTCTTGCGAGGCAGGAAACCGGAACTCACCAGATACTCCGCCAGACGCACGGCGTTGAGCGCCGCGCCCGCGGCCAGGTTGTCGGTAACTCCCCAGAACCAGGCTCCGTTCCGGGCAGCCGGGTCGCACCGCACCTGCAGGAGGATGCCTTCCTCCCCCGCCAGTTCCGCAGGGGTGGCCGCCCCGGAACCTTCCAGAATTCTCAGGCTCGGCTCCGAGGCCAGCGCCTTCCGAATCCCTGTCTGGTCCACGGCATGGGCGAAACGCACCCAGCAGCAGAACGAGTGGCAGTGGAACACGGGCACGAGCAGCACGCGCAGAGCATGGAGAAACGGCTTTCCTCCGACGATTGCCTGGGTCTCCCGCGTGATCCAATCCTCGCTGAAGCCGCTTCCTCGCCCCAGAGTGGCCGGCATCACATTGAAGGCCAGCACTCGCTCGAACCGCTGCTTCGGGACCTCGGCAAAACTCAAGACTCCCACTGTCTGTTTATGGAGCTCAGCGATTCCCTCCTCCCCCGCTTCCGAGGCCGGCTGCATCACCAGGCACACCGCTTCTTCCAGAGGAAGGGCGCGCGATAGAGGAGCCAGGAAGGTCGAGAGAAACTGGGAGATGGGGTGGGGAGAAGCGACAATCCCCGGGAGCGAGTGGATGGCTCGAGGATTGACTCCTGCATTGACCACGGGAACGCCATCCTTTCGATTGGCCGAATGGGTCAGATCAATGGCGGTGAATCCCCCCCGCTCTGGCCAGTCGAGAAGGCCTTCGCCCGTTCCCGGGGCGCCGCAGAAGAAAGCGAGATCCACTTGGGTCATGGCGTCCGGGTCGGGCCGGACGGCCAGCATCGCCTCCCCGTCGAACTCCGTGAGATTTCCCCCCTCCTCCACCGCGCCGGTATCGAAGGAGCGGACCTGGCCTACCGGGAAGCCGCGCTGGAGCAAATGGGTCTTTACCCCTTTCCCCACCAACGTCGAGGCGTCGAAGAGCGCAATGTTGACCGACTCCGGACCGTGCGAAAGCGGGCTATTCCGCCCCATGGGTCTGCTCCGCCGGAAGCCGTCCGGCCTCCTCTCGGCCATCGCTCCGCCCGGGCAGGAGTCCCCGCGGCACCACCCCCGAAAGGACGTAGAGGAAAGCCATCCCCAAAAGGACCTGCTCGGGCCACGCGAAGATGGCCAACACAATCAGGATGGGAACGAACAGAACGGGGTACGGGCGGCGCGCCTTGAGATCCAGCTGCTTGAGGCTTCGATAGCGCATCCGGGAGACCATGAGCACCGCCAGCGTCACGAGGAGGAGCCAGACCAGTCCCGCCATCAGGGGGTCTTGCACCGGTCGCGGGTAGTAAAACACCAGGGCCGCCACCGCCCCCGCAGCCGCTGGTATCGGCAGACCCACAAAATGGAGCCGGTCCGTGGTGGAGGCCTGGATATTGAACCGGGCCAGCCGCAATGCGCCGCAGAGAACGAAGCCGAAGGTGGCCACCATTCCCGGCCGGCCGAGACTCGATAGGGCCCAACAATAGGCGAGGACCGAAGGTGCCACTCCAAAGGAGATGAGATCCGCAAGGGAATCCAGCTCGCGGCCGAAGTCGCTGGCGGTGCCGGTGAGTCTCGCCACGAGCCCATCCATGCCGTCCAGCAGGATCGCCAGGGCGATGAGGATCGCCGCCAGTCCGTACTCTCCGCTGATGGACTTGAGAAGCGAGATGAGCCCGAAGAATAGGTTGACCGATGTCAGGACGCTGGGCAGCGAAGCCCCGCGCCGGAATCGGACTTTACCGTGCGTTCGCCTGCGCAAACTCAAGCTCCCCCTTGTGAGGGGATCCCACCGGGATCCTCGCCAGGATGCTGCTTCCCCCTCTGACCTTGGAACCCACCACCACTTCCGGTTTGGCCTTGGGAGGAAGCACCACCTCCAGCCGTGAGCCGAACTGAATCAGGCCAATCCGCTCGCCGGCTCTCACCGGATCCCCGGGTTTCTTCCAACACACGATGCGGCGCGCGACGAGCCCGGCGATTTGCGACAGGCGCACCTCACCGATTTCGGAATCGATGGTCAGATCGTTGCGCTCGTTTTCCAGGGCCGCGCGGTCTACGTTCGCGGGGAGGAATCGTCCGGGGTGGTATTGCACGCTGCGAACAACCCCGGCAACCGGAGCCCGATTGATGTGAACGTCGAACAGTGAGAGAAATATCGAAATCCGGATCCGCCCCCCTTCCGCGAGAGTTCGAATTTCAACCACGCGGCCGTCTCCAGGCGAGACGACCAGCCCCGGCTCTGTGGGAATCTCCCTTGCCGGGTCCCTGAAGAAGAACGCCACGAACCCCGAGAGCAGCAGGGCGCCGGCGGAGAGATAGGCAAACCCCAGCACGGCGCCGGCTGCCGCCACGGCCAGTCCCACGAGGAGGTAGGGATGAGACTCACGTGCCAGCGTCATCCTCGGGTTCCCAAAGAAAAGGGGGCCACGCCCCCTCCTCTCAAAACTCGCCCCGTCCTCGGCGTTAACGGGAGCCGGAAGCGGTGAGGTCGCCGTTTCGATGGTGTTGCATCAAGGCCTCCATCTTATCCTTTAGGTGGAGTTTTTTCTTCTTGATGTTCACCTCTTCCAGTTTTTCGTTGTCGTTGAGAATACCTTTTCCCTGGAGTTCTCGAAGTCGGGCCTCACAGGTTGCGTGGGACTCCATCAAGAGTCGGAATTCATCGCTCTCTCTCCGAAGGACTTCTTTGAGCTCCCGGAAATCGGTCTCCATAGCGGCACCTCCGTGCGATGGGGATTAAACAGCCAAAGGGTGGATAGTAATATCATGGGTTTTCTGTCAATCAGTCTAGCATCCAGATTCTCTCCCCGCAAGACCGCCCTGGGAGCGACTTTCATAGGAAAGCCTTCATGACGAGGGCATCCTCCCGGGTGTCGGTGTAATACCCCTTCCTGCGACCCGATTCCCGGAAACCCAGCTTGGTGTAAAGGCTAATGGCCGCGGAGTTGGACGGCCGAACCTCGAGAGTCGCGGCGGTGCAGCCCAGGGTCTTGCCGAGATCCAGCAAGCTGCGCAAGAGGGCCTCTCCATAGCCCAGACCTCGGTATTCTTCCCCAACCGCAATGTTATTGATTCGCACTTCTGCGTCCACCATCCAGGCGCTGGTGTAGCCGGCTACCGCTCCTTGGCTGGAACGGACAACCCGGTTACAGGCGAACGGGTTCCGTTCAATCTCGTGGAGGAAGCTCTCGTGGGTCCAGGGGATGGGAAACGTAGCTTGTTCGATGGCGAGGACTTCCGGTAAGTCCCGCGGGAGCATCGGTTCGATTCGGATCCCCCTCAGGGTCCCCGACCCAGCTCCGCGTCGGGTGGTCGGATGTAGTTGGGTTTCAGATTGCCGATGGACCAAGGGCAGCCCTCCCTGTGTTTCCTAGCACCCAGCATTCCAAGGGTGGCCCCCAGAAAGCAGGGGCCCGCAACCAGTGGATCATTCCCCGTTCGCGACCGGAGAATCAAGTCTCGGTACGTCCCGACCCCATCTCCACAGAAGAGTATGGGCTCGGAGGGAAGGGAGTCCAGAAATAACTCGGGATCCCCTCCTTGCTCCGGCAGAATCTCCCACAAATCTCCCTGGCGGCTGCCATAGAGCGCCGAATAGACTTCTCCCCTGCCGGCTCCGATCATGCATGCCACGGGAAGACCCCGAGCGCTGTACCGGTGCCCCAAAGCCAGAAGGGTGGAGAATCCAAAGGCGGGAACTCCCGTTGCCACCGCCAATCCCTTTACGGTGGCGATCCCCACACGCAGCCCCGTGAAGGTGCCTGGACCGAGAGCCACCGCCAAGAGATCCACCTGGGAGATGTCCAGGCCGACCAGGTCCAGGAGGAAGTCGATGCTCCGAAGCAGCTTCTCCTGATGGTGCTCTCCCGTGGCAAGGTTGATTTCCCCCAAGAGTCGCTCTTCCCGTCGGAGCGCCACGCTTCCGGCCGGGGTGGAGGTATCGATGCCCAAGGCGATCATCTATCCGGGCCGTGGCCTCTCCCGTTGAAGAAAGCGAGCCACTTCGGCCTCCTGATGTTCCCACTCCAGGATAAACGCGATCCCCACATCGAAGCGGCCCGGCATTCCCCGATCATCCAACTCTTCCACCCGCACGACGCGCCCCTTGAGCGTGAGCTGGTCGGAACCGCCCGCATCGTGGCATTTCACCACGACACACTCGCCAATTCCATAGGGGCGCGCCGTTTCCACCATGAGACCGCTCCGGCTCACGTTTTTCGCCTGCGGTGGAACGGGCTCCGGGAGAGGATGGTCGGAGGGTTTCACCTCGATGCTCAGGGCCCGGTGACTGGGATCGAAGCGGATGAAATTCCTCCTCTCCCGATAGTACACCGCCACGGAGTTCGCTCCTCGAGCCTTGGCCTGATAAAGCGCTTCCTCCGCTCGAGCGATGAGACGCTCCCCTACCGTGGAATCGTCCGGGTATTTGGCGATCCCGATGCTGAGCGTCATATGGATGGGCTTCCCGTCCACCTCTCTGCGGACAAAGTGCCGCTCGATCTCCATGCGGATGCGTTCCGCAACCAGGTAGGCTCCCATTCGCTCCGTCTCGGGAAGCATGAGCACGAATTCTTCTCCGGCCCAGCGGGCTGCCACGTCGATGTCGCGAATCTTGTTCTTGATCAAAATCGCCACTTCCTTCAACAGGATGTCTCCCACCAGATCGCCGTATCGCTCGTTGATCTCGCGGAAATTGTCCAGATCCATCGACAGCAGGCAGAGCTCCAGCTCGTACCTTTTGGAGCGCCTGAGCTCCCTCTGAAGGCTGGACTTGAAGGAGCGCTGATTCGTAAGCCCCGTGAGGGAGTCTAAAGCGCTGGATCGCTCCGATTCCTCAAAGACCGACATTTCGATAATCTTCGGCCGGGTGAGCTTTCGATTGACGTTGATGAAGTAATCGAAAGCAGCCACCCTCAGGCCGACTTCCCGACCGACCCGCGCAATCAGATGAATCCGATGCTGGAGGACGGCGTTCCAGTGGCTGCGTGCTTCCTCCTCGTCCATCATCAAGTGGGTGAGAATCAAAAGCAGGGCGGAATGGACCTGAATGCCGGTTTCGCAGCGGATCTGGGAAAGGCGACCCAGGATGCGCTCTTCATTGTGGGAGTCCTCGTCCAACAAAGCCAGCAGCTCACCCTTGACTCGTTCGACCTCGTGGGGAGTGATCAAGGGTGCTCCTACTCCACGCCCTGACGGCGGATGAGCTCCAGGAACTTTTCCAGGGATGCTTCGGTCGCTGGGCTGGGGGTGAAGAACCTGACGCCCGTGCGATAGATGCTGCCCTCGGCCTTCGGCGCCGCCTCGGCACGGATGACCCGGGCCTCGAGGGATAGCTCCATCTTGAGGGAGTCGCTGGTCATCCGAAGCAGCAAGTCCTCCCCTCGCGCGAGCGCTGTCGGACCTTCAAGGAGGGCACCAGACCGGCTGATATCCCGGACTCGAACCCAGCCCGCCGCATCCGACCCTCGGCGCTGGGCTAGGGATTTGACCGGCGCCCCCATGGGTCTCAGCCGCAAACAGCGGCGCTTCTCCTGATGATGCAACATGACCTGGTTTCCACCCTGGCTACGTGCTCCGGAGAGGGCCTGCACCGCGCGCTCCAGCAGGCACTGTGCCGTGTCGCCATCGTCGGGATAGGCCGCGAGCCCCCCGGATAGGGTCAGGGCGATGACTGGGCCAGCAGGACCCGCCCGGAGGTATGCGTCCCGTACCGCGATCCGGATTCGCTCGACTGCGACATGGGCGCCTGGGCGGCGCGTGAGCGGGAGCAGGAGGGCGAAGTGACCTCCGCCCAAGCGCCCGGCCAGGTCCATGTCCCTCAAGCGGGCTTGAATCAACATGGCCACTTCCCTGAGTACGCCATCCCCGGCGGCACGGCCATGGCTGCGATTGACCCGCTGGAATCCATCCAGGTCCAGGACAGCCAAGGTGAATTCTTGAACCCTTCGGCTGGCCCGGCGAATCTCGCCACGGATGGCCTTACGGAACGTCCTCTCATTGGGGAGGCCCGTTAATCCGTCGGCGTCGGCGGCGCTCTCGGCGATTTCCATCGCCGACTCGTCCACAAATTTGGGGCGGGAAAGGAGCCGCTGCTCATTCATGAGGTAGTCCATCGCGGCGACGCGCGTACCCGGATCCCTCCCGAGTCTCCAGGTCAATTCTTCCCTACGCAGCGCGATGGCGTGCCAGTGCCCGGCGGCCTCGTCCTCCTTCATCTCCAAATGGCTCAGAAAGGAGATGAGAGTGGCATGCACGGGAAATTGATCGGCGAGGCCGAAGTCGCGGGCCCTGGCCGCGGCTGTGGAGGGCTCCGGGGAATCGAGAAGGGAAAAGAGCGCCTCGCGCTGTTTGGGGCTGATCCGGTGGGGGGATAACCAACCCTGCAATACGCACTCCCTTGATGAGACAGGACTTATCCTAGCTTGCGCGAAATCTCTCTGTCAACCACTAAGAATTCTTGCATCTCCGCGAAACTTCCGGCCGCCCCGGACGTTTTAATGAACGGGGAGTTGCTGTAGAATCTCCCCGGACTTACCCAAAAACTCCATTCCGGTAATTTAGGTGTAGCGAAGATGCGGGACACGCGACTGGCTCGTCGCTCAGAAACGGAGCTCGCCGCGGGCCGGATTGGCCCGGCTCCCCTCCCGTCCGACGAGCTCCTGGTGACTCGCATTCTCGCCGGAGAAGCGGATCTCTACGAGGCCCTGATCGCCCGGTATGAGCGCCCGATCGTCAACTTCATCTACCGGATGATCGGCGATTATGAGCAGGCCCTCGACCTCGCCCAGGAAGTCTTCTTCAAGGCGTACCGGTCGCTGGAGCGCTTTGATCCTACCTTTCGATTCTCCACCTGGCTGTATCGCATTGCGTCAAACAGAAGCATTGATCACTTGCGCAAGCAAGCTCCCGTGCTTCTGTCCCTGAACGACTCCAGGGAGAGCGACAACGGCCCTGAAGGGGCCATCCAGCTGAAGAGCGCTGCCCACGGACCTGAAGATCTTCTGGCGTCTCGGGAGTTGGGGGAGCAGATTTCCCACGCCATCGATGCTCTTCCAACCCCCTACCGCGAGCTGATTCTACTCAGGCATCTCCAGGGGATGTCCTACGAAGAGATTGCCCGGATGAAGCGATTGCCCCTCGGGACCGTGAAAAACCGCCTGTTTCGCGCCCGCGAGATTCTTCGCAAGAGACTGGAGTCCTAATGGAATCGTGTGCCCGGGTCACCGGCCTCCTGCCAGAATTCGTCGAAGGAGAGATTCCGCTCGCCGACTCCGGCCGAGTCGGAGACCACCTTCGTGTCTGTGGTGCCTGCCGACGGAGGGCAGAAGGCCACCGCCGAACTTTGCAGGCTCTGGATTCTCTACCCCAGGTCGTTCCGCCGTCCGAATTGAGGCTTTTGGTGATGCGCCTGGTCCGCAAGAACCCTCTCTCCGTCGGCCGCAAGAGCGTGCCTCACCTGCGGCTGGTGAAAGCGATTTTCTGGGCAGCCTTCGTTGGCATGGCGTCTCTTACTTCGGGCGCCGGAGCCCTCTTCGTGGCGCGGGCCTCTCTGGGCAGAACCTCCCTCGCCGATCCCACTTTGCTTACCGATTGGCTCATCGCCCTCGGGCAGCTGGCTTTCTCCTTGGTCGTCAATGTGGCCACCCGGGCGGAAATCCCCTCCCTCTTCTCCACCCCCAGGAGCCTCACTTTCTGGGGAGGTGCATCGGGCTGGATGATCGTCCTGGGTGCCACCTGCGTGGCGATGGCTTTCGGCATTCTCGCCACCGCCCGCGTTGTCTTCCGTCCGCGGAGCCGTTGAGTCCGTTCCCCATTTTCCTGCCTTTCGGATCTCCCGCTTCTCCGCGATGGTGCATGGGACCGCGCTCCGGGAAAATCTTTGACAATTCTTTGACTGAGCATTATATTGCGCAACGGAGCGCCTCCGAGTGGAAGAACTATCTTCTTTCCAATAGGTTCCTGACGGCGGCGCAGGATTCATCAATCGAAACATCGAACCGGCTTGGGAGGCGGAGAGGCCATGTCATCGGGCACCGAAGTAATCCAGATGATCGGCAGGCTCCAGGACTTGAAGGGTTTCAGGGACCAGCATTGGGAAGGAAGTTTCGAAGACTATCTGCAGATTGCCAGGCAGAACCCGCGCGTGACCCGCTCGGCATTCCAGCGGGTGTACGACATGATTCTCGCCCAGGGGACGCGGGAATACTACGAGTACAAGAAAAAAATCATTCACTACAATTACTTCGACGATAAAAGCCACGGCGGCGTGGACGCAGTTTTTGGATTGGACATTCCCCTGATGAAGATGGTGAATGTCTTCAAATCCGCGGCGAAGCGTTACGGAACCGAACGGCGCGTGTTGCTCCTCCATGGCCCAGTCGGCAGCTCAAAAAGCACGATCGTCCGACTCCTCAAGAAGGGGCTCGAGGACTACTCGCGCACCCCGGAGGGTGCCGTTTACACTTTTTCCTGGATCGTGGATGAGGAGAATACCCGGAAGAAGCAGGATCAGGCGGTGGCGGAAATCCCCTGCCCCATGCACGAGGAGCCGCTGCACCTCATCCCCTTGGACCTGAGGGGCGAGATTCTCTCCAAGCTCAGTGAGGGGAAACCCGAGACCGAGCGGATCTCCGTGGAAGGGGACCTCTGCCCGGCCTGCCGGCAGCAATACAAGGAGCTGAACCTCCGGTTCGGCGGCGACTGGACCCGGATCATCTCCCACGTGAAGGTTCGCAGACTGATCCTTTCGGAGAAGGATCGAATCGGTGTCGGAACGTTCCAGCCCAAGGACGAGAAAAACCAGGACTCCACCGAGCTCACGGGGGACATCAACTACAGGAAGATCGCCGAATACGGGGCCGATTCGGATCCCCGGGCCTTCAACTTCGACGGCGAGTTCAACATCGCCAACCGGGGCCTCATCGAGTTCGTGGAAGTGCTGAAGCTGGACGTGGCATTCCTCTACGACCTGCTGGGCGCTTCCCAGGAGCACAAAATCAAGCCCAAGAAATTCGCCCAGTGCGACATCGATGAGGTCATCATCGGCCACACCAACGAGCCCGAGTACCGCAAACTGCAGCACAATGAGTTCATGGAGGCATTGCGGGATCGGACGGTGAAAATCGACATTCCGTACATCACCAAGCTCGCCGAGGAAATCAAGATTTACGAGAAGGACTACAACCCAGCCCGAATTCGCGGCAAGCACATCGCGCCGCATACCATCGAGATGGCCGCCATGTGGGCCATCCTCACGCGTGTTGAGGAGCCCAAGAAGGCGGACTTGACGCTGCTCCAGAAACTGAAGCTTTACAACGGAAAGACGCTCCCGGGTTTCACCGAGGACAACGTCAAGGAGTTGCGGAAGGAAGCGATGCGCGAGGGGATGGACGGCATCTCTCCGCGCTACATCCAGGACAAGATCAGCAATGCCCTGGTTTCGGACAAGGGAGAGGGATGCATCAATCCCTTCATGGTGCTCAACGAGCTGGAAAGCGGGCTAAAGCACCACTCCCTGCTCACCAACGAGGAGCTGCGGAAGCGTTACCGGGACCTGCTTTCGGTGGTCAAGCAGGAATACGAGGACATCGCCAAGAACGAGGTCCAGCGGGCCATCTCGGCGGACGAGGAGGCCATCAGCCGCCTGTGCGCCAATTACATCGACAATATCAAGGCGTATACCCAGAAGGAGCGGGTCCGGAACAAGTACACGGGCCAGGACGAGGAGCCCGACGAACGGCTCATGCGCTCCATCGAAGAGAAGATCGACATCCCGGAGAATCGCAAGGACGATTTCAGGCGGGAGATCATGAACTACATCGGCGCTCTGGCCGTGGAGCGCAAGACCTTCAACTACCGCACCAACGAGCGGCTTCACAAGGCCCTGGAGCTCAAGTTGTTCGAGGATCAGAAGGACTCCATCAAGCTCACGAGCCTGGTGAGCAGCGTGGTGGACAAGGAAACCCAGGAGAAGATTGACGTGGTCAAGAGCCGCCTCATCAAAGATTACGGCTACTGTGACGTCTGCGCCACAGACGTGCTGAACTACATCGCCAGCATCTTCGCCCGGGGGGACGCGCGGGACTGAAGAAAACCGCCCCGCAACGAGCCGGGGCCCCTCCCTTTAGCGTCCCTCCCCGGGGCGATCCCGGATTCCACCATGATCCTTCGAATCGAGCAGGACCACCATCGCTTCAAGCAAATCATCCGCGGAAAGATCAAGCAGGATCTGCGTAAGTACATCTCCCGTGGCGAGCTCATCGGTCGTCGAGGCAAGGAGCTCATCAGCATTCCCCTGCCGCAGATCTCCATCCCCCATTTCGTGCATGGCAGCCGCCAGGCGGGAGGGGTGGGCCAGGGCGAGGGAGACGTCGGGACGGTGCTGGGCGCCGCCCAGCCCGAGGATGGCACCGGACAGGCCGGTGACGCCCCGGGCCAGCACATTCTCGAGGTGGAGGTCAGCCTGGAGGAGCTGGCGGAGATGCTCGGAGAGGAGCTGGAGCTTCCCCGCATCGAGCCCAGGGGGAAGAAGAACATCGTGACCGAGAAGTCCAAATACACCGGCATCGCCCCAACGGGCCCGGAGACCCTGAGGCATTTCCGGCGTACCTACAAGGAGATGTTGAAGCGCTCTCTGGCCAGCGGGACGTACCGCCGCTCGATCCCTGCTCCTTTCATCATCCGGGAAGACAAGCGGTACCGTACCTGGAAGCCCACCATCCTGCCCGAGACCACCGCAGCCATTCTGTACATGATGGATGTCTCGGGCTCGATGGGGGAGGAGCAGAAGGAAATCGTCCGGATCGAGTCGTTCTGGATCGACACCTGGCTCAGGCA
>JAKEFJ010000023.1 GCA_022616665.1 Acidobacteriota bacterium
CCTACCTCGAAGTCTTTCCGATGATGGTGAAGTCATCCCGCCGGTTCTTCGCCCAGGCGGCTTCGTCGTGGCCCGGATCCACCGGATGCTCCTCACCGTAGCTGATGGTCTCCAGGCGGCCCGCGTCGATGCCGGCCTTGACGAGGTAGTTTTTCGCCGCCACGGCTCTGCGCTCCCCGAGGGCGAGGTTGTACTCGACGGTTCCGCGCTCGTCGCAATTTCCCTCGATTCGCACCCGGAACGCGGGGTTGGACTTGAGCCAGGCCGCGTTCTTCTTCAGCTGCTCGAGCGCGTCCGGGCGCAGATCCGCCTGATCGTAGTCGAAATAGACGGTTCCAAGCGGCCGCTGCTCGTTGAGCTTCCGGATCTCCTCGCTCATTTGATCTTCGATGGAGATGCCGGGGCTCTCCTGAGTCTCGTCGAAGGACGAAGTGTCCTTGACCTCTTCCGGCGGAGCGGGAGCCTTTTCGGTCTGAGGCGGTGTCGTCTGAGGCACCTCGGGGGGCGGCTTCTTAGGACAGCCCACCACGAAGACGAGAAGAGGAAGAATGATCAGGCCGAAAAGAGCACTCTGAAACCGCTTCGACATCAGACTCCTCCAGAAGAATTCAGGTCGACATTGGGGGGTCTTACGGACGATTGGATTTCCCAAAAAACGATTGATGAAGCGCCAAGAGTCTCCGAGAGAGGTTCAAGGCTCGCGGATTATAGCACAGTACTTCCGGCGGAATCGTTGCTCTCATCGGAGGGTCAGCGAGACCAGTCCGGGTTGAAGCTGCGACCTCCCTGAGTGATCCTACGGACGCCGGTCCCGTCGGAGATCATTTCATAAATGTCATAGTTGCCGCTGCGGTCGGAGGCAAAAACCAGGTGGTGCCCGTCAGGGGCCCAGCGAGGATCTTCACTGTTGGCAGGGCCCTGGGTCAGCCGCGACGACTTCTGCGTGGCGAGATCCCGAACAAACAGGTCGAAGTGTCCCTCCAGCCGGGAGCAGTAGGCGATCTTGTCCCCCTTGGGCGACCAGGCCGGGAGATCGTTCCAGTTCCCCTCGTAGGTGAGCCGCCGGACGTTGGTCCCTTCCGCATCCATGATGTAAATCTGGGGAGAGCCGCTGCGATCCGAAACGAAGGCGATTTCCCGCGCGGTGGGGGACCAGGAGGGGGAGGTATCCAGCGCGGGGTTCGTGGTAAGCCGCGTGAGCTGCCCATCGGAGACCCGCAACACGAATATCTCCGCATTCCCGTCACGACTCCCGGAGAAGGCGATCCTTTTGCCGTCCGGCGACCATTCGGGCGCCAGATTCAGCTGCCCCTTCTGCTGGGGGAAGGCCTTGCGCAGCTCGCCGCCGCTGGAGAGGATCACCAGCTCGGGACGGCCCGAGCGGTAGGAGAGGAAGGCGATCTCCTTTCCGTCGGGGGACCAGGAGGGATTCAGGTTGAGACTTCCATTGTTGGTCAGGCGCTTGATCCTCTCTCCGTCATAATCCATGACGAAGATTTCCTTGCCGCGCCCCACCTGGGAGACGAAGGCGATCCGTGTCTGGAAGAACCCCGGCTGCCCGGTGAACTGCTTGACGATTTCATCCCCCAGGCGATGGGCTATGCTGCGCGCCGTCTCCGGCTCACCCCGGTAACGCCGGCCCATGACCAGCTGTTGCTGGCGATTGTCGTAGAGCCTCCCCTCCACCGCGATCTTTCCCGGCTCTTCCAGCACTTTTCCGAGAACGACGGATTCGGCGCCGATGTCCAACCACTGCTTGTAGAGCACCTTTTTTTCCGAGTAGCCGGCGATGTCGGAGTAAAGAGCGGGCTTCACGACGTTGAAATACCCGGAGAACGAAAGGTCGTCCCGCAGCGTCTTGGTGATGTCCTCGGCCGCCTTGCGAGTCTGGGACGAGGAGGCGGGCGCGAAATCGGGCAGGGCCAGGGGAATCCGCCGGGCCGCCGTCTCGGAGATTCCCAGCGTGATGTCCGACGATTGAGGGTGCGCGGGGCGCCCCGCGCACAGTCCAGCAAGCAGAATCGCAGCGATTCGTAAGTATCGTTTCAAGCTCCAAGGCTCCCGGAATGGATCCCCGTCAGTCGGGGACAAGGTCGAAAAAGAAGCGGACCCCCAGCGAATCCTTTCCATACTGGTAGGGAAGCGGAGGGAGAGGGTTGGAATCCTGAATGGCGCGCAACGCCGAGCGATCGAGCGACGCATCACCGCTGGGCTGTTCCAGCACAATCTCGGTCAGATGCCCGTCCTTCTGGATTCTGAAATGAACCACAGCCCGCAGGGTGCGATCCAGATCGGGCTTGATGGGTCGAGTCCAGTTTCGCGAGAACATGGAGCTCATATTGGAAAGGTACCATCCGTACTGGAAGGTCGCATCATCCAGCATGCCGCCCGCACCGCCCGCCCCCGATCCCCCCGGAGCTCCCTCCCCACCCGCCGAGAGTCCCGGGACGGGAGCGGAAACCTGTCCCGCAGGCTGGGGAGGGCTCGCTTCCTTACCCGACACGCTGGAGTCTTCCCGGGCGTCGCTGCTGGCATCAGGCTTCGTCTCCTCGGCCTTGGGCTTAGCAGGAGACTTGGCCACGGGCTTGGATTTCACCGGCTTGGAGGTTGGCCTCTCGGGAATCTTGATGGCCGGCTTGGGCTTTGCCGGGGCGGGCGCCGGGGCAGGCGTCGGTGCCGCCGGTTTCGGTGCCGGTGCCGCGGACGCCTTGGGTCCGGGAGTCCCGGCAGGGAGTGAAACGAGATTCACGGTATAGACATCGGGAAAATTCAGGTGCGGTCGGAAGGCTCTGGGCAGGAAGATCAGCGCCAGGATCAGTGTCAGGTGCACCGTGAAGGAAGCGCCCAGCAATGAGAACCAGTGCATGAACAGACCGCGGGGGGAGCGCAGGGTGAGACGAACCACCGTCACCGCTCTCTCCTGGGAGCGGGACCCGGCTCGGTGACCAGTCCGACTTTTTCGATGCCGGCCTTCTTGATGGCGTCCATCACCGACATCACGCGTCCATACGGAACTTCGCGGTCCGCTCGGAGGAAAACAAAATCCACGCCACTGCTCCGGGATAGGTCCCGGACCCGCTCTCCGATGAGGCTCACTCCCACCAGCTTGTCATTGAGGTAGACTTTCTGATCTCTCCCGACGGTGACCACCAGCCGCTGCTCCTGGGCATCAGCCGAGGATTCCACCCGTGGCAATCGCACGTCGACGCCCCGCTGCATCATCGGGGCCGTGACCATGAAGATGATCAAGAGCACGAGGACGACGTCCACCAGGGGAGTGACATTGATGTCCGAGAGGGCGGGGCGCCGGCCGCGTCGCATTCCCGAGGGGGCGGGGGCGGAAATGGCCATGGCTACAGCCTCCGCTTGCTCGCCTCCAACGCTCCGGGGACCGAGGCGGTCTCCAGATGCTGTTCGGCGATGGCAATGAAGCGCAGGGTGAATTCGTCCAGAAGGGAATTGAGCTGCCGGAGCTTTCCCAGAAAATAGTTGTAGGCGACGACGGCGGAGATGGCGGGGATGAGTCCGGCGGCGGTGGTGATCAGGGCCTCCGAGATCCCCGGGGCTACCGCGGCGAGGCTGGCGGAGCCCTGGGCTCCGATTTGCGTGAACGCGTTCATGATTCCCCACACCGTTCCGAAGAGTCCCACGAACGGCGTGACCGCTCCCGTGGTGGCGAGCACGGGCAAAAAGGCCTCCAGTCGCTCGCTCTCGGTGAGGGCCGCGCGATCCAGAACGCGCCGAATTCTCTCCACGCTCCTGGCCACCTGCGTTTCCGAGACCGCGGCGGAGGGAAAGCGGCGGTCTTCTCCTCCCAGCGCCTGGGAGGTGATTTCGCGGAATCCTGCCTTGAAAAGGGTGACGAGGGGACTGCCCGCGAAGCGGTCGCAGCGATCCCTCAGGTCGGCGAGATTTCGAGTTTGATCCAGCGCCGCCAGGAAGGCGAGGCTGCTTTTGCGGGCGCGCCGGTAGACTCGGAACCTGTCGATCATGACGGAAAGTGCCAGGACCGAGAAGACCAGCAGAATTCCAAGGACCAGACGCGCAACCCAGCCGGAGCCTGCAATCAAGTGCAGAACGTCACCCTGGAAACCCTGGAGGATCAGGAACGCGAGGCAGCTTTGAATCGAAGCGGTCAAGAATCCCTCCGTGATGGAGACGAGGTGAGAACTGAAAATCGCTGGCAGGCGCCGACCGGGGAGGGGCGCCCGCGCGGGGAGTTTCGACTCAGCCACCGGTAATATAGAGCAGGAGGATCCCCAAGTCAAAGCCCCGTCAGGAAAAGAGATAGGAGATCGAGGCCAAATGGGGAAATGCTTGACTCCCCTGGGGTCGAATGCTAGCATCCGACGGCGGAAGCGGGACGAGCCTCCCGCCGCGTGACGGATGATCAAATACCTGCGAGTCCAAAACCTCTCCATCATCCGCGATGTCTCCCTCGAATTTTCGCCGGGCCTCACCGCCATCACCGGAGAAACCGGTGCCGGGAAATCCATCCTGGTGGATTCCCTCGGACTCCTGCTGGGCGAAAGGGCGGATACGGAGCGCATTCGCTCGGGCGAGGACTCGGCTCTGGTGGAAGCCGTGTTCGACCTGCCACCTCGAGGACCTCTGCCCTCCATCTTGAGGGAGCACGGCTTCGAGTCGGAGGACCCAGAGCTGATTCTGCGCCGCGAGATTTCTTCCGGGGGGCGCAGCCGTGCCTTCGTCGCCGGAAAGCTTGCCACCCTCTCGGACCTGCGCAAGGTCGGGGAGGCGCTGGTCGACCTCCACGGGCAACATGATCACCAGGCGCTCCTGCGCCGGGCCGAGCACCTGCCGATTCTGGATCGTTATTGTGGCAACGAGGTCCTTCTCGAGGGAATGCGAACGGCGAAGCAGGAGCTGGAGCAGGCGCTCGAAAACATGCAGGCGCTCACGAAGGATTGGCACGATTTGGCACGCCGCCAGGAGATCCTTCGATTTCAGGTGGAGGAAATCCAGAGAGGCGGGATCAAGACGGGGGAAATGGAGAGCCTTCGCGCCGAGCGGTCGCGTGTGCGCAATCGCGCGAAGATTTTGGAGCTGGCTCGCTCGGGGTTGGAGGCCCTCTACGAAGGTGAAGTCTCCGCCCTGGGAGTCCTGGAGAAGGCGCTGGTCCAGGCTCGGGAGCTTTCCGGCTTCGATCCGAACGTGGCCGGTTCGCTTCCCGCCGCCGAGGAGGCACGCCTGGCACTTATCGATCTGGCAGAGTCCATGCGGGCCGCGGGCGGGGTTGAGGAGGAAGGGCCCGGGCGGTTGGAGGAGATCGAGGCTCGACTCGCGCAACTGGAAGGCCTCTTCAGGAAGTACGGCCCCGACGAGGTTTCGGTGCTTGCGTTCTTGCGGAATTGCGAAGCCGAGCTGGCGAGCCTGATGTCGCCGGAGCATTCCGAAGAAGGGCTGCGAAGCAGGATCGACGAGATGTCGGTTATCTGCGCACGGCAAGCCTCGGAGCTTTCCGCCCGGAGGCAGGTGGGCGCCAAATCCCTGGAAGCAGCGGTGAAAAAAGAACTGGGGGACTTGGCCCTGGTAGGCACCGATTTCCGCGTGGATTTTCGGGTGGAAGGACACCCCGGGGGCGCAGTATTAAGGCAAGGAGCGCCGGTGGTCTGCACCTCCTCGGGATGGGACAGGGTAGAATTCCTCCTACAAGCGAACCCGGGGGAAGACCTCCAGCCGCTGTCGCGCACCGCCTCGGGAGGAGAAATCTCCCGGATCATGCTGGCCATCCACCTGGTGCTGAAAAAAGAAAGCGAGGGAACGCTCCGGGTATTCGACGAGGTGGATGCGGGCGTCGGAGGGAAGGTGGCGCAGGCGGTGGGAAAGAAGCTGAGAGATTTGGGCAAGGGTGGCCAGGTCCTCTGTGTGACCCACCTGCCACAGATCGCCTCCCTGGCCGACAACCATCTTCGCGTGAGCAAGCGCGCCCGGCAAGGACGAACGGAGGTCTGGGTAGAAGACCTCGATCGAGCGGGGGCAGTCAAGGAAATCGCCCGGATGCTGGGTGGCGAGCGTATCTCTGAGTTGACCCTGCGGCACGCCGAGGAGATGGTGGAGCGGGGACGCTGAGCCGGGGGAGGCACCCCGCGGCGATGAGGAGGAGAGGTGAAAGTACTGGCGGTCTACCCGGGATCGTTCGACCCGGTCACCAACGGCCATCTGGACATCATCCGGAGGGGGAGCCGCCTGTTCGATCGTATCGTAGTGGCCATCCTGCGTAATCCGGAGAAGGAGGCGCTCTTTGGCCTTCAGGAGCGCAGAAGAATTCTGCAGCGCGCCACGTCCGGGATTCCCAATGTCAGTGTGGACAGTTTCGACGGACTCCTGGTGGATTACGCCCAACGGCGGGGAGCGCGGGTCATCGTGCGGGGCCTGCGTGCCCTCTCAGATTTCGAGTATGAGTTCCAGATGGCGCTGATGAACCGCCGCCTGGACTCCTCCATCGAGACGGTGTTCATGATGCCCAGCGAGGCCTATTCGTATCTCTCCTCGCGCCTGGTGAAGGAAGTCGTTCGTCTCGGGGGAAGCGTGACCGGGCTCGTCCCTTCCGAGGTGGAGCTCCGACTCGGGGCCCGGGTTGGGAACCGCCGCAGGAAAGCCACCCGCAAGCCTGCCACGCGAGCTCAACGAAGGAGTCGAGGATGAAGCTCTCACGCCGGGTGAGGGAGTTGACTCCATCGGCCACGCTTCAGGCGAAGTCGGATGCCGAGAAAGTCCGGCGGGAGGGAGTCGATGTCATCGATTTCGGGCCAGGGGAGCCTGACTTCAACACTCCCGAGCCGATCAAGAATGCCGCCAAGCGTGCGCTGGATCAGGATTTCACCCACTACGTCGATACCGGAGGAATCCCTGAGCTGCGATCCGGCTTGGCGGAGCGCTTTCGCAGGGACCACGGAACCGACTACGCCCCGGAGGATGTGATGGTTGGGTGTGGGGGGAAGAACATCCTGTTCCTCCTTGCCCAAGCCGCATTCGAGCCGGGGGACCGCGTGGCGATCTTCGCCCCATACTGGGTGTCTTTCCCGGACCAGGTCAGGCTTGCCGGCGCCCAGCCGGTGATTCTACGCACGCGGGAGGAGGAGGGGTTTCTGCCGCGGGCGGAGGTCTTGGAGCGTGCCCTTTCCGAGGGCGGGTTGCAGGCGGTGATTCTGAACTCTCCGTGCAACCCTACCGGTGCGGTCATTCCTCGGGAGGAAGTGGAGCGCTTTGCCGAAGTGGCACGACGTCACGACCTCCTCTTGATCTCCGACGAGACCTACGAGTTCTTCCACTATGGAAACGGGCCCTTCGCTTCGTTCGCCCCCATGGCCTCCCAGCTGAGGGATCAGCTGGTATTGGTGGGCTCGTTCTCCAAGAGCTATGCCATGACCGGCTGGCGGGTCGGGTACGCCCTGGGCCCCCGCAATCTCATTGCCGCCATGATCAAGATTCAGTCCCACGACGCCAGCCACACCGCTTCCTTCGCCATGAAGGGGGCGGTCGAAGCTCTGTCGATTCCGCGCTCGGTGCTGGAGTCGATGCGCGAAGAGTACCGGCGGCGGCGCGATCGGATGGTGCAAGGCCTGTCCCGGGTCGAGGGGATCCGCTGCCTGACCCCGGAGGGGGCCTATTACGTCTTTCCGAACATGAAGGGATTTATGGAGCGCTTCGGATTCGCGAACTCTGCGGACCTGGCCCGGGGGCTTTTGCTGGGCCTGGGCCTCGCGACGGTGCCTGGCCTGGCATTCGGAATGGATGGGTACCTGCGCATCTCCTACGCGGTGAAGGAGAGCCTCATCCAGGACGGACTGAGGCGACTCCAGGAGTGTCGCGACCTCCCGGCGGTTGGAAGCGGGGGCTGAAGGAGTGACCCTTGGCACGATCTGAGGGATACCGTCCTTCCTGGAAAGCCGGAATCCTGCTGGCTTTTCTTGTTTGCCTGCAGGGAAGCTCTGTCGTCCGGGGCGAGCCCACCGGCCCTCCGCGGGTGATCTCCCTGGAGCTTTTTGACGCCATTCAACCCATCACCGCCCAGTACGTGAAGCAAGCCCTCGTGCAAGCGGAACGAGCGCAATGCGCTCTGGTGATCCTCAGCCTGGACACTCCCGGAGGGCTGGTCCGGAGCACCCAGGAGATCGTCAATGCAATCACGGGATCGAAAGTTCCGGTGGTCGTCTTCGTTTCGGGCTCGCACGCCGCTTCCGCCGGCTTCTTCATTACTATGGCGGCGGACGTGGCCGTGATGGCCCCGGGAACCCGCTTCGGCGCCGCCCATCCGGTCGGGCTCTTCCAGGCGGGGGAGCAGCGGGGGGAGGCGGCGGTCCTCATGCAAAAAGCGGAAAATGATCTGGCTGCATGGGTCAGGACGCTGGCACAGAATCGCGGCCGGAATGTCTCGCTGGCGGAGGAGGCGGTGCGCTCCAGCCGTGCCTTCACCGAGCAGGAGGCACTGGCGGGAGGGCTCATCGACTATGTCCTTCCCAGCCAGACGGCCATTCTGCAAAAGCTCGATGGAAAGAATGTCCACCGGTTCAACGGGGAGGAAGTCCGGCTCGAATTGGGGGCAGCCCGGGTCGAGCGGGTTCGAATGTCGGCGAGGGATCGGTTCCTCTCCTGGATCGCGGACCCCGAGTATGTATTGTTTCTGCTCATCCTCGGGGTGCTGGGGCTCTATGCTGAATTCACCCACCCGGGCCTGATCTTTCCCGGTGTCTTCGGGGCTTTATGCCTGCTCTGCTTCGCCGCGGCCGTCCAGATCCTCCCTATTAATTATGTGGGGCTCCTCCTGGTGCTCCTGGGGGTCACCCTGTTCATCCTGGAGCTGAAAGTCGTGAGCCACGGCATTCTCACGGTGGGCGGCATCGCGGCGCTGATGCTGGGAACTCTGATGCTATTCCGGCGGGAGGAGGCACAAGGCCTGGAGGTGCCGCTGTGGTCGGCCGGGGGATTGGCGCTATCCGCGGCCCTGCTCATGGCTTTCTTGACCCACCGGATCCTCTGGGTCCACCGGCAACAGGTGACCACCGGGGCGGAAGGCCTGGTGGGATCGCTCGGGGAGGCGCTGAGCGATCTCAATCCCGCCGGCAGGGTGTTCGTGCACGGCGAATCCTGGAGCGCCACGAGCTCCTCTCCGGTCGCCAGAGGAAAGCAGGTGAAGGTAATGCGCGTTCAGGGTATGATGCTCGAGGTCGAAGAGCTCCGCACTCCAGCGGAGCCCCTTTCGAGGAGGATGGCATGACCCCGTCGGGCGCGTTCTCCTTTCCGTTTCTGGTAGCCGTCGTTTTCATTGCGCTCTACTTCCTCAGCTCCATCAAGATCCTCAACGAGTACGAACGGGCGGTCGTCTTCCGGCTGGGACGGCTCATCCACGTCCCGAAGGGGCCCGGCTTCATCATGGTCTTCACGGTCATCGACCGAATGGTGCGGGTCTCCCTGCGCACCATCGTGCACGACGTGCCGTCCCAGGACGTCATCACCCGGGACAACGTTTCGGTCAAGGTGAACGCGGTGGTTTATTACCGAGTCATCGAGCCGATGAAGGCGGTGGTGGAGGTGGAGCAGTTCCATTACGCCACTTCCCAGCTGGCGCAGACAACCCTCCGATCGGTCCTGGGCCAGGTCGAGCTGGACGATCTGCTCAGCCGGCGGGAGAGGCTCAATCAGGAGCTCCAGACCATCCTGGACAAGCACACCGATCCCTGGGGCATCAAAGTCTCGATGGTGGAGGTCAAGCACGTGGATCTTCCGAGCGAGATGCAGCGGGCGATGGCGAAGCAGGCAGAAGCGGAGAGGGAAAAGCGCGCCAAAATCATTCATGCGGATGGCGAGCTTCAGGCCTCCCGGGCCCTGGCCGAAGCGGCCGAAATCATCTCGGTCAACACCACCACCCTCCAGCTGCGTTACCTTCAAACCCTGACGGAGATTGCCGCAGAGAAAAACTCCACGATCATTTTCCCCATTCCCATCGACATGATCTCGGGGCTCGCGAAACGGTGATCGAAGATCGCCCGGATGACGAGGGATCCAAGGCAGCCGACGAGGCAAAAGACCTCGAGCTGAAGATCCTGCGAGCCGCGCTGGAAATCAGCCGACAGGTGGAGCCGGCGGAGAATGCCTCAGGAATCGTTTCCCGGGCCAGCGCGCTGGCAGGCGGTTCGGGAGGACTCCTCTATCTTCGGACTTCGGACGAAGGGGAGCACCTCCTGCTGGGGGGGCACGTGGGAAGCGACGACTCCCGGAGGAAAGGGCTGGTACGCCTACGCTTGGAAAAAGTGCTGGCGGACGAGGGATTCGTGAACGCCGAGCTGGAGGGCGGCCGTTCGCCGGCGGTTTTCGGTGCGCTGGGATTTCAATGGCTCATCTCCGCCGCCGGAGAAGAGTCCGACTGCCGCTGCCGCCTGCTCATCGGATTCGATTCCCCCCTGCAGCCGGAAGCGCAACAATCGGCCTCACGGATCATCGAACGCTTGCTGGGAGACTGTCTCCCGGGGTTGGCCAACACTTTGCGCATGGAGAGGGTGCGCGAACTGGTGATCCGGGACGACCAGACCGAAAGCTACAATCGGCGTTTTCTGGACTCCTTCATGAGCGAGGAAGTCGAGCGGGCGCGGCGTTACGGCACCGTGCTTTCCGTGATCTTCCTGGATTTGGACAATCTCAAGGAAATCAACAGCCTGTATGGGCATGCCGCGGGAAGCAGCGCCCTGAGGGAGCTGGCCAAGCGAATCATGGCGGCCATCCGGGGAAGCGACAAACTGTTCCGCTACGGTGGCGATGAATTCTGTGTCGTGCTTCCCGAGACGGACGCCGTGGGAGCCTATGATCTGGCGGAACGTTTGCGGCAAACCATCGCCGCTCGTCCCTTCGAGGTGGAACCAGGTCGCGAGGCCTCCCTCACCGCAAGCCTGGGAGTAGCCTGCTTTCCGCTGCATGGGGACTCCGCTGCCAGCCTGATGTCGGCGGCGGACCAGGCGATGAGCCGGGTGAAGCTCTCCGGGAAGAACTCCATCGGTGTCGGGGGCGACCCGGCCATGAATGTGGGAATCGGATAGGAAGACTTCATCACCCTGGAGAAACCATCCCATGCCGGAACCAAACGAAGGAGAGGATGCTCGACGCCAGGACAGTCCCGAGGCTTCGATGGAGGTGCAGCTCGGCGGGCGTCATCTCACGCTGGCCGTGGCAGGATTGGCGTTCTTCGGCCTGGTCCTGTTTCTTCTCGGCCGATGGAGCGAGCGCCTGGGGCGGCCGGAATCTCAAGCCGTTGCGGTGGCGGCAGCGGGGAGCGCTCCTGCCGGGGCTTCGGACCCCGCGGCGGCACCTAAGGATTTGACCTTCTATGAGACCCTGGGAAAAAGAGTGACTCCCGGCCTTCAGGAAACGTCGAAATCCGCGGCCTCCCGCCGGGAGCCTCCGGCAGAGCTTCCAGCGGCGCCGTCGCCTCCACCCGCTCCTGTGTCTGCGAAGAATACGGCGAGCGCCGGCTCCGGTCCCAAGGCGCCGGGTGAGGGTGGCGAGCGCTTTCGGGTGCAGGTGGCCTCCACTCGCGATCTGGCCTCGGCTCGTCTGCTGGTCGATCGGCTGCGGAACAAAGGGTACGCGGCCAGCATCGATACGACCCAGGGGCCCGAGGGGCAGACCCAATACAAAGTAAGAATCGGAAACTATTCCGAGCGGGAGCCGGCGGAAAAGGTGGCTCAGCGCGTGCGCGAAGAGGAGAAGGTCGGGGCCTGGATCGTGAAAGTCCAGGGCTGAGGCCGCGACCATGGGCGACCGGCGATTACTTGGCGAGCTCCTCGTGGAAGCGGGCTTGGTGCTCCGGGAGGATTTGGAAGCGGCGCTCGCGGAGCAGCGGCTGCGCGGCGGGCGGTTGTGCTATCAGTTGATGCGTCTGGGTAAGGTAACCCCGGGATCGCTTTTCGTTTTTCTCCAGGATCACTTTGGCATCATCGCTCCCGACCTCCTGGAAATCCTCCGCAGAGAGCCCTTGTTGGATCTGATCCCTGCGCGCCTGGCCCACTTTTACCAGATGGTGCCGCTGCGGAGGGAAGGGGACCGGCTCCTTCTGGCCCTCGCCTACGTGGACAACCCGAGCCTGATTCCCGCGGTGGAGGAGCTCACGGGATTGAAGGTGGAGCCGGTGATCTGTCCGCCGGGACTGATCCAGGAGTCGCTGGCCAGGTTTTTCGCGACCGACGATGAGCCGGGGGTTGTGCGCCGCGTCCTGGAGGATTCACTGCTCGTTCTTTCCGACCCGGCAAAGGACATCTTTCCCCTGACGCTGGAAGTGCTTAAAGAGAGCGCATCTCCGGTCATCTGGCTGCGATCCCTGGTTGCCGAGGGGATCAAGCGCCGTTGCCGGGAGATTCTTCTCGAGCCTGTGGAAGATGGATTGAAGGTGAGCTTCCGGCAGCGGGAGGGTGGAGACAGCCTCCGGCTTCTCCCGGGGGCTCTGCAGACTGGACTCGGACTGGTGCTCGAAGATCTCTCGAAAATGGCGGCGCGGGGCAGGACTGTCCCTCGAGAAGGGCGGTTCCGGCTGCGCCACGGCGAGCGTCGCCTGGGGATTCTGGTCACCTCGCTTCCCAGCCTCAACGGTGATGCCTATCATCTTCGGATCGTGGAAGAGCGTATCCGGAAGGAGTCGCTGGAAGAGATGTTGGAAGACTACCCGCAGGCCCGTGCCGGACTCGAGAGTTCGGTCGCGGCCAGGAAGGGGATACTGTTCCTGGCCATGCCGGAGGGGCACTGTCGGGACCAGATTCTCGCGGCGCTGATTCAGGCAGTGCGCTGGCAGGCGGGGCGTTGCATCTTCCTGGCGGGGCCGCACTCTCTCCCCGTTCCGGGCATGGACGCCCGCGTGCTGGAAGAGATTCGACCCCACGCCCTACTCGACTCCATCGAAGCTGCCATCGAAGACCGTCCCGATCTCCTGGCGGTCCACGCCATCGAAACCCGGGAGGAGGCGGAGGCTTTGTTCGACGCCGGAGAAAAGCGTCTGGTGGTGACAGGGGTGCGCCGGGCCGACGCCTTCGAGGCTCTGGAATGGATCCATCAGCTAGGGCTGCTCCCTCAGGTGAAGGAGGGACGGCTGTGCGGAATCCTGGGCGCTCGCATGGTGGAGCGGATTTGTGAGCATTGCCGGCGGCGATACGATCTGCTGGAGGAATTCCCAAACCTGATGGCCGAGCCCAGCGGAGGCGGGCTCTATTTCGCCAACACCGGTTGCCGGGCGTGCCGGGGCGCTGGAGTGGTGGATTTGGAGCCGGCCTTCGAGTTTCTTCCCGGGGACCCCGCCATCTGGGAGCGACTCACCCGTCCATCGCTGCCGGGAGGAATCCGCAGGGAGGGGACGCGCTCCGGGGTGAAGACCCTCTACGCCGGAGTGCTCGCCCGGGCGGCGGCCGGTGAGGTGGACGTGCGCGAACCCCTGCGGCTGCTTCAGCTCGAGGGGCGCACCGCCGGATGAGGCGGATCCTACCCCCCGGCATCCTGGTCCTGTCTGGCGCTCTCACCGCACTGGCCCTTCCCCAAACCGCGCTCTGGCCGCTGATTCTCGTGGGGCTCGTCCCTCTCCTGCTCGTCCTGGACTGGAAGATGCCGGAGGCCCCGGCACTCGCAGGCCTGCTTTGGGGACTCGGGTACTTTGGCTGCCTGTTGAGCTGGTTGTTCCGGTTTTTTCGCCGCTACGGCGAATTGAATCCGCTTCTCAGTCTCACTCTGCTTGCGATGCTGGTAGCTTACCTGGCGCTCTTCCCAGCGCTCTTCTCATGCGCCGCGGCTCGGTGGCAGCGGCAGTATCCCGCCGCGAGCCTGGTGCTGCTGCCATGCTTGTGGGTGTCGCTGGAGTGGGTTCGCGGGCATTTCCTTTCAGGATTTCCCTGGGGAGCCTCGGGGTATGCTCTGACGGAGTTCCTGCCGGGAATCCAGATTGCCTCCATCACCGGCATCTACGGTGTTTCGTTTCTGGTAATTCTCTCCAATGTCCTGATCGCCGGATGGATGAGACGGCTCGCTCGCGCAGAAAGCATTTTCCGGGCCGGCGATTCGATTGCCTTCGTGCTGGTCGGGGCGGCAGTGGGGTGGGGATGGCTGCAGCTCCGCCCGGGCGAAGCGAATGAAGCGGCGACGCGCGTCGCCGTGGTCCAGGCGAACGTGCCCCAGGATCAGAAGTGGAACGCCGCCCTGGCCCGCTCGATAGTGGCGAAGCATGAGCGCTTTACCGACCAGGCGGCGGCGGCCGGGGCGACCCTCGTTCTGTGGCCGGAATCTTCTTCTCCCTTTCCCATTGCGGTTCCCGTGTCCGCCGCCGGCGGAGAAATCCACCCGAACACAGAGTATCGGGAACGGCTCGAATTCCTGGCGCGGCGGCTGGGCATCTCGCTGCTCTTCGGCACTGTCGACTACCGCAAGGTGAAGGGTCAGATAAGACCGGTGAATGCCGCGGCTCTCATCCACTCTGACGGGAGCTGGGGTGAAACGTACGCCAAGATGCATCTGGTGCCGTTCGGTGAATATGTTCCTCTGTCGGGGATTCTGGGGTTCGTCAACCGGATGGTGAGCGGGGCTATCGGCGATTTCGTGCCGGGAGAGAAACCGGTCGTGGTGAGGGTGGGTCCGCTCCGCGTGGGAACGGTGATCTGCTACGAGATGATTTTTCCGGAGCTGGTGCGGCGCTTCGCCGAATCGGGCGCCACGCTCCTGGTGAATCTGACCAACGATGCGTGGTTTGGCACCAGCGCGGGCCCCTACCAGCATTTCCAGATGGTGCGCATCCGTGCGGTGGAGAATCGACGCTACGTGCTGCGTGCGGCCAACACGGGAATCAGCGCCATCGTGGATCCCCAAGGACGAGTTGTGGCGAGCACCAGGCTCATGCAGGAGGGAATCCTGGAAGGGAACATTGCTCCGCGGCAGACAAAAACCTTCTACACTCGGCACGGCGATGTCTTCGTGATCCTGTGTGCTATACTCGCGGCCGCTGCGCTGGCGGCTCATTTCACGCGATTTCGGGGAGCCGGGGAGGGCTTGGCGAAACATGAATGACTTGTTGCTCGACGAGCTCTCGACTCGCATCGATCAGGCTTCCGCCGCCGTGGATGGCCTGCGGAGGCACCTTTGAGCTGGAAACAAAATCGGCGGAGCTGAAGGAATTGGAGGACAAGGCAGGCTCCCCGGATTTTTGGCAGGATCCCGCGGCGGCGCAAAAAGCACTGCAGCGCCGCACGCGCATTGGAGAAGAGATCGAGGAGGGAAAGAAACTCCTTTCCCGTCTCGAAGAAGCCCAGGTGATCCGCGAGCTGGCCCGGGAGGGAGAGCCGGTCGATCAGGACCTGCGTCGCTGCGTGGAGTTGCTGGAGAAGGAGATCGCGGAGGCTGAGACCTCATTGATGCTCTCCGGCGAGAACGATTCTGCCAGCGCCATTCTCAACATCCACCCGGGAGCGGGGGGCACCGAGTCCCAGGACTGGGCCGAGATGCTGTATCGGATGTATCTGAGGTGGGCCGAGCGGAAGGGGTACCGGGTTCGGACACTGGAGTATCAGGAGGGGGAAGAGGCCGGCATCAAATCCGCCACCCTCCTCGTGGAAGGGAAGAACGCCTACGGTTTCCTCAAATCCGAGACCGGAGTTCACCGGCTGGTGCGGATTTCCCCGTTCGACGCCGCGGCGCGCCGGCACACCTCCTTCGCTTCGGTCTATGTGAGCCCGGACATCGAGGACCTGATTGAGATCAAGATCGAGGACAAGGATCTGAGGGTCGACACCTACCGCTCCAGCGGGGCGGGTGGGCAGCACGTCAACGTCACCGACTCCGCCGTTCGCATCACCCATCATCCCAGCGGCTTGGTGGTCTCCTGCCAGAATGAGCGCTCTCAGCACCGGAATCGGGAGGTGGCGATGAAGATCCTCAAATCCCGCCTGTACGATATGGCCCAAAGGGAGCGCGAAGAGAAACGGGCCGTTTTGGAGGGGACCAAGAAGGACATCGCCTGGGGCAGCCAGATTCGTTCCTACGTCCTCCAGCCCTACCGTCTCATCAAGGATCACCGGACCAACATCGAGATCGGCAACGTGGATCGTGTCCTCGACGGCGATCTCGATGACCTGATCCGCGGCTTTCTCCTCAAGAGGCGCGACGATCAATCTCCCACCGCCTTGACGGAACCCCGCTAGATTGCTAGATTGGCACTCAGCCCTGGAGAGTGCCAGGAGTGGGAGCGCGTCTAAGTGTCGGAAATGGAGTTGGATAATCGGGGACGGGAAATCCTCCGGGAAATAATCCGGAACTTCATCCATTCCGGAGAGCCGGTGGGCTCCCGTACCATTTCCAAAATCCACCCCGAGGGGCTCTCGGCCGCTTCCATCCGGAATATCATGGCCGACCTCGAGGAAATGGGTTACCTGATGCAGCCTCATACTTCGGCGGGGAGAGTGCCCACCGATCGGGGTTATCGCTATTACGTGGATTCCCTTCTAACCGGGATGGAAGTCCCCCGGTCGGACCGGGAGCGAGTGGCCGAAGCGGTGCGCGGGCAAGGTGGCCTCCCTGAGGTGCTCGCCGAAATCTCGCGGGTCATCTCCAGCATCACCCATCAAGTGGGATTCGTCGTCTCTCCGGACCACACCCTTGCCATCCTCAAGCACATCGAGTTCATCTCCCTCGGATCGAAGCGCATCCTCGCCATCCTGGTGGATCGCTCCGGAGTCATCCATAATCGCGTCGCCGACACCTCCGAGGAGATTTCGCAGGAAGAGCTGGACAAGATCGGCAAGTACCTGGTCTCCGAGTATCACGGCAAGACCCTGACCCAAATCCGCGAAGCTCTCTTGCAGAAGATGAAGGAGGAAAAGGCGCGATTCGATACCCTACTCTCCCGAGCGCTCGCCTTGGGAACGCAGTTTCTCCAGGCCCAGGAGGAGGCGGATCAACAGGTGTTCGTCCAGGGCACCTCCAATATCCTCCAACAGCCCGATTTCTCGGACATGGAAGAAATGCGGCGGATCTTCGAGACTTTCGAGGCCAAGGGCAGGCTGGTCAAGATCCTGGATGAGGTGGTGGGATCGGAAGGGTTGCGGGTGGTCATCGGTTCCGAGCACCCCGACCCGGCTCTGGCGCACCTGGCGTTGGTCGTCTCACCTTACAAAGTGGGGGACCAGCCTGCCGGGATGCTGGGGGTCTTAGGTCCGACCCGAATGGAGTACGCCCGCGCCATGGCCTTGGTCGGCTATATCTCCAAACTCCTCAGCAGAATATTGACCGTCCCCCCCTCCTGACCTATATTTGCGCGCGGGTCATCGATACTTATGGGTAAATCCAGGCCGGAAAATGATGATCGAGCAGGAGATAGCCGCTCCGTCTCATCCGAGAGCGGGACGGGCGGGGAGGACTCCATCGAGATCCTGGAAGTCGTGGGAATGGACCCGGAATCTCCGGTCGAGAAGGAGTCGGAAGCGCCGACGCTGGCGGCAGAAGCTGAGGAGAAATCCGGCGACTCGATCCCCTATTCCAAGCGGGAGCTCTACGACATCCTCCTGCGCCAGCAGGCGGAGTTCGAGAACGCGCGCAAGCGTTTGGAGCGCGAGAAGCAGGAGACCCGGCAGCGAATTTCCATGGACCTGCTGCGGCGATTTCTTCCCATCCTGGACAATTTCCACCGAGCCCTCGATGAAGCATCGTCCCCTGCGGAGGATTCCTTCCGGCGGGGCGTGGCCCTCACCGTTCAGCAGATGCAAGAACTGCTGAGGCGTGAAGGTCTGGAGGAAATCGAAGCCACGGGGCAGCCATTCGATCCCCACCTCCACGAAGCCGTGGAGACCCAACATGTGGAGGGCATGGAGGAGGGCATCGTTCTGGAGGATCTTCGCAAGGGGTATCGCTTTCAGGGTCAGCTCCTGCGTCCAAGCCTCGTGAGAGTATCGACCCAAGGGGGCAGGCGTCGGGAAGGGGATGCTTAGAAAGCGCGAATCAGGAGGCCGCGGCTAATATGGGCAAGGTGATCGGCATCGACCTCGGAACTACCAACTGCTGCGTCGCCGTGATGGAAGGCGGCGTGCCGCAGGTCGTTCCCAACAAAGACGGCGGCCGCACCACTCCCTCCATCGTGGGATTTACCGAGAAGGGGGAGCGCCTGGTGGGCCAGATCGCCAAGCGCCAGGCGGTGACCAACCCGCGCAACACGATCTATGCGGTCAAGCGCCTGATCGGAAGGAAGTTCAAGTCCCCGGAGGTGCAGAACGCGCTGCGCTTCCTGCCCTACGAAGTGACCGAAGCTGCCAATGGAGACGTGCGCATTCGGGTGCGGGACCGCGACTATTCTCCCCCCGAGGTCTCCGCCATGGTCTTGGCAAAGCTGAAAGAGATGGCCGAGGAGTTTCTGGAAGACGAAATCTCCGAGGCTATCATCACCGTGCCCGCCTACTTCGACGACAGCCAGCGGCAGGCCACCAAGGACGCCGGGCGGATCGCGGGTCTCAAGGTCAGCCGAATCATCAACGAACCCACCGCCGCCTCCCTGGCGTACCGGCTCAACGAGCAGGCCGAGAAGCGAATCGTGGTGTACGACCTGGGAGGAGGCACCTTCGACGTCTCGATACTCCAATTGGGCGACGGCGTGTTCGAGGTGAAGTCCACCAGCGGAGACACCTTCCTGGGCGGAGAGGACTTCGATCAACGCATCGTGGAATGGCTCCTGGCGGAGTTTCAGAAGAAGGATGGGATCGATCTCAAAGGGGACCGGCTGGCCCTGCAGCGTCTGAAGGAGGCGGCCGAGAAGAGCAAGTGCGAGCTTTCCCTGGAGAGTCGCGCCGAGATCAACCTTCCCTTCATCGCCGCCGATGCCAAGGGCCCGAAGCACCTGAGCTGCGTGTTGACCCGGGAGCAGTTCGAGGAGCTGGTGTCCGATCTGGTGGAGAGGACGCGGAAGCCCTGTCTGGATGCGTTGAAAATGGCAGGGCTCAAGCCCGAGGAGATCGACGAGGTGCTGCTGGTGGGCGGGCAAACCCGCACGCCCAAGGTCATCGAGGCGGTGCGCTCCATCTTCGGACGTGAGCCGAGTCGCGACAAGAATCCGGAAGAGGTGGTGGGGATCGGAGCGTCCATTCAGGGCGCCATCCTGCAGGGCGAGGTCAAGGACATGGTCCTCCTGGACGTGACGCCCCTCTCCCTGGGAATCGAGACACGCGGCGGCATGTTTACCAAGCTCATCGATCGCAACACCACGATACCCACCCGCAAGGCCAAGATATTCACCACGGTGGTGGACAATCAGGCCAAGGTCGAGGTGAATGTCCTGCAGGGAGAGCGCGAGATCGCCTCTTACAACAAGTCCCTGGGGAGGTTCGAGCTGGTGGGAATTCCTGCCGCTCCGAAAGGGGTGCCGCAAATTGAAGTCACCTTCGACATCGACTCCAACGGCATCGTCCATGTTTCGGCTCGCGATCAGGCCACGGGCAGGGAGCAAAAAATCGTCGTGACTCCCTCAGGCGGCCTGTCGGAAAGGGAAATCACCGAGATCATCGAGGACGCCAAGAAAAACGCCGAGGCCGATCGCCGCAAGGCGGAGCTCAATCGAGTGCAGGCCCGCCTGGAAGGGCTCTTGGAGTCCAATCTCAAGAGCTTCAACGAATTCGGGAGCCTGCTCGATGCCGACAAGCAGGGGACGGTCCGGCGCATCCTGGATAATGCCCGGAGGGCCCTCCAGGGCTCGTCGATTTCGGAGAGCACGAAATGCCTGGAAAAGCTCGGGGAGGCCTCGGCCATCCTCACCGAGGTGATTCTGTTTACGCCCCAGAGCGGCGGCAAAGCCGCAGCCGGGGGCTCGGGCAACGAGCCGGGACCCACCGAGGAAATCTAAGGGTTTCGGCATCTTCCCGGGGCCGGGAGGGCTTCGGGGAGCGAGTTGCAATGCCGGTCGCTGGGGCGACCGGGGGTTGTTTCGGGAGTTCCCACATTGAAAAAGCGCGACTACTACGAAGTCCTGGGTGTGCCCCGGGACGCCGACGAGGCTCAGATCAAGAAAGCCTATCGTCAGCAGGCCATTCAATACCACCCGGACAAGAATCCCACCAACAAGGGGGCTGAAGAGAAATTCAAGGAAGCCGCCGAAGCTTATTCGATCCTCTCCGACCCCGAGAAGCGGAGAAACTACGATCGCTTCGGCCGCCGGGGGGTCGGGGGTACAGGCTTTTCGGGGTTCGACCCGGAGATTTTTTCGGATTTCGGTGACGTACTCGGGGACCTCTTCGGATTGGGGGACTTGTTTGGCGGATCTTCGCGGCGCGGCACCCAGCCGCGCCGCGGCGCCGATCTGCGCTGCGACGTAGAAATCACCCTGGAGGAGGCGGCCCAAGGGGTAGAGAGGGAAATCCGCATTCCGCGGTTGGAGACCTGTAGCACCTGCCGCGGGACGGGGGCGTCGGACCCCACGGCGCAGTCGGTGTGCGATCTCTGCTCCGGTCGAGGGACCCTGACGCTGCAGCAGGGATTCTTCAGCTTCACCCGCACCTGCGATCGCTGCAGGGGATCCGGTCGGATCATCCGCAATCCGTGCGCCGAGTGTGAGGGAGCCGGCCGGATCCGTCGCGAGAAGACGCTGCGGGTTCGCATCCCCGCGGGAATGGAGGAGGGGTCTCAGCTGCGGGTTTCCGGAGAGGGAGAGGGAGGGTCGCGAGGCGGTCCCGCGGGAAGCCTGTACGTGGTGGTCCACATTCCCGAGCATGAGTTCTTCAAGCGCGACGGCCGGGATCTCTACTGTGAGCTTCCCATCACCTTCTCCCGAGCTTATCTGGGCGGGGAGGTGAAGGTGAAAACGCTCGGAGGCAGCCACAAAGTCAAGATTTCTGCCGGGACCCAGAGCGGGGATGCGGTACGGTTGAAAGGCAAGGGGCTTCCCACACCCGGCTCCTCCGGCCGTGGCGATCAAGTCGTGGTGCTTCGGGTGGTCACCCCCAGTGGGGGCAAGCAGGGCAAGAAGATGGACGAGCTGTTCCGGCAGCTGGCGGAGCTCGAAGGCGAGGAGCCGAGCCTGGAAAGCCGCGACCTGATCGATCGGGTGAAAGACTTCTTCGCATGACGGCCGGCCTCTCCTCAAGCGACACCCTCTAGCCATGTCGTCCCGCGCCCGATTTTTCTGCCCGGAGGTCCGCTTGCCGGGGCAGGAGCTGGCCCTCACCGGAGAGGAGTTTCACCACCTGCGGCAGGTGCTGAGGCTCAGGGTGGGCGACACCCTTTCGCTGTTCGACGGGGCAGGCAGGGGGTTCGCAGCCTCTCTGCTGGCGATGGATCGCCACGCGGCGTCCGTCCGGGTTGGACCGGAGGAGCTCCCATCCCCGGAATCCCCTCTCCAGATTCACCTGGCTGTGACCCTCGTCAAGGGGGAGAAGCTGGACCTGATGGTGCAAAAGGGGACCGAGCTGGGAGTTTTTGCCTTTCATCCGCTGATCACCCGACGCGCCGAGCTGAAGTTGGATGCGGACCGGGCCGAGGGTCGTTTGAGTCGATGGCGGCGGGTGGCATTGGAAGCGTGCAAGCAATCGGGCAGGACTCGCATTCCCGAGATTTTCCCACCCGTCGTTCTGGCTTCATTCCTGGGACGCGAACTGCCGCTCAACCGCGTGGTCCTGGATCCCGCGGGGCAATCCGCCACCCTTGTTCTCCAGAGTGATGACCTGCGCTCCGCCCCGTCCTTGCTGGCAGCAGTGGGGCCGGAGGGGGGTTGGAGTTCTGAGGAGCTTCAGTTGTTGCAGCAAAGCGGGTTCCGAGGGCTGCGCCTGGGTCCTCGGATTCTACGGGCTGAGACCGCCGCCATCATGGCCGCGGGAATGCTCCAGTTTTGCGCCGGGGACTTGGGCTGACTCGGGCAGCAGTCTTCCCTCGGGGCTAACGCCATCAATTTAAAGGCCTAAGTCTGTTGATTTTCATCGTGGGGGACCCTACATTGCCCGCAGCGAATCTCGTGGTGTCTTTGGAGGGACCCGATGGAAATCAATGATTTGCTCAAGATAGCCACAGAGCGGAAGGCGTCGGACCTCCATCTGAAGGTCGGGAGCCACCCGGTGATCCGGGTCAACGGAAAGTTGATTCCGCTGGCGGAGCTGGCGCGCCTGACCCAGGAAGACACCATCGCCATGGCGTTCTCCATCATGAGCGGGCGTCAAAAGCAGAAGTTCAAGGATCACTTCGAGATCGACATAGCCTACTCAGTACCGGGCCTGGGGAGATTTCGCGTCAACGTCTTCCAGCAGCGCGGCACGGTTGGGATGGTGCTGAGAGTCATTCCCGCCAAAATCCTGACGTTCAAAGAGCTCCTTCTGCCTCCGGTCATCGAGACGATCTCCAACGAGGTCAGGGGGCTCATTCTGGTCACGGGAACCACCGGCTCGGGAAAATCCACCAGTTTGGCGGCCGTCATCGACTACATCAACTCCACCCGAACCGAGCACATCATGACCATCGAAGATCCCATCGAATTTCTCCATCGGGACAAGAAAAGTCTGGTGAATCAGCGGGAAGTGGAGGTGGACACCAAAGGTTTCGCCGGCGCCCTGCGATCGGCGCTGCGGCAGGATCCGGACGTCATCCTGGTGGGAGAAATGCGGGACTACGAGACCATTGAAACGGCTCTCACCGCCGCGGAGACGGGCCACCTGGTGCTGAGCACCTTGCATACTCTCGACGCGACCGAGACCATCAACCGGATCATCTCCGTCTTCCCGCCGCACCAGCAGAAGCAGATTCGCCTCCAGCTGGCCGCCGTGCTCAAGTCGGTCATCTCCCAGCGGCTGCTTCCCCGCGCCGATGATCGGGGCCGGGTCCCCGCCATCGAGGTGCTGCGGACCACCGGCTACATCCGGGACTGTATCGAGAACAAGGAGAAGACCAAGCTGATCCGGGACGCCATCGCGGCCGGGACTTCGCAGTACGGGATGCAAACCTTCGATCAATCGATCTACACTCTGTACAAGCGCGAGCTCATCACCATGGAGGAGGCGCTCCGGCGGGCCACGAATCCCGACGAGTTCAAGCTGAAACTCCAGGGGATCGAGTCCACCGCCGAGGGATCCCGCGCCGAAATGGAGAACACGCTCAGCTCCGCGGAAGATCGTCCCAGGCCGGCTGCCCCCTTCGAGCTCTCGCGGGCGAAATTCGGGAAGAGCTGAAGCCGAAGCTGCGATCCGTGACCCGTCTCAAGGCGCCCGCGGGTGACCGAGGAGCAGCGGAGCGGTGCGCACCGGCACCCAGCGCCGCCCCGACCACGCCGGGAGAAGGGAAGCGATGCCACAATCACAGAGCTCATGGACGGGGCAGGAAATCCGCCAGACTTTTCTTCGCTTCTTTCGGGAGGAGGGGCATCAGGTAGTCCCCAGCTCGTCCCTGGTTCCCGCGAACGACCCCTCGTTGCTCTTCACCAACGCCGGAATGAACCAGTTCAAGGAAGTCTTCCAGGGGCACGACAGGCGCCCCTACCGGCGCGCCTGCTCCTCACAGAAATGCCTGCGGGTTTCAGGGAAGCACAACGATTTGGAACAAGTGGGGCGCACCCCCAGGCATCACACGTTCTTCGAGATGCTGGGCAATTTCTCTTTCGGCGATTACTTCAAGGAGGAGGCGATAGCCCTGGCCTGGAAGCTCATGACCGGCGTGTACGGTCTGGATCCGTCTCGCTTGTGGATCACCGTCTTCCGGGAGGACGACGACGCGTATCGAATCTGGACTTCCGCCACGGGCGTGCCGCCCCAGCGTGTGGCCCGTATGGACGAGTCGGATAACTTCTGGTCCATGGGCGACACCGGGCCCTGCGGCCCCTGCTCCGAAATTCACATCGACCGGGGCGAGGTCTACGGGTGCGGCAAATCTGATTGCCGCGTGGGCTGCTCCTGCGAGCGATTCATGGAGCTGTGGAATCTGGTATTCATGGAATTTGATCGCCAGAAGGACGGTGTGCTTCAGCCACTGGCCGCCCGGGGGGTGGACACCGGCATGGGACTGGAGCGCATTGCTTCGGTCCTCCAAGGGGTCGAGTCCAACTACGACACGGATCTGCTGCGCGACATCCTCGATGAGGGGGCGCGGCTGACCGGCACGCGCCCCGGTGCCGCACCGGCTTCCGACGTCTCGCTGCGAGTCATTGCCGACCATGTCCGGGCCGTCACCTTTCTCATCGCCGACGGGGTGATCCCCGCCAACGACGGTCGAGGCTATGTCCTGAGGAGGATCCTTCGCCGCGCTATCCGCCACGGCAGGATGCTGGGCACTTCCGAGCCGTTTCTTCACCGGCTCACCGGTCGCGTGGTGGAGCAGAACGTCGATGCTTACCCGGCCCTGACGGAGTCGAAGGACTTCGTGGCTCAGGTTTGCCTGAAAGAAGAAGAGCGATTCGCATCCACCTTGAGCGTCGCCCTGGGGATGTTTGACGAGCTGGCGTCCCGCCTCAAGGAAAAAGGTGTAACTCAGGTTCCGGGAGCGGAGGTGTTCCGCTTGTACGATACCTTCGGGCTGCCACTGGATTTGATGGTGGACGAAGCGGAAGCTCTGGGGGTGAACCTGGATCAGGCGGGATTCGCGCAAGAGATGGAGCAGCAAAAGTCCCGCGCCCGCAAGTCATGGAAGGGCGGCTCTGCGGCCAAGGCGGGTCCGGGAGAATACGCCGGGGCGCCCCCCACGAAATTTCTGGGCTACCAGCACCTCGCGGCAGAAGGCAGCCGAGTTCTAGGCTTGCGCCGGGAGGGCAAGTCCGTGCCCGTTCTCCTGGAAAGCGAAACCGGAGAGGTGCTCCTGGATGCCACGCCGTTCTACGCGGAGGCGGGCGGCCAGGTCGGGGATCTGGGATGGCTGCTGGGTCCCGAGGGACGGGGGGAAGTGCTGGATTGTCGGTTTGCCGCGCCTGGAGTGCGGCTGCACATCGTGCGCATGCAGTCAGGGGCCCTCAAGGAGGGGGACCTCGTTTCGACCCAGGTGGATGCCGCGAGGAGAGCGGAGACCGCCCGGCACCACACGGCCACCCATCTGCTGCATGCGTCGCTGCGGGAAGTGCTGGGTAGCCACGTCAAACAGGCCGGCTCGCTGGTGGCGCCCGGTCACCTGCGCTTTGATTTCAGCCACTTCGCCGCCATGGGCGCGTCACTGGTGGGCCATGTAGAAGACCTGGTGAACGAGGTGGTCCGCTCGGACCTGGAGGTGGAGGTCGAGGAAATGCCCTTGGATGAGGCGCTTTCCCGCGGCGCCATGGCGCTGTTCGGCGAGAAATATGGCGAGCGGGTCCGGGTCGTCCGGATCGGCGATTTCTCCCAGGAGCTGTGTGGTGGCACCCACACGGAAAGCACCGGGGAGCTGGGGCTGTTCAAGGTGACTCAGGAGCGCAGCGTTTCCTCGGGAGTGCGCCGGGTGGAAGCTCTCAGCGGGGAGGCAACCCTACGCCGGGTAAGGGAGGACGCCGGCATCCTGGCTCATCTCCAGCAGATTTTCAATGTCGACCGCGCGGCCATTCCCGAAGGGGTCGAAAAGCTGCTCCACCAGAACCGCACACTGGTCCGAGAGTTGGAGAAGCTGCGACTGCGCGTGGCCGGCGCGGGCGGGGCGGCGGGGGAGATGAGCATCCAGGAGGTCGGCGACGTCAGGGTGCTTCCCCTCTATGTGGAGGGAGTCGACAAGAAGGCGCTGCGGGAGCTTGCCGACCGACATCGCGGGCAGGTGGGGCGGGGAGTGGTCGCTCTGGGCACCAACCCGGAACCGGACCGCGGAATGCTCCTGGTCGCCGTGAGCCGGGACCTGGCCGGTAAGCTGGACGCACGCTCCATCGTGGGAGAGCTGGCGCGGGAATTTGAAGGCCGCGGCGGCGGACGTCCCGATCTGGCCGAGGCGGGCGGGCGCTCCGATGCCGCGGGGATTCGCCGCGCCTTGAACCGGGCCGGAGAGGTGGTGCTGCGCCAGATGGAGGCGGCCAAGGAATGAAGACCCGGGCGAGACGTCCCTGGCTCTTGGGGCTGGCGGTGCTCCTGGCGGAAGGAGTGGCCTTCGCTTCCATGGCTCGGGGCGACTCGTTCTACTATCAGACGGAAGAGGACGGCAGCATCAGCCTCACCAATGCTCCGGACGACAGGCGATACCATGCCTTCATGTCCACGGGCGGCTCGGGAGGGGCCCCTACAGGGCGCTACTCCGAGCAGATTCGTCGCGAGTCGGGCCGATACGGTCTCGATCCGAATCTGGTGGAGGCGGTCATTGCCACGGAATCCAACTTCAATCCCTGGGCGGTTTCGCCCAAGGGCGCCCGCGGGCTCATGCAGCTCATGCCCGGCACGGCTCAAAGGTTTGGAGTGAAAAATGTGCATGATCCCTCGCAGAACATCCAGGGCGGTGTCCAGTATCTTCGTTACCTTCTGGACCTGTTCGGTGGCGACCTGGTGCTGGCGCTGGCAGCCTACAATGCCGGCGAGGGAGTGGTGCAAAGCCTCGGGCGGGTGCCGAACTACCAGGAGACTCGCCAGTACGTGGACCGGGTGCTTGCCCGCTACGGACAGGGGATCCCGTCCAGGGCGATGAAGGCGGGCGGGCGCAAAGCGATGGCTGCAAGGCCAAAGCCGCAGATTTACAGCACCGTGTCTCAAGACGGGACCCTGGTGTTCAGCGACACTCCCATTTCCAAAGTCGTCAAGGACTGAATCCTCATCGGTGGAGGCAGGCGTCCGGGTGAGTCCGCAGCGCGCCCTCTTGCCCCGGCGGACAGCCCGATCCCGAGTGGAGATCCATCTTCACCTGGAGGGGAGCATCTCGCCGGCGCGCTTGAGGGCGCTGTGGGAGGTGTCCGGCCGTGACCCATCGCTTCCTTCAAACCCGGAAAGTCTGTACCGGCATCGGAGCTTCCCTGAATTCCTCCAGCATTTCGCCCAGATCACCAAAGCACTGAATCGGCCGGAAGACCTGGCGCAGATCACCACCGATTTGTGCCGGAGGTTGAAGCGGCAAGGCGTGGCCGCTGCCGAAGTGTTCTTTTCGCCGGTCATTCTCACCCGTCGGGGAATTCCCTTCCTGGAGATGCTGGATGCCATGGATGAAGCGGCCGCGCGGGAGCGGGCGCGTGGGGGGCCCGCGCTGGCCTGGATCCTGGATGGCGTGCGCCAGTGGGGTCCCGGGGGCATGGAGGAAAACCTGCGATGCGCCGCCATGGCTGCCGGAAGGATCTTAGGGATCGGAATCGGCGGGGATGAGCGCTCGGTTCCGGCGGAGGCCTTCGCTGCGCTGTTTCACGCCGCCCGGCAAATGGGCCTGAGAACGGTGGCGCACGCAGGCGAATTCGACGGTCCCGAGTCGGTCTGGAAGGCGGTGGAGGTGCTGGGGGCGGAGCGCATCGGCCATGGGATCCGATCCGCCGAAGATCCTCTGCTACTGGCCATGTTGCGCCGTCGGCGGATTCCCTTGGAAGTCTGTCCCACCAGCAATCTCCGAACCGGGGTGGTCCGGCGCTGGCACGATCATCCGCTCCCTCGACTGGTCGCCGCCGGGATACGAATCACGGTGAACACGGATGATCCGGCTCTGTTCCGAACTTCGCTTCACACAGAGTATCAGGCCCTGCAGCGTCGGCTGGGCCTGGGAGAGGCCGCGGCTCTCAGAATCCAGACAGAGGGAGTGCGTGCCTCATTCCTTTCCCCGTCGGACAAGCGACGAATTTTGCAGCGGGTGAAAGTAACGAACTCCACTTCAAGGTTGATCGGCCGGAAAACGAAAAGCTAGGGGGGCGATCCAGCCCGGTCAAGATGCAAAACCAGTTGAGATAGAATCTCGCGACCCTGGAGGGGCATCGAGCACCATGGCGAGATTGGGAGAAAACCCGACTCGGGAAGGCGGCCAACGAGGCAAAGCGCTGCTCCGGATCGGCATGCTCGTGGTGCTGAGCGCGTGGGGTGTGGCCGGCACCTTTCTTCTCGTTCCGCAGTCGGGTCTCCATGGAGTCTATTCCGCGGTGGATTCCTCCGGCCTGGAAGTGGCACTTGCCACTCGCCAGGACGGTGAAGTGGATTTCGCCTCGCCGCAAATCCTTCTGAGTCCGTATTACCAGCACTGGGACCTTTCGCGGCTTCCGGTTCCCGCCTCCCTCCCGCCCCTGCAAATCCGCTGGACGGGGTATCTAAGAGCCCCGGTGGACGGGAGGTACGGATTCCAGGTGGAATCGGCCGGCAGGGTGCGCCTGCTGCTGGATGGTAACCCGCTCTCACCTTCGCCGGAGCAGGAGCAGCCGGGTGCCTTCGCAATGCTGGCTTCCGGTTGGCATGCTCTGGATCTGACCTATCGGAGGGATGAGGAAGATCCGGGAATCCGCCTGCTCTGGCAGCCTCCAGGCTCGGCGATGGCGCCGCTGTCTCGCGCATGGCTGGCTCCATCGGAATCCGCCATTCGGAATCGGCTGCCGCGAGCCGCAGCGGGGACTTTCATGCTGGCCGCCTGGCTCTTGGTGCTTGGGCTTGTCTGGAGGGGAAGGAGTAAACCGGATTCCCTGGGCCGATTCTTGCTGGAGCACCGGCACGCGACGGCAGTGGCGGGAATTGTCCTGCTCGGGGCGATTCTCCGACTGTACCAGTACGATTTGATTCCCTTCCACCACGAGACGGCGGACGAGTACCAGCACGGCTGGGAGGGGTGGACGCTGCTTCACGAAGGAATGCCCGCGGCCTGGACGTTTTACCCCCAGTCCTATCCGGCCGAAAACATCACCCCGTTTCGCTGGTTCGGGGATTCCTATTTCCTCGCCCGACCCTATTTCGACCACCCGCCGGGCTTTTCTCTCCTGGTGGGAGCCACCTGCACCATGATGGGTGCCGGCAGGATGCTGGAGTGCACCCTGCATCGAATGCGCTTGGTTCCCATTCTGTTCGGATTGCTCACCATCGTCCTGGTGGGGAGGACGGGGTGGAAATTTTTCCCGGATCGATCCGTTGGAACGATTGCAGCGCTCCTGTACGCCACCCTGCCGGTCATCGTCCTGGGAAACCGCCTGGTGAAGGCGGAAAACCTCCTGGCCCCGCTTCTGCTGGCGCAGGTCTCCTGGCTGGAAGGTTACCTTCGCGACAACCGACGGAAGGATCTCTTCAAGACAGCCGCGGGTGGCGCGGTGGCGATCTGGCTGAAGGCCACCGGGATTGTGGCACCCCTGGCTGCCATCCTGGTTCTAGCGCGGCACCGCCAGGGGCGGGCCTTGTCCCTGGTCGCCGGGGCTGCCACGGCAGCCGTCGCTCTGTACCTTGCTTATGGAGCCCTGTTCGGCTGGAATCTGTTCGCCAGCGTCTTGAGCCTGCAGGCCTCGAAGCGTGTGGCGCTACGCACGTTGCTGGATCTCACCGGCATTTCCAGGGTGGTGGAGCTGCAGTTTGGAACCGGATGGTACCTCTGGCTCGCCATCGCCATCGCCTGGATGGCTCTCGGGAAACATCGAACGCTGCTCGTCCCGGCGGCCGTCTACCTCGGGGTCCTGGGGCTCACGGCCGATACCCGCGGCGTGTTCGGATGGTATCGGCTCCCTCTGTATCCATTTCTCTGCCTGGCGGGCGGGCTGTACCTGGCGGAGTGGTGGCGGGAAAAGGATTTCGCACGCGGCTTCTTCTTCGGGATAACGGGTTTGGCGACCAGCCTGTCGTATGCACTGCCCGTCGCAACGGAGTCATCCCGTCTGTGGGTACTGCTATTGCTGCTCCTGGTATCCGCCGGTCCCCTCTGGGTCATGCTGCGCCCCTCCCCGGCGGCGACGCGGATTCGCAACTTGGCCGTCGCAACCTGCCTGGTCCTGTTCTTTGCCTCCAACCTGATCGTCGTGGCCCAGCAGGTGCCGATTTACTTGAGGGAAGGGGCGCGCGGAAAGCTCCCGGGCGGGACCGCATCCTCTCCTCCTTACAGCTCTAATGCCGTCGCGGGGCCTGAGGCAACGGTGGCGAGCCGACACGCCGCCCGGGAATGCTTAACGCTGAACCAGGCGCCTGGCCTGGCGAAGCACCGCGGCCACGATGGTCTGGTTCGGGGCCTCGCAGTACAGCCGCAGGACAGGCTCCGTCCCGGACTGCCGGAACAAGACCCAGCCATCTTCATCGAACAGGAGTTTCACCCCGTCCAGACGGTTCACGCCGGTAACGCGCATTCCGGCGATCTGCTTCGGGGGAGCGGTGGAAAGGGATAGGGTCCGGCGCTTTCCCTCCTCCGGAGAACTCTGCAAATCCATCCGGTCATAGGCGAAACGGCCGTAGGCCTTTTCCATCCGGGCCACCAGCCCCGACAGCGGCATATCGGCCAAGACCATCGCCTCGAGAATGAATAGAGACGAGAGGATTCCATCGCGCTCCGGCAGAAAACCCCGAAACCCGAAGCCGCCGCTTTCCTCGCCTCCCAGCAGGATCTCTTTGCGGCGAAGCAGAGAGGCCACGTGCTTGAAGCCCACGGGCAGGTCGTGAAAGGAGAGGCCGTGACGGCGCGCGATGCGCTCCATTCTCAGCGAGCCGGCGAAGGTCTTCGCGATACCGCCACGCTCACCGCGGACCTCGATGAAGTGCTGGGCCAGGATCGGCAGCAGCGTCAAGGGAGAGAGAAACCTTCCCTTCTCGTCGCAGGCCGCCATGCGGTCCGCATCGCCATCGGTCGCGAATCCTGCCGAGGCCCGCTGCTTGCGAACCTCATGAAACAGCGAAGCCAGGTGTCGGGCCATGGGCTCGGGACTGGAGCCTCCGAAAAGCGGGTCCGGCTCCGAGCGCAGTGGAATCACCTTGATGGACGCGCCGGAGAGCAGTTGCTCCAGGAGATCTCCGCCCATGCCGTGCATGGCGTCATGCACCAATTTCATGCGGGAGCCGCGAATCTCCTTGTGCATCACCCTGTCTTTGAGGGCCTTCAAGTAGGAGGGGAGAAACGACGGGTGGGTCGCCAGATCCTCCTCTTCGGAGGGGCCTGGATCCGTGGCAGGGATGAGATGAGCAATGCGCTCGGTCTCCTCCGGATCCAGGGTGCCTCCATCGGAGCTCTTGAGTTTCACTCCGCTGTACTCCGGAGGATTGTGGCTGGCGGTGATCATGATGCCCAACGATGCTCCGGCGGTGACGGCCCGCCAGGAGAGTGCCGGCGTGGGAATGGGAGCGGGGCTTAACACCGGAACGAAGCGCTCGGAGGCCAGATGAAGCGCCACTTCCCTGGCAAATCGGCCCGACAGAAATCGGCCATCGAATCCGATGACCACGGGGGAAGACTCTCGGCCGATTTCATGCAGATGCGCGGCAATTCCGGCGGCGCACCTGCGGACCCCCGACGAAGTGAATTCTTCGGCGATTCTCCCGCGCCACCCATCGGTGCCGAAGCGAATGGGCTGGGAGTCGGAGAAGGAGCGTGTCGGCACCCCTCCGAGCCTGGTCTTCACCATTGACCCCCGGATCGGCGTTGTGCTATTTTCCAAGTTGTCAGACCTTTAGAGCGGATCGCGCTGAGATTGGCGAGCGCATTCTACCCCGAGGATCCCATCCCTTCAACAGGTTTCGTGCTCAACCTACCCACCTGGCTCACGGTCAGTCGAATCTTCTTGGTCCCCGTCGTGATGGTGGTCATTCTGACCAAGAATGAGCATGTAGGGATTTTCGTGTTCCTGGCGGCGTGCCTGACCGACTTCCTGGACGGCTATCTGGCGCGCAAGCGCAATCAGGAGACGACCCTTGGAAAACTGCTGGATCCCATCGCCGACAAGCTGCTCATGTCGGCGGCGTTCATCTCTCTGGTGGAGGTGGGAGTCGCCCCCGCCTGGATGGTGGTCATTGTCGTGGGCCGCGAATTCGCCGTGACGGGACTCAGGAGCATCGCCATCAGTCAGGGAATCGCCATTGCCGCATCCCCCTGGGGAAAATACAAGACCGTGAGCCAGGTGGTCGCGGTGGTCCTGCTTCTGCTTGGCCCCGATACTCTGGGGCGCGCCGCCTACCTGGGCCTGGTGGCTCTATGGGTGGTCGTCCTCCTGGCGATTCTCTCGGCCGCCGACTATTTCATACGTTTTTCCCGGCAGCTCGGCATGATGCCGGGACGTCCTCCCCAGTAACCCATGAACGCCGAGCGCCCCTGCCTCTCCCAGAGAGAAGTGCTCAGCACCAATGGTTTCGGCGTTCTCTGAGGAACTTGTGTTCTACGCCTTCGTAAAGCTGTTTTTCGCTCCGCTGGTTCGGATTTATCTGCGCCTGCGAGTCAGGGGAAGGGAGCGGGTTCCCGCGCAGGGTCCCGCCATCGTCGTGGCGAACCATGCCTCCTTTCTGGATCCCATCGTCCTGGGATCGGCCTGTCCCAGGAAGATCCATTTCATCGTGCTTCAAGCCATGTACGACTGGTGGAGATTGAGGTGGTTCTACTGGGGCATGCAGACCATTCCGGTCCGGGCCGACGAAGGAGATCCCAGGGCCATCCGCCTGGCTCTGTGGCGACTCAAGCGCGGGCATGTGGTCGGCCTCTTCCCGGAAGGGGCGCGCAGCGGCGACGGCGTCATGCGGGAAGGGAAAATGGGAGTCGCGCTTCTGGCGGCTCTCTCCGGGGCGCCGGTGATTCCGTGCTTCATCCAAGGGGCCTTCGAATCACTCCCTCCGGGGGTGCGATTTCCGCGCCCGGCGAGAGTGAGCGTCAGTTTCGGGGAGGCTGTGACCTTTCAGCGGGGGGAGGGGGCCAAGCGGGACCGCGCGGACTTGGAGCGATTTTCCTCGCGATTGCTCGCGGAGATCGTCCGACTCAAGGAGGAGGCCGGTGAAGGCCTGCCTAGTCGCCATCGGGAGCGAGCTGCTTCGCCCCGGATTTCGGGAAACCCATAGCGAGTGGATTATCCCGCGCCTGGCGCGGGAGGGCTTTGAGGTGGATTCCCGAGTGGTAGCCACCGACGATCCCGACGGCATCTGCCGGGCTCTGGACTACGCTCGATCGCGGGGGGATCTCTTGCTGGTGACCGGGGGTATCGGCCCGACTCGCGACGATCGCACCCGTGAGGCCCTGGCCAAATTGCTGCGTCGCCCCCTGGTTCGCGATCCCCGCGCCGAGAGCCAGGTGCGGCAATGGTGTCGCAGGCACCGATTTCCGTTCACCCGTGCCCAGAGGCTCCAAGCGCTGCTTCCCGAAGGAGCCCGGCCCATTCTCAACCGCGCGGGAAGCGCTCCGGGGATTTGGGCCGACAGCCGCGCAGGCGCAATCGTCGCGCTTCCGGGGGTTCCCTCCGAGATGCAGACGATGTTCGAGAGCCTCGTGCCCCGTCTCAGGCGGATGGCGCATCTCCCCGTGGCGACCCGCACTATCCGCTCGGCCGGGGTCGGCGAAACGCGCATCGATCACCGCATCCGGGGAGTGTCGAAGTTGTTTCCGGAGGTGGAGGTGACCACCCTGGCTTCGCCGGGAGAGGTGACGATCCAGCTGCGCGCCCGGGGAAAGGGTGCTGAGGCCGAAGTGATGCGCTGCCAACGGTGGATCGTGCGGGCTTTGGATTGCGACCTAGTCTCTACGAACGGCGCTAGCCTCGAAGCGGTGGTCTTCCGCCTCCTGCGAGAAAGGGGATGGCAGGTCAGCACCGCCGAGTCGTGCACCGCGGGAATGGTGGCGGCGCGTCTGACGCGCGTGCCGGGCTCTTCCGCGGTCTTTCACGCCGGAGCCGTGTGCTACAATGACCGCGCCAAAGAGCGAATGCTGGCGGTGCCGCGCACTATGCTGCGCAGGCATGGGGCCGTCAGCCGGGCCGTGGCTCTGGCGATGGCCCGGGGAGCGGTCCATGCGTTCGGAACGGAGATGGCCGTCGCCGTCACCGGAATCGCCGGCCCGGGCGGCGGATCTTCTCTGAAACCGGTTGGCACGGTTCACTGGGCGGTGGCTTTTCCCGGGGGGCACGGGGCGCTCATGAGACACCTTGCGGGTGATCGCGAGAAGATTCGCACTCACGCTGCCTGCATCGCCCTGGATTTCGTGCGCCGGACACTGCTTCGGACCCGTCCGCGCCAGCGCCGTTCCTGAATGCGCGTTTTTCTCGCGGTGGACATTCCCGACCGGATTCAGATCGGGATCTCCAAGCTCCAGGAGTTGCTCTCCGACCGAGGGGTGCGGGACATCCGCTGGGCTCGACCCTCAGGGATCCACCTGACCTTGCGATTCTGCGGCGAGATTCCTGCCGAGACTCTGCGGCTTGTCTCGGAAGCCCTTGCGCCCCCAGCGCCGACTCTTCCTTTCCGTGTCGCGATCGGGTCGCTCGGAACCTTCCCACCACGAGGGCTTCCGCATGTCCTGGTTCTCTCCCTGGTGGACAGGGAGGAACTGAAAAATCTGGCGGCGTGGGTCGGAGCGCGCTGTGAGGCAGCTGGAATTCCTCGCGAGTCACGTCGTTTCCACCCGCACCTGACTTTGGGAAGGTTCCGCGCCGGTGCCCGACCGATTGCCCTTCAGCTCCTCGAAATCTCTACGGATCTGGCGGGGGAGGAGTTTGAAGTCGATCGGTTCAAGATCTTCCAGAGTCACCTGGGTCCCGATGGAGCCCGTTACCAAGCATTAGCTGAATTCCCCTTGCTGGCCGGGAGCGGTTCGTGAGCGGTATGGGGGCCCGGTGGGTGATACCCATCGCGGCCTATCTCCTGGGGGCCGTTCCCTGCGGGCTCCTGGTGGGGAAAGCCTTCGGCGGCGGCGACATCCGCCGCTCGGGAAGCGGCAACATCGGCGCCACCAACGTGGCCCGCTCATTGGGACCGGCGGCGGGAGTGCTCACCCTCCTGCTGGATGTCTCGAAGGGGGCGCTTTCGGCCTGGGTGGGAGGGGCGCTGGGCGGAGGGCCCGGCGGGGCGAGTTTGGCAGGCCTAGCGGCTGTCCTCGGCCACGTTTTTTCCGTCTATCTGGGATTTCGAGGAGGCAAAGGGGTGGCCACGGGCCTGGGCGTTTTTCTGATCCTGGATCCGCGCGCTACGGCAGTCGCCGCCATGGTGTTTGTCGGCGCCCTGGGGGCCACCCGCAGGGTTTCGGTCGGTTCCATGCTGGGGTCGATATCGCTTCCCCTGGCTCTCCATTTTCGGGGAGCTCCGCCGGAGTTTCTGGCGGCGGCCTGGGCCTGCTGCCTGCTCATCGTCTACCGGCATCGCGACAATCTGACCCGCCTCATCCAAGGCACGGAGCCACGACTGGGAGAGAAGAAGACATGAGGGCATCGTCTCGAGCCGCGGCCGTCATTGGCGGAGGCAGCTGGGGCACCGCCCTCGCCCTTCACCTGGCCCAAGGCGGCTATGAGGTGCCAATCTGGGTGCACGACCCGGAACGGGTGCGGGAGATGCTCTCCGTGCGGGAGAATCGAACCTACCTGCCGGGTTTCGAGCTCCCCGAAACGATTCACCCTTCGTCGGATCTGTCGCAGGTTCTGCGGGGACAGAATCTGGTGATCTGGGTGGTGCCCGCACGATTCTGCCGGGACCTTTTCCGCCGTGCGGCAGAGAGCCTGGATTCCTCCGCCCGTCTGGTGATCGCCACCAAGGGAATCGAGCCGGAAACGGGGAAGCGAATGTCGGAGGTGGCGCTGGAGTGTCTTTCCAGGCCACCCCGCGCCCTGGCGGCGCTGGCGGGGCCCGGGTTCGCGCGGGAAGTGGCGCGAGGGGATCCCACCGCGGGGGTGCTGGGTTGCGCCGATCCGTTGGAAGGTGAGCAGATCCAGGAGGCCTTGACTCACGGCGCGTACCGCTTTTACACCAACCGCGATCTGGTGGGCGTCGAGCTGGGCGCCGCCCTGAAGAATGTCATCGCCCTCGCGGCCGGCGTGGTGGAGGGCTTGGGATACGGTTCCAACACCAGCGCCGCCCTTATTACGCGGGGCCTCACGGAAATCACCCGTCTGGGCGTGGCCTGCGGTGGCTCCCCCTCCACCTTTGCAGGACTGGCGGGAATGGGGGATCTTGTTCTGACCTGCACCGGAAGCCTGAGCCGCAACCGGAGCGTAGGCGTACAGCTCGGGCAGGGGAAGGCTCTCACGGAAATCCTGGCGGGGATGAAAATGGTGGCGGAGGGCATTCCCACCACCTCGGCGGCGCTGTTCCTCGCCCGGCGACATTCAGTGGACCTGCCCATCACTTCCGGGGTGGAGGCGCTCCTGAGCGGGAAGATTTCGGCGAGGGAAGCCCTCTCCTCACTGATGAAAAGGCCGCTCAAGGGAGAGGATGCATGGGAGTGAGGCCATGATGGTGGACCTTCATTGCCACGTGCTACCGGCCATCGACGACGGATCGGAGAGCCTGGATCAGTCTCTGGAGTTTTGCCGCCTGGCGCTTGCAGACGGTGTCACGACCCTGGTGGCCACCCCGCACCAGAAGCCTGGTCAGTTTGACAATCCACCTCAGGCCATTCATTTGAAGGTGCTGGAGCTCCAGGAGGCCCTGCGGCAAGCCGGTGTGGCGGTGGAGATCGTCGAGGGCGCCGAGGTCTATTGCGCTCCCGACCTGCTCCAGCGCGTCAAGGAAAACCAGGTGACCACCATCAACGCCGCCGGACGATATCTCCTTCTGGAGTTTCCCTACCAGCAGTTTCCGCTTCGACCCGAGGAGACCATCTTTCAGCTGAAGCTTATCGGCATTACTCCGGTGCTGGCTCATCCGGAGCGCATCGCCTTTTTCACCGCCGACATGAAACGGCTGGAGACCCTGGTCCGCCTGGGGTGCCTGACGCAGATCACGGCGGCCGCCATCTTGGGCGGTTTTGGCGATCGGGCCCGGGACTTCTCCTTGCAGATGCTGCAGCGGGGGCTGGCCCACATCATCTCCTCGGATGCCCACGATACGGTTTACCGCCCGCCCGTGCTTTCCAGAGCTCGGGATGCCGCGGCGGAGGTGGTAGGCGCCGAGCGGGCGATGGCCTTGGTTTCGGAGGTCCCCCGGGCGGTTTGCGACGGGCGAGAGTGGGAACCGTGGGAGCTGCCGTCGGATCCTCCGGCTGAGTCGCAGGGGCTGATCGAGCGCCTCAGAGCCCTTCTGCGCGGGAAGGACCGGCCGTAGCGGTTTTGACAAGCGAACGAGCCCTTCCTAAAATGCGCTTCTGCAGCGAAGCTTCTTCACTGCCAGCACGCGTGGCCACCACTCGGAGATCGCCGATGATTTGTTTCCCACGACTATCCGCCGTGCTCGCGGCCTTGGTGTGCGCGGGATTGCTGGGCTGTGCCTCCAGTCCGTCCACCCGGAACAAGGGAGAAGCCCGCCAAGCCGAGGGGCTCTATCGGCTCGCCCAGCTGGATTTCAGCCAGGGGAAGAATCAGGACGCCATCACGCATGCCAAGAAATCGATCGACCTCGACCCCAAGAATGCCCATGTCCACGCTTTCCTTGGCTTGGTCTACCTCTACTTGAGCGACTATCGAAGCGCCGAGAAGTCGCTCCAGGAAGCCGTGCGGCTGAATCCTTATCTCACCGATGCGCGCAATACGCTCGGCGCGGTGTACATGAAAACCGGTCGCAACCAGGAGGCGCAGAATGAGTTCTTGGAGTGTCTCAAGGATACGACCTACAGCCACCCGGAAAAGGTCCTGTACAATCTGGGCACGCTTCAGCTGGAGGAAAAGCACATCTCCGAGGCCGAGGCCAGCTTCCGCCGTGCCGTGCAGGCCAATGCCAGCTACGCCAAGGGTTACTACGGCCTCGGTCAGGCGCTGTTACTTTCGGGTCGCCGGGACGAGGCTTTGAAGAATTTCGAGAAGGTCATCGCCCTGGATCCCTCCAGCCCCGAAGCCGCCAAGGCCAAGGAGGCCCTGGGACAGACCCGAGGGGCCGCGAAAGGATAGAAGGGCGCCCATGAGCTCCTCCGAGGATCGTTCCTCCGATGCCTCGTCGCACAAGGCTTCCGGGGGGACGCTGGGAAGGCTCCTGAGGGGCTTGAGCCGGACGCGAGACGGCCTGGTTGAGAAGCTCAAGGATCTTGTCCAGGCCCCGGCCCGCATCGACACGGACCTCCTTGAACAGGTGGAAGCTCTCCTCCTTCTCTCCGACGTCGGCCCGACTCTCACCAATGAAGTCATCCAGTCCCTGAAGCAAAACGCCTCGGGACGGCAGATCAACAGCTGGTCCGAGCTGGTGGAACTCGTCCGCACGGAGATGAAAGGGATTCTCTCTACCGCCCGGTCTACACTCGCGATACGTCCTGCCTCGGGCCCCGAGGTGATTCTGTTGGTGGGTGTGAACGGAGGGGGGAAGACGACCACCGCGGGAAAATTGGCGGCGCGCTGGGCGCGCGAGGGCAGGCGCGGCTTGCTCTGCGCCGCCGACACGTTTCGAGCCGCGGCCGTCGAACAGATTTCCATCTGGGCACAACGCGCCGGGGTCGGGCTCATCCGCCATCAGGGAGGCTCGGATCCTTCCGCCGTCGTCTTCGACTCGATGGATGCGGCGCTGGCCCGACGTTGCGATTTCCTCATTATCGACACGGCGGGGCGGCTCCACACCCGGGAGCCGCTCATGCAGGAGCTCGAGAAGGTCGTGCGCGTCATTCGCAAGCGGATTCCCCAGGGTCCCCACCAGGTGCTCCTGGTTCTGGACGCCACCACGGGACAGAACGGTGTGGAACAAGCGAGGCGATTCCTGCACTCCGCGGGAGTCACCGGTTTGGTGCTCACCAAGCTCGACGGCACCGCCAAGGGGGGGGTAGCTTTGGGAATCGCCAAGGAGCTGGGGATTCCCCTGCGCTGGGTGGGCGTGGGTGAAAGTGTGGAGGATCTGGTGGAGTTCGATCCGGACGCCTACGTGGATGGAATTTTCCAGGAGCGCCCCCCGGCATGAGCGAGCGTGGTGAAGATCAGAACCCTCAGCCCATTTCCGAGCGCGACCAGCGCTTTCTCTCCGCTTGTCTGGATCTAGCCCGTATGAGCGAGGGCGAAACCAGCCCTAACCCGATGGTGGGTGCCATTCTGGTGAAGGAGGACCGCATCCTGGGCCAGGGATACCATCGACGTGCCGGAGACCCCCATGCCGAAGTGGAGGCCCTGAACAGCGCAGGGGGAGAAGCCTTCGGCTCGACGCTGTATGTGAACCTGGAACCCTGCGTGCATCACGGTCGCACTCCCCCTTGCGCCGATGCACTGATCGACGCGGGCGTCGCCAGGGTGATTGCCTGCATGATCGATCCGGACCCGAGGGTGAACGGCCGGGGCTTCCGCAGGCTCTTGGAGGCCGGGATCCACGTCACCCACGGGCTGCTGCGGGAGCGCGCGCTGGCGCTGAATGACAAGTTCGTCAAATTCGTCACGACGGGGATACCCTTCGTCACGCTGAAAGCCGCCATGACGCTGGATGGAAAAATTGCTCCGGCGAGGGGAAGCTCCCAGTGGATCACCTCCGAAAAAGCCAGAGAGGAAGCGCACCGACTCCGATACGCCCACGACGCCGTCCTGGTTGGAGTGGGCACCCTCCTCGCCGACAACCCGGGCCTCACGGCCCGCTGGGCTTCGGGCAAGCCTCTGGTGCGAGCCATTTTGGATTCCCATCTGAGAACTCCGCCCGACTCCCGGGCGTTGGCCAACGACGATGCAGGGAGCACCCTCGTGTACACTCTGCCCGATCCTCCTTCCGCTGCCCGGCGCTCCCTGGAGCGGCGCCCTGGCGTGGAAGTGATCCCCCTCCCCTCCAAGACCGCGCGCCTGGAGCTCTCCGCGGTGCTCGAGGATCTCGGAAAACGCCGTATCATGTCGGTATTGGTGGAAGGAGGGGGGCAAGTCTTGGGGAGCGCTTTGGATGAAGGCTTGGCCGATCGCTTGGCGCTGTTCATCGCGCCACGGATTCTGGGGAATTCGGGACTCGGAGTATTCCAGGGGCTTCCAGGGCGCGAGCTCGCCTCGGCGGTTCCGGTGATGGAATGGAGCAGCAGGGAAATCGGTTCAGATATCCTGATCGAAGGTCGCTTGGCTTGCCGCCCCACGGGGAAGGATCCGGAATGTTCACCGGATTGATCGAGCGATCGGGCTCGCTGGAAGCGCTCTCGGGGGACCCCCGAGGGAGGACGGCCCGCATTGCCTGCGGACCACTGGCCTCGGAGCTCTCCATCGGTGAGAGCGTGGCGGTGGACGGCGTCTGCCTCACCGTGGTTCGGACGGGCCCCCTCTGGTTCGAGGTGGAAGTCTCCCCCGAGACTCTCAAACGTACGACGTTGGCCGGGAAGGCGCAGGGGTGCGCGCTTAATTTGGAGCGACCGATGCGCCCGTCCGATCGGCTCGGGGGCCATCTGGTCCAAGGCCACGTGGATGGGGTGGGAACGCTGACAGAAATCCTCCCGGAAGGAGAGGGAAAACGCGCCCGGGTCTTGGCTCCGGAATCGCTGCGACGGTACCTCGTTGAAAAAGGCTCCGTGGCTCTGGACGGCGTGAGCCTCACCCTAGCGGCTCTGCGCGGAGCGGAATTCGAAGTGGCCCTGATCCCCCATACTCTCCGGGTGACCACGCTGGGAGAGTGGCGGGTCGGAGGCACCGTCAACATCGAGGTCGATTTGCTGGCCAAATACGTCGAGGCGCTGTTGGCGCCCTACGTCGGCGCCAGACTGGATCGGAAGGAGCGCTGATGTCCTCCGCGACTCGAAAAAGCAAGAAACGGACGGCGCGCTCCGTGGCGTCCGCCCGCGGAGCGAGCTTCGCCACCGTGGAGCGAGCCATCGCAGACATCGCGGCGGGCCGCATGGTGATCGTGGTGGACGATGAGGATCGGGAGAACGAGGGAGACTTGACTCTGGCGGCGGAGAAGGTGACCCCCGATGCCATCAACTTCATGGCTCGCCACGGCCGCGGCCTGATCTGCCTGCCGATGACCGCCCAGAGGCTCAAGGAGCTTGAGGTTCCCCTCATGGTAGAGGAGAACACCTCCAACTACCAGACGGCTTTCTGCGTGAGCATCGAGGCGAGGAGAAAAGTCTCTACGGGGATTTCAGCTGCCGATCGGGCCGAGACGGTCCGGGTGGCCGTGGATCCCGCTTCGAAACCCGCCGATCTGGCCCGACCCGGTCACATGTTCCCCCTCATGGCCCGAGAAGGAGGGGTTTTGAAGCGGGCCGGCCAGACCGAGGCGGCGGTGGATCTGGCGAGGCTCGCCGGGATGCGTCCGGCGGGAGTCATTTGCGAGATCCTCAAGGAAGACGGGACCATGGCGCGCATGCCCGACTTGCAGCGCTTCAGCCGCCAGCACGGCATTAGAATTCTCACCATTGCGGAATTGATCCGCTACCGCATGAGACACGAGCGACTCGTCCGTCGGGTGGCCCAGCCGAAACTCCCCACACGATACGGAGATTTTCAGATCATCGCCTACGAAAGCGATTTCGAGCCGAAAACCCATCTGGCCCTGGTTATGGGGAGAATCTCCCCCCACGAGCCGGTGTTGGTACGGATCCATTCGGAATGTCTGACGGGAGACGTGTTCGCCTCAACCCGGTGTGATTGCGGCGCCCAGCTCGAGAAGGCGTTCGAGGTCATCTCGCAAGCCGGAAAGGGGATCATTGTCTATCTCCGTCAGGAAGGCAGAGGGATCGGGCTGGTGAACAAGCTGAAAGCCTACGAGCTTCAGGATCGGGGGGAGGATACGGTTGAGGCCAATCACAGTCTTGGGTTCAAGGCCGACTACCGGGATTACGGAACCGGGGCCCAGATCTTGCGGGATCTGGGGGCCCGACGCCTCCGGGTGCTCACCAATAACCCGGTGAAATTCATTGCCCTGAACGGCTATGGCCTGGAGATTGTGGAGCGGGTGCCCCTGGAGATTCCTCCTTCGACCGCCACGCTGCGCTACCTCAAAACCAAGAAGGAGAAAATGGGACACATCCTCTCCCTGGTGTGAAGGGTCCTCCGCGGCGTTGACACCTCCCCCCCAAAAACCCTAAAATCCCCCGTTTCTCCATAGACTTCGCTCACGGACAGAGCATGTTTCAGCAGTTCAGCGAGAGAATCCAGGGAGTCTTGCGCCGACTCCGGGGCCAAGGCCATCTCACTGAGGCCTCGGTCAATGAGGGCCTGCGAGAAGTGCGACTTGCCTTGCTGGAGGCCGACGTCAACGTCCAGGTCGCGCAGGATTTCTTAGGGCGAGTCAGGCAGCGGGCGGTGGGGGACGAGGTGATGAAGAGCCTCACTCCCGGCCAGCACCTCGTCGGCATCGTGAAGGAGGAGCTCGAGGCGCTGTTGACCGGACCGGGCCAGAAGCTGAAAACTTCCGCCATACCTCCCACCACGCTGGTGCTTTGCGGACTTCAGGGCTCGGGCAAGACCACCACGGCGGGGAAGTTGGGCCGACTGCTCAAGGAGCGCGGACATCTTCCCATGCTGGCGTCCGTGGACGTTCACCGGCCGGCCGCACGCGAGCAGCTCGCCACGGTGGCCCGGGCGGGCTCGCTGCGCTGCTTGGAACAAGCCGGAGAGGATCCCGTGGCCCTGGCGGCCGGATCGGTCTATGCGGCACGGCAGGCCGGGTGCGATTTTCTCATCGTGGACAGCGCCGGGCGCCTGCAAATCGATCACAAGCTGATGGAAGAACTGGCTCGAGTGGTGGAGCGGGTTGAGCCCGCCGAGGTTCTTTACGTGGCCGATGCCATGTCCGGGCAGGACGCGGTGCGTAGCGCGCTGGAGTTTCACAAGAGAGTCAAGCTGACAGGGATCATCCTCACCAAGCTGGACGGCGATGCCCGCGGAGGCGCGGCCCTGTCGGTGCGCAGCGTCACCGGGGTTCCCATCAAGTTCGTGGGAACGGGAGAGAAGTCCACGGATTTGGAGGCGTTCTATCCCGATCGGATGGCCTCGCGAATCCTGGGAATGGGCGATGTCCTCAGCCTGGTCGAGAAGGCGCAGAGCACCTTCCAGGAAGGGGAAGCCGAGAAGCTCGAGCACAAGCTTCGCAAGGCCGAATTTACCCTTGAGGATTTTCTCGAGCAAATTGCCAAGGTCCGTCGCATGGGAAACTTGAAGGAAATCATGGGGATGATCCCGGGCCTGCAGGGAATCTCCTCCGGAGAGGTGGACGAAAATCGCATCACGCGCACCGAGGCCATCATCCGGTCCATGACCCCGCGGGAGCGCTCCTCGCCCCAGCTCCTCGACGGAAGCCGCCGGCGCCGGATAGCATCCGGTTCCGGCACCTCGGTGCAGGAAGTGAACGAGCTCCTGCGCCAGTACAAGCAGGCAAGGAAGCTGATGAAGATGTTCTCGGGAGCCGGGCCGCGCCCGTCCCTGAAATCCCTGGCTAGGAATTTCAAACGATGAACCGGCGATGAGCCGCGACATGTTTCGGGAGGAACAGAAATGCTCAAGATTCGATTGAGACGCGCGGGGACGCGCAGCAAGCCTTTCTACAGAATTGTGGTTTCCGATTCCGAGCTGCGCCCGGAAGGGGATTTCGTCGAGAGCCTGGGCCACTATGATCCCAAGACCAAGCCGAGCAAGGTCCAGGTGGACGTGGAGCGCGCCGAGGCTTGGATTCGCAAGGGGGCCCACGCTTCCGATACGGTGCGCAAGCTTTTGGAGCGGGCGCGGGTCGCGCAAGGCTAGG
>JAKEFJ010000196.1 GCA_022616665.1 Acidobacteriota bacterium
ATGTAATTGCTCACCGACTTCCAATCCACGTCCTTGTTGAACTCCTCAGCAGTGCGGAAGCCGGCGCGGCGGAACTTCTCGCCGTAGACGTTGAGCCGTGGCGGCGCCGGGAAGTGACAGGTGGAGCAGGGGACGTCGTACTTGCGCGACCATGCCGAGATGGCTGAGGCGGAGGAAGGAAACAAGGCCAGGATCCCCGCTCCTGTGAAAGTGAGAATTGCGACGTGTGCCAGCTTCGATGCGACTGTTCTGCACAGCATGAATTCCCTCCTTTGGGCCTTTCATTCGGCCGCCGTTCCCTCCAGCAAGTTCTGTACCACTGACAAGCGAAGAAGCCGTCCAACCGTGGTGATGCGCCTTACAGGTTGGTGCAATGTCCGAAAATAAACCCTGATTCCCGCTCGAGCCGAGTGGAGTCTCAAGCGCGCGATTCGGCACTTCGAGCCCGATCATAATGTCTTCTCCTGGAGCCCAAACGAAATAATTTCGTGGGCCACCGAGGGCATCCTTTGGGGGGCGCAAAATTGTACGGTCGGTGTTATGCTCCGGCGCCACTCGAGTTCGCGTGAGGGAGGTCGGGTCGCGTGGGCGCAAGCCATCGGTTCCAGCCATTGGCCGCCTCGGTCCTCCTGGCGGGGCTCGCGCTGCTGGTGGTGGGGTTCCGGCTGGGTCGCACGGGGCTCTGGACGGACGAGTCGATCTACGCCCAGACAGCTCACGAGATGGCCCAAAGCGGCGACTGGATCACGCCGACACTCTGCCGCCGCCCGTACCTGATCAAGCCACCCTTGTACCACTGGCTGGCCGCCTCCGCGTTTCACTTATTCGGTGAGGACGAGTTGGCGGCCCGGCTGCCGCAGGCGCTCTTTGGCATCGCAACGATTCTGTCGGTGGGCTGGCTCGCAACCGGCCTTTTCCCGAAGAAGTCCGGCTGGCTGGCGGGGGCCGCGCTCCTCACCTCTCCAGGATTCACCATCGGCGCGCGGGTCGCCGGCATGGATATGCTGCTGCTTCTCTGTATCACGCTGTCGCTTATCTGCTTCTTCAAAGGGTACCGGCGCAGGACAGCGCTCCGGCCCTGGTTCCTGGCGTCGGGGTTTTTCGCAGGACTCGGGATGCTCGCCAAGGGTCCCCTGGGCGTCTTCGTCCCGGCGATGGTGATCCTGGTTTTCCTCGGCTTGAGGCGCGATTTTCGCGTCACATTTTCGCGGGCCGCCCTGGAAGGCGGCTTGGTCGCTCTGCTGACGGCCTCAGTCTGGTACGCGCCGGTCTGGCTGCGCCACGGACAGGATTTCACCCGGGTATTCTGGGTGGGGAACAACCTGGCGCGAATCTCCGAGCCCGTATCGGATCATGCAGGGCCTCTTGGCTATTACCTGCCGGTGTTTCTCATCGCCTTCCTCCCCTGGAGCTTTCCTTTCGCCGTGGCTCTCGGCCGCGCCTCACGGCGCGTCTGGAAGGAAGGGTTGAGGGCTTCGGCGCCAGAGGACCTCTTCCTTTTGATCTGGTTCATCGCTCCGTTTCTGTTCTACTCGGCCATTGCCACGAAGCTCCCAGGCTACCTTCTTCCGGTGTTTCCTCCGGCGGCCCTGATCCTCTCCCGGGAATGGGACCTGGAAGAGGCCGCCGCGAGGCGTCGCGCCGGGGGGCCGTTCCGGCTCGCCTGCGCCCTGGGCGTGCTGGCGCTTCCCGGCGTGGCGCTGGCAGTGCCGTTCCTTCTTCAATACCGGTATGAAATTCAGCCCGAGAGAGTCTGGCTCTTTCCGGCGGCGGCCTTCCTCACCGCGCTTGCTGCCGCATTGAGCGTCCTTCTGCCGCGGGCCAGGTTTCGAGGAATGCTGATGGTGACCGCCGCGGCGATCTTCTCCGTGGGACTCGTGCAGTTCGTGGTGATTCCGGTGGAGCCGTACGAGTCCATGAAGGGAATGACCGTGAAGCTGCTGAAGCGGCGGCAGGCGGGATTTCCGGTGGCCCTCGCCGGGCCCCATCTGAAGGGAACGTATTTCTACACCGGGTGCTCGGTTCCCAATCCGAGAGATCTCAAGAACCTCCCGCGCCCCGGCCCGGGGCTGCCGCTCTACTGCCTGGTGAAGGATCGCTTCCGTCGGGATCTGGAGAACTGGGCGAGCCGGGGGCGCTTTCACCTACGCGAGGTCCGACGCTCCGGGTCGCTCGCGCTGCTGGAGGTCTCCTGGGAGTAGGACCCCTTGACCCTCGCCTCGTGCGCCTACCCTTTCAGCCAGGCGCTCATGAGTCGCTTGATCTGAGTCTGGTACTTCACTCCCTCGAGACGGCACTTCCCGCGGAACGCCTCCAAGAGATTCTCGGGAATCTTCAGGCTTATCAGGCGGCTCGCCTGCTTCCCCTCTCCGTGCAGCGAGCGAAAATTCTCGAGAAACTCCAGGATCTCCTCCGGTTTCATGGCCCGGCATTGCTCCAGGTACTCGTCGGAGAAGTACTGCACGGGTCTCGACGCCGTCTTCCTCATCGCAGCCGCTTCAGCGCTACGACGTCCTCGCGGTCCTGGGCTCTGGCGCTTTTCTCCTTCATTCGAATCAAATCCTGGAGGGACGCGATCCTGACCGATTCACCCTGGACCCTCACTCGCTTGACCTTCATGCCGGCGAGGTCCTCACTCAGGATCACGTCCACGATCTCAGAGGGTCGTGCAGGGTTGATGAAGGTCCAGGCGCGCAGATTGCGGTTTTGCAGGTACTCTTCCCGGAATTGAAAGACCTCCGCCGCGGTGATCGGCAGCCTGGATTGGAGCCCCAGCGAGACAAGGGCTCGTTCCGTCCTCTGAAAATCCACGGCTTTGAACCGGATGACCAGATCCACGTCCACCGTGCCGCGCACGGCGCCGTGCAGGGCCACGGCGTATCCTCCGACCACCGCATACGGAACTCGGGCCTCGTTCAGCGCTCGGATGACTCGTAAGAGCAGCATGGTATATACCAATATATACTTCGACCCTTCGGCACGCAACTCCCCCGTTGGAGCGCGCCCCTCGAACCCGACAAGGAAGGCTAAGGCGTCGCGCAGGAATAGCGTCTTTTGGGACGGTGGAAATGCCCGGGAGTCGCTGAATCAGCTCTTCATCGCGGCTTCGATGAGGGGCTTGAGCTCCCCTTTGGAATCCATCTCCCGGACGATGTCACAGCCGCCGATGAGCTTTCCCTGGATGAACAGCTGGGGGATGGTGGGCCAGTTGGAGTAGGCCGAGAGGACCTGCCGGATGCGCGGGTCCGGCAAGACATCCATCGCGGCGAACGGGGCGTTGTGCTTCTTCAGCACTTCCACCACACCCGCGGAGAAGCCGCAGCGGGGCATCTCCGGCGTCCCCTTCATGAAGAGGGCGATTCGGTTCGAGTCGATGATCTTCTTGATCTCGTCGTGAATGGGATCGGACATGATCGTCTCCTTATCAACTCTTATGGCGTCGAGGTTTTCAGCGACAGCGCATGAATGATGTTCTTGGCCATCAAGTCCCGCAGAGGCGCGTAGACCATCTGATGCTGCTCCACCAGCGTCTTGCCGCGGAACTGCTCCGCCGTCACCGTGGCCTGGAAATGATCCCCAGTCCCGGTCGTGTCGGTGACCGACACTTTCGAGCCCGGCAGCGCCGCGGCGATTAGGCTCTCGACTTCCCTTTCCGAGATCATGGCTGCGGCACGCCCCTCGATGAGTTACAATCCCCGCGTTGTTTCGAGGAGATCCAGGTCATGTCCGAAGAGCAACGCTGGTCCATCTGTCCCGTGGAAGACTGTGAATTCGCCCAGGAGTTCGACCCTGACGCTCCCGCCTTCTGTCCCGATTGCGGGATGGAGCTGATCTCCCAGTGCCCCTCCTGCAAGGGCCCCGTCAGGCTCGAGAACCAGGTCAACTGCAACGAATGCGGTCTCCCTTTCAAAGAATGAACTCCCGGAACTAGGGGTAAATTCCCCTCACCCGCGTCGCCTCAGCCACTCTTCCCACCGCCAGAATGTATGCGGCGGTTCGCATGTGCACCTTATACTGCGTCGCCACCGAGTGGACTTCGCGGAACGACTGAGTCATCTTCCGCTCCAGGTGCTTGTTCACCTCATTCTCGTCCCAGAAGAACGAGTAGAGTCCCTGCACCCATTCGAAGTAGGAGACGGTGACGCCGCCGGCATTGGCCAGGATGTCCGGGATTAGGAAGATGCCGTTCTTGTGCAGCACCTCGTCGGCGCCCGGCGTGGTCGGCCCGTTGGCCGCCTCCGCCAGGATCTTCGTCTTGATGCGCGAAGCGTTCTGCATCGTGATCTGGTTCTCCAGCGCCGCCGGAATCAGCACTTCGCACTCGGTCTCCAGAAGCTGCGCATTGGTGATGTTCTCGGACTCCGGATAACCCTGCACCGTTCCCGTTTTTCCCTTGTGGGCCATCACCTTGGCGGGATCCAGCCCGCCGGCGTTCCGGATGCCGCCGCTGGAGTCGGACATGGCGATGACCTTCGCGCCGTCGCCGTGCAGCAACCGCGCCACGATGCTGCCGGCATTGCCCGCCCCCTGCACCACCACGCGGGCGCCCTTGAGAGGCAGCTTGAGCCCCTTGGCGGCTTCCCGGATCACGAACTGGCACCCACGGGCCGTGGCTTCGCTGCGCCCTTCCGAGCCTCCGATCGACAGTGGCTTCCCGGTGACCACTCCCAGTGCCGAGTAGCCCTTGGTCATGCTGTAGGTGTCCATGATCCAGGCCATGGTCTGCGCGTTGGTGTAGACGTCGGGCGCCGGGATGTCCTGCTCCGGGCCGATGATGATGCTGATTTCGGAGGTGAACCGGCGCGTCATCCGCTCCAGCTCGTTCTGGGACATCTGCTTCGGGTTGCAGATGACTCCCCCCTTGGCGCCGCCGAAGGGGATGTTCACCGTGGCGCACTTCCAGGTCATCCAGGAGGCCAGCGCCTTCACCTCATCCAGCGAGACGTCCGGATGGTAGCGGATGCCCCCCTTGCCGGGGCCCCGGGCGATGCTGTGCTGCACGCGGTATCCCTCGAAAACATTGAAGCTTCCGTCATCCATGCGGGTGGGAATGGAGACGATGAGCTGCCTCTTGGGAGTTCTAAGGACCTTGCTCAACCCATTGTCCAGTTTCAGGAAATCGGCGGCAGTATCGAACTGTTTCTGGGCGATCTCGAAGGCATTCAGGGATTCCATGACCATGGCCATGCTGGGGCTCCTCTGCTTCGCGCGAAAGGGCGGTGATTATAGCG
>JAKEFJ010000197.1 GCA_022616665.1 Acidobacteriota bacterium
CAACACGCTGGTCATCTGCCTGTTCGAGATGGTGATCGTCCACTCCCTGAGGAGACGTGACCCCTACCGGGTCATCGGAGTGGGTGCGCTGCTGATGTGCCTGGGATTCGCGCTGCTGCCGCTGGGAACCGGCCGGCTCTTCGTGATCTTCACCGTGCTGGTCTGGACGGTGGGGGAAATGCTGTCGCTGGCCCTCGTCTCAGGGGTCGTCGCCGAGCGCGCGGGGGAGGCCAGCCAGGGACGCTACATGGGAATCCATTCCGTTTCCTTCTCCGTGGCCTTCGTGCTTGCGCCGCTGGGGGGCACCTGGGTCTACCAGCGATTCGGAGCGGAGGTGTTGTGGTATGGCTGCGGAGTCTTGGGCTTCTTCCTGTGGGGAGCCTTCTCCATTCTCGGGAATTTCGCGGGGAGGCGCGCCGCCCCCGCCTTGGAGGCACTGCCATGAAATTGAATTTCATCTTGGCGCTCGGCTCGGGCCTGGCACTCCTTCCTGCCCTGGCTCGGGCGGGAACAGCGCCGGTCGGCGACAATACAGCGCGGCCGTTTGCCGTGGTCGAGCTGTTCACCTCGGAAGGGTGCTCGAGCTGTCCACCGGCGGACGCCTTCCTCGCCAAGCTGGTCGCGAAGACGCGCCAGCGCAAGGAGTCGATCTATCCTCTGGCCTTTCACGTCGATTACTGGGATTCGCTTGGCTGGAAGGACCACCTCAGCGATGCGGCCTACAGCCAGAGGCAGTATCAATACGTGCAGGCCCTTGGCCTGGACAGCCCCTACACTCCCCAGATGATCGTCAACGGCAAGGAGGAGTTCCTCGGATCGAATGAAGCTCGGGCCCGGCGCAGCATCGCCGCAGCGCTCGATCGGCCGCCGACCTTGACCCTCCAGCTGACGGCGGGCGCCATCAGCGATGGGGTGCTGCCGGCGGACTTCACGGTTTCCGGGAGCTCCAGCGCCATCCTCCGGCTGGCCGTGGTGGAGCGCAACATCGAGTCGCAAGTCTCGAGAGGAGAGAACTCCGGCAGAAAGCTCAAGCATGAGAATGTGGTGCGGGTCTTCCAGAGCGTGCCCATAGGGCCGACGCGGAAGGGGCATGCCAGCATCCCCCTGCCCGAATCTCTTGTGACATCCCACGCGTCGCTCATCGCCTACGCGCAGGATCCGGATAGCCTGGAGATCCTCGGCGCAGCTGCCGTCGATCTGCCTTGAGCGTCCATGGATAATATCACCCACACTCTCGTCGGGGTCACGCTGGCCAACGGCTTCTACCGGAGCCGGGTCGGGAAGGCGGCAGTGCCGATCCTGGCCATCGCTTCCAATCTCCCCGATCTGGATGCGCTGGTCGTCCTGTCGGGGGATCCACGCTCGGTCCTGCTGCGGCGGACCTTCGGACATTCGCTTCTTCTGCTGCCGATCTGGGTGCTCCTGCTCGCCTGGATATTCAGACGATTCGTTCCTCAACTGCCGTTTCGGACGCTGCTCGGGCTCACTGCCCTCGGGGCGGGACTGCACCTCCTCTTCGATCTGGTGAATTCCTTCGGAGTCGTGCTCCTCTGGCCGCTTTCTCAGTGGCGCCCCGAGCTGGCCACCGTCTTCATCCTGGATCTCACTCTCACCGCGCTGCTGGCCTTGCCGCTGTTGCTCTGCCTTCCAAAATCCAGGCGCAGGAGCCTGCCGGGTTTGTCGCGGATCTCCATCCTGGCGGTGGCAGGCTACCTGCTTTTCTGCGGCGGGAACCGCTGGCTGGCGGAGCGGGTATTGGCGCGGGAGATCGCCTCGCTCAGCTCGGCACCGCAGTTCTCGTATGTTTTTCCGGAGCCGCTGGGACCGCTACGCTGGCGCGGCGTGATTCGTCAGGGGGACACCTACCATCTCAGCCTCATCCATTCACTCTCGGGAAGACTGGAGGCGCGAGGAGAGGTGGCAACCTCCCCGGGAGATCCGGCGGTGCGGGCAGTTCTGGCCACCGAGCCGGGGGTCCGACTGCAGCGATTCTTCAAGGCTCCGGTTTGGGAGGTAGCGCAGCACAACCCGGGCGCGCGCGTCACCGCCTCGGACCTGCGCTTCCGCTCTCTGGTTTTGAAGCGTGATCCGGTGTTCGTCTTCGCATTTCAAGTTTCACCCGCCGGAGAGGTGCGTGAGGAGCTTCACCCCTCCGACTTCGTCCGGGGGCGGTGAAAGCCAAGCTGGACGATGTCCCGGGCGAAGAAGAGAGATGCCGTCCAATCCAGCGCCACCCGGAACTTGCGCGACCAGCCGGGCATCTTGAGCCAGTAGTAGGTCCTCCAGAGGAAGTAGGCCGGGAACCCGGCAAGCTTTATCCCGAACACCTTGGCGACCGCGGCGCGGCACCCCAGCGGCACCAGCGTGCCGCGAGAAGTGTATCGAAAGGGAAGAAGCGGACCGCCGGAGAGCGCGCGGGCCAGGTTCTCAGCCAGGTGCGCCCCTTCCCGCACGGCATGCTGGGCGGTGGGAGGATAGGTCTTCCCTTCGGGATCGGGAATGGCGGCGCAATCGCCGGCGGCCCTCACGTTTTCCTGTCCATGAACGCGCAGGTCCGGCTCGCAGATCAGGTACCCCTGGGGCGTGGTGGGAAATCGGCTCCGGGCGATCAGGGGGTGGGGCTTGATTCCCGCGCACCAGATGACGGTGTGGGTCGGAAGCTCCTCGCCGCCGGGAAAGGTCACCCGATCTTCCTGGATGCCGGTCAGCGTCGTGTTCAGCCTCAATACGATTCCCCGCCGGCGCAATCTCATCTCCGCGTATTCCGCCAGGTCGGTGTCCAGGGCCGCCAGGATCCGACCTGAAAGCTCCACCAGGGTCACGCCGATCTCCTCCGGGCGAAGGTGGCGATAATGGCGGCATGCCTGTCGCAAAAGGATTTGCAGCTCACCCGCCACCTCCACACCGGTGAAGTTTCCTCCCACCACCACGAACTGCAGCAGAGCCCGCCGCCGGGCGGCGTCTTCGCAGGCATCGGCGCGCTCCAGCATCTGAATCGCCCGGTCCCGCATCTGCACCGCGTCGGCCAGGCTCTTCATCTCGAGCCCGAAGCGGGAAAGCCCTGGAATCTCCGGCAGCCGCGTGATGCTGCCCAGGGCCAGCACCAGGTGGTCATAGACGATGTCCATCGTGGAAGACTCGCCCGCGATGCGACAGACGACCCGCCGGCTGGCAGTGTCCAAGGAAACGACGTCGGCCATCCGGAAGGTGGCGGATTTCAGGAAAGCGCGAATCGCGACCACTGCGTGACGCGGCTCCAGGCTTCCAGCGCCGGCCTCCACCAGCAGGGGATAGAAGACGAAATAGTTGTTGCGATCCACAAGCACGATCTCGGCCGACGCTCCTTGAAGCCTGCGCTCCAGCGCCTGGGCGCA
>JAKEFJ010000198.1 GCA_022616665.1 Acidobacteriota bacterium
CGAAGGATTCGACCTGGCCCCCTCGAATCCCTCCCTGCAGCTTGCGGAGCAGCGACTGCACGACCTGGCCGGGGGGGAAAAGCGGCTCAAGACGGTCCTCGAGTGGGTGGCGGACGAATATGATTTCTGTGTTCTGGATTGCCCTCCCGGCGGCGGAGTCCTCATCGCCAATGCCCTCAACGCCGCGGACGAGGTGATCCTGGCGGTGGAGACTTCGTTCTACTCGCTTTACGGCGTCTCCCAGCTCCTCCAGGCCATCAAAGGGCTGGCTGGGCAGCGGGAAATCAAGGTGCGCGCCCTGGCCACTCTGTATGATCGCCGCACGGGCTTCGCCCGCGAGATCCTCCAGGACTTGAGCCGTTTCTTCGGTGCGTCGCTCTACAACACGGTCATTCATCACAACGTGAAGCTCCGGGAAGCCGCGAGCTACGGTCTGCCCATCACCGAATACGATCCAAAAGCCCGGGGCTGCCAGGACTACCTGGCACTCGCCGACGAGGTCCTCGGCGGGGTCGCCCCCCAAGCCCCTTCTTGAGGAGAACGCCCTCATGGAACCCCTGAACCTGCTCAAGGAGCTCTATGGCGAGGAGCCGATCCGCAAGATCATGAGTTCCGGGTTCGACTCGTTGAGTAAGATTGCCGCGGCCACTCCCGAGTCCCTGTCGTTTTTCGCCGGGATTCAGGAGGCCCTCGCCCGCCAGATCATCGAGTCGGCGGAAGGGGGCCATGCCCCAGCGGCGGGCAAGGCGACCCATCAGGAAACAGGTACCGCATCGCCGTCTCCTCTCCCAACGCAGCCCAGGGAGTTGTCGCGGACCTTCCGGAAGGCCGAGTCGGGGCGCACCCCTGCCGCACGCCGGGAGCCACGGGAGCCATTGGATGAGCGTCCGCTCCTGGATGCCGGCGGGGTTCTCAAATCGCTGTCCCGTGAACCGCATCCTAATGAGTTTCTGAACGACGACGAATTCCTGGCGGAGGTGGGGTTGAGCAACGCGGAGGCCGGCTTCCTGCAGGGAATCTCCCCCTGGTCCGAGAAGCCTCCCCGCGAGCGACTTTCCCCCGTCGTTTTCGAGTCGGAGCCGGTCCCCGACGCAACCGTGGTCGGGAGGCCGGAGCTGGAGTTCGCGGCGATCTCCAACTGGTCGCCGGACGAAGAGCCCAATCCGGTGCCGCGACTGGTGAGGGCGCCCGAGCTGGGCCCGGCTCCTCCGCAAGTGGAGGAGATCCCCGCTCCCCGGATCGAGGACCCCCTTCCGGTGGAGGTGCCCAGGCAGGAATTGACCCCGAGGGTGGAGCCTTCTCCAGTCAAGCCAAGCGCAATGGCCTCATTCTGGAAGTTTGGGTGCTGATTCGGAGGCCTTGATGAAACTGACGAAACAGGCCGGACCTCAGAAGAACCGCAAGGGAGTGCCGCCGCGCGCTCGCCGCGCTGGTGACACGCGGCGCCATGCCGGCGCGGAGAACCTCGTCGCCGAGATCGTGGATCAGATCACCCGCAAGCAAGCGCAGACGGTTCGGGTGGAAGAGCCGCACCGCTCCACCGCCGGCGACTGCGCTTTCTGCCTGGACAAAACAGTCTCCGGATCCAGCTATCGGCTCGTCCTGAAATGCGACGCTGGGGAGAGCCCCACGTCCGACCCTTGAAACCGTCCCCAGGGAGGTTGCCATGTCGCGATTCAAGATCGGAGATCTTTCCACCCTCGAGAAATCCCCCACCTCTCCCCTCACCCTGCGCAACAAGATTGGCGAGATGCTCTTCAATTCAACCCAGGCGGTGGCCACGGTGGAAATCGTCAACAAGGAAACGGGCGAATACCGCGTGGTGCTCCAGGGAACCCTGGACACGGAGGAGAGCCGGTTTGAGGAGCGCTAGTCCACGAGACACGCTCACCCGCGAGAGGGATCGCGTCATGAAGTCATGAAGCGCCGTGGCTAGCGGCCGGGCGCGAACACCAGAAACGGATTTCCTGCCGCACCGCTCGGAGACGCTCCGGGAGTCGTTCCAGGAGAAGATGCGGCAGAAGGGGGCCCATCGCGCTCAGCGCGCCGGAACGCCCGATGGGGAAATACGCGTGGTGGCGCTTTCCCACGGACCGCACCCGGAAGCGGAGCCCCTCCACGAGGGGTTCCTGCCCGGCGCCGGCAAGTTGAAAGCGACCCTGGATCTGCTCGATCTTCCTCCGTTCGCCGAAGGGATTCCGCCCTCGACCATCCCGCTCCTCGGAGCGGTCTTCCCCAACCTTCTCCGGCATCGCTGCTGCGGGGGGAACGACGTCCACACCACGCTCTTCCGTCGCCGGCCACGCTCGGGCTGCGCCCTTCCCCCTGCCGACACCCAGACCGACCTCTGCCATCTTCTGGAGCATCTGGCTCTGGAATTGGTGGTGGCCATGGGATCGGTGCCGCGGTGCAGCGGCCTGACCTGCGCCCACCGCACGCCGCTGCATCGCTTCGACCTGTTCCTGGAGTGCGAGGACGCCCGGATCGGTCTAGGGGCGCTGCAATGCGCCGCGCACATCCTCCACGCGGTGCTGGTCCACGGGGAGCCTCCGGCGGGCGCCCTGCGCTACGGTGAGACGGCGCGCTATTTCCTGCGACGCTCGCGAAGCGTGCTGAATCCCGGCGAGGTCCTCTCCGATTTACAGGGCGATCCTGTCGGGCTGGAAGAAGCGCTCCGGTTCTTGGCCCGCGTCGGCTTTCTGGTGGAAGAGCATTTCTCCTTCGATTTTTCAGGAACGACCGTCTACCGATACCGGCTCTCTCAAGAGCATCCTGCCCAGCCGGAAAACATCTTCATCTGAGTTTTGGGCGGTCAACGCCTCGCTCAGGCCGAGCATGGTCTCCCCAGCGGAGTGGCTCAGGGGCAGGTCTGGCTTGCGGATCGGGGGAAAGTGCCCGGATCGGTGGCGTTGCCCAGAGGGCCAATGAGGGAGCCCTTCTGACCCGCCACCAGGAAGAAGAGATTCCCGGGCGCGGGCACCAGGGTCGTGCCGGCCGAGAGAATTCCGCAAAGGATCGGCGACGTGTTGGCAGAGGTGACACCGGTTCCCGGAAGCGCAGCGATGGAACCCTGATAAAGGCGATAGGAATCGGCCGGCGCTCCGAGATTCTCCCAGCTGAAAGTCACGGCTCCCG
>JAKEFJ010000199.1 GCA_022616665.1 Acidobacteriota bacterium
GAGGTGGTCCAGCTCGTGGCGGAGGGCAGAACCAACAAAGAGGTGGCGACGACCTTGAACATCAGCGTGAAGACGGCGGAAACCCACCGGACCAACATCATGCGGAAACTGGACTGTCACTCCCTCAGCGAGCTGGTCCGTTACGCCATCCGCCACAAGATCATCGATCCCTGAGCTTCCTCGCTTCGACATACGGCATCTTCCCCGGAACTTTCAGGAGATCTCCTGATTGGCATGACCCGCCTCCTTGGGCTGAAATGCAGCCCAACCCGGCCCCAGGGAGGAAAGCGCCCATGGCGATTCACGTCCGCCCTCGTCTCCATCGCTGCAAGGAAGATCGGCCCCGCGTAGACTCGCCGATGCCGGCGGGTTTCTTTCGGACGCTGCGCAGCCGGACATCTGGATACCCGGAGCTGCGACTGGCTGGTGCGGTTCTGGAGGACGCCGCACATACCTTCAGGCGGAATCGCGGTGCGGTGGAATTCCACCGCCGGCTGCTCTACTGGGAAGTGGAGCAGTGGTTCGCCAGCAGGAGTCTTGAACCGGTCTTCTCTTTCGAAAGGGTCTGTTTGATGCTGGGACTGGAGGCGGATGAAATCCGCAGACTCCTTCAACGGTGGGCTACAAACCGTCTGGATGGTCCCGTCCCGATGCTCCTCGAATGGACCCAGCCCCGTCCGAAGCGCCCACACCTCAGGCTCGTGACTCGGACGTAATTTCCCGAGCCTCGAGAGACTCCGGCCCAATGGAGCCAAGGCTCCCCGCACCGATTCCGAGGATCCGGCGGAGCGCAATCACGGGCAGCCGATTCGCGTAAAGTCGTGGCATTCTGAGCCAAGCCTCCTCAATCTCGAGGTGCCAGGTCCTTCCCCGCGAAGACGGGAGGGACATGATTCGGATCATCACGCCCGCCCATCCCCTCACGTACAATAGCCGCCGTCAATGTGACCTGGTTTGAGTATCACCAGCGTCTGCGCTCGGTCCAGGCTCTTCCACCTCCACACGGTTGGCGGTCCTTTGCCTTCGTCTTCGAGGAGACTATGAGACTCCAGCGGAGTGCCGTGGCGATGGCGATGCTGGCCGGATCTCTGTTCCGTCCTGCGGGAGCGCAGGAGAACGAAGAAAAGAAGGTGCAGTGGAAGCTGAGCGGGGAAGTGCGGATTCGGCCGGAGTGGAGGAACAATCAGGACTTGAACAGCCAGGTGGACGACCAGACAAGCGAAGTGTTCATGAGATTCCGGCTGGGGGTAGAAGCCACGATCAAGGAAGACTTCCGGGTCTTCATCCAGGCTCAGGACTCGCGGGTCTGGGGGGAAGAGACCTCAACGATCTCCAACGAACAGAATCTGGATCTCCACCAGGGCTACCTCGAGGTCAAGGACCTCGGGGTGAAGGGGCTGTCCTTCTCCGTGGGGCGGCAGGAATGGACCTACGGAGATCAGCGGCTCATCGGGAATCTCAACTGGAGCAACGTCGGGCGGTCGTTCGATGGTGCACGGGTGCGCTGGCAGCTGGGAAAGTTCACTTCCGACCTGCTCTGGGCGGAAATCACCAACCGCCTTGTGGCGGGTGCCACGACGGGAGCCGACCTGCTCGGTGTGTACACGCAGTCGCGGCCGCGTGCGGGCGCTGAATATGAAGGCTACCTCCTGGGCTACGCCAACCGGATCGAGGCCCCGGGAGAAACGGGAGCGCCCGGCTCGAGCCATGTTTATGGGCTGGGGGCGCGGGCCAAAGACCGCTTCGGGGGCTTCGATTTCACGTTGGAGGCGGTGGTGGAGCGAGGGGATTTCAACGGGGACGACCTCCGGGCCGAGGCTTTCGGGACGATCCTGGGCTGGACATGGTGGAGCGCGACGAAGACCCGCGCCTTCGGCGGCTACGACTACGCCACGGGTGATCACGACAACACCGACGGGGAGCAAAACCAGTTCTTCAACTTCTTCCCGACCAACCATCCCCTGTACGGATACATGGACTACGAGGGTTGGCGAAACATCAAGAGTCCGTACGCCGGAGTTTCCCTCATTCACGGGAGGCACTTTTACCAGGTCAAGGGGCACCACTTCGATTTGCAGTCGGCCTCCGGGCCCTGGCAGGACGCCGGCGGCGCCATCCTCGGTTTCGATCCCGCCGGCAATTCCGGCACCGACGTGGGCAACGAGGTGGACCTGAGCTATCGCTTCGACTGGCGCGAGAAGGCGAAGGTGGAAGTGGGACTGAGCCGCTTCTGGCCAGGCCAGTTCGCCGAGAACACTCGCGGGGGAGATGCCTCCGACTGGGGCTACATCCAGCTCACCTGGGGGTTCTGAAAGAACCACGCTCAGCTTTTCATGACATCGAGCGCCGGGAGTTCAGTACTCGACCCAGAGCCAACGGTTCAGACAGGTGGAGGGGCGCAAGGAACGCCGCGCGTCATGCGGGAAGAGAGGACGCGATAGACATCCGCGCACTGGCGGCAGAGCCCCATCTCCGCCTTCCATCCGGGGAAATCCAGACGGATCGCGCGGCTGACGAGAAACGGCAGATCCCGCGCGCCGGGCTCGAAATCGGTGGTGGGGAAGCCGCACAGGGGGCAGCGGGATGCGCGCCGGCGCGACGCGGAGCGGCGTTGAAGTCCGAAGGCCACCTCGGGCTCGGTGGCCAGAGCCACGAACACCGAGTGGAGCGGGCGGGGCCCTCTGAAGATCCTGTCAAAACATTCCTTCGTCCTGTTCCCGAGGGAGGAGAAGAGGATGCGGAACTGGGCAAGGCACCTGGTTCGACACTCCATGGGAAGCGCACCATTGCGCACCAGCCGCCCCTCCACCGAGCACCGCCACAGCACCGAGTAGCGATCTTGGACCCGGCGATCCTCGGGAGGGCCGAGGGGGCTGGAGGGAAGCCGGGGCTGGTATTCGAAGGCGGAGTCCAGCATGTCGGCGATGTACAGCAGCTCGCGGCGGAAAAAAGGCAGCGCCTGCGCGCCATCCGCCAGCGTGGCGGGGAGAATTCGGACGACCACCGATCGCCGTGTTCCCTCGGCCACGAACAGCTCGGATCCGGACTGGCGCACGGAGATGGCACCAGCAATCAGCCAGCGCGACACGCTGGACAATGCGTCGCCGCCCTCTTGGATCGCCCGGCGCACAGAGTTCGCGAGACCGAGTTTTTGAAACCAGCGGGAGTGGATATCCCGAAAGGCCCGATCCCTTTCCTCGGGATCGACGACGGCATAGACTTTCTCCCGCTCCCGGTGAAACGGGTGCTTCCGGGCCAATCCCTTCAGGGCCAGCGACACCGCCTCCTCCACCAGGCGTGGGTCGAATTCCAGGTCTGGTTTCATTCGGCCGCCTCCTCGCGCACGGTCATTTCCTCCGAATCGCAGGAGGCAGGGCAGCCCGCTGCGGAGCCGCAAGCCATCGGGGCGTTGTCGTGAATGGGGATCTTCAGGCGCAACGATTCGGATCCGAGCGGTGCGTCGTAGCGTCGGCAGTCGGCTTCCACCAGCTCCCGGCAAAGCTCCGCCAGCGCCCCATAGAAACCCTGCGGGTCCGCGTGACGCAGCCGCCCCGCGAAGGAGGGGACGAAGCGGCCCAGGTGATCCCTGAGAAGCAGCCGCATCGCCTTGCGCGTCTGTTCCAGCATCGCGGCATCGCCGATTTCCACAGCATGAGCTTCCTTGCGCGCCAGGAAAGCCGCGAGCTCCAGCTCGCAGGCGATGTGGTCGATGCGTTCGTGGGCCGAGGGATCCAGCTTGAGTCCGAAGGCGCCCATGATACCGGCTACGTCGCTCATCTGGTGTGGCTTCTGGAAGATCTCGTCCTCTCCATACTCGGTTTCGTAGGGAGGGACCGGACCCCTGGCGGTGTGCCCGAAGAGGTTCATGGAGGAAGTGGTCAGGGCCTGGGAGTCCAGAGCATCAACGGGCGCCGCCAGTGTCCGGGTCCTGGGAGCCAGTGCCGTCCCGTCCTGATCGTCGAGGTAGGCCGCGGCCTCGGCCAGCGCGGCTGCAGAAGACTCCCGCCCGAGCCTTTCGATCGTCAGCTCGGTTGGGGGCAGGAAGCCCAGGGAAACGGCCTGATACAGGAGGCTGCGGCACAGGGCGATGTCACGCAGTTCCTCTCGGTCGCCCGGGATCATCGGAGCTCTCCTTCGAGCGGGTCAACCGCTCCAACCAGCATGCGCACGAAGCCGGCAATGGGCAAGATGCGTGGCCACGGGCTGCGCGCGTTCATTCCACCCTCCGCCATCCGACACGTTTTTGAAACACGATCATTCCCTGGCTCACTAAATGGAGTTGGCGTGGATCGCCGGACGTATGTGGATCGGCTCCTCCAGCGTCGTCCGGAAAAGTTCCTCCCCCTTCCTTCCGAAGGCGATGACGGTGTCGTTGTAGAGCGTCACCTTCCTACCGCGCAGTTCGCCTTCGTAGATCTTGGGCCCTTCCTGGATCTCGTAGCGGTAGATGATCCGGTTGGACTTGCGAAAGAGCTGGAGGACTGCCAAAAGCTCCCGGTCGGGATTGTTGTACCGCTCGATCGCCCCATCTACTCCGGGGCCGAACATCTGCCTCAGGTAGTCCCGCGGCACCCATCGTGGCGGGATATAAAAGCCATTGGGCTCAGTGCCGAACTGCGGGTAGAGGGGAAGCGCCACTTTCGCCACGTGGACCAGGTAGTAAAGAGGATGGGAGCGGTCCTCGGCCCAGGTGCCGTCCTGGGCCATCTTCACCAGCCCCTGCATCCGGATCTGGCCGATGCAGGCAGCCATGCACCGGGTCTCCATGGGGGCCCCCTCACTCTCCGGATCCTTGCCCTCCACCCGCGGATAGCAGGCGATGCATTTCTCGGAGATCCGGGTGTTTCCCCGGTACATGGTTTTCTTGTAGGGGCAGGCCTCCACGCACTTCCGGTAGCCGCGGCACTCGCTCTGGTCGATGAGGACGATGCCGTCTTCGGGCCGTTTGTAGATCGCCTTGCGCGGGCAGGCGGCCAGGCAAGCGGGATACGAGCAGTGGTTGCAGATGCGGGCCAGGTAGAAGAACCAGGTCTTGTGCACCGGGAGCTGCTCGCCGGTCTTGTGGAACTGACCCTTCACGCCGCGCCCGCCCACGGGATTGTCCTCGTAGATGTTGGGGGAATTCCATTCCTCATCGGTGGGGAGGTAGCCGAGAACCCGCGAAGAATCGGGGGTGAGGACAGGCCCGCGAGCCTCGAAGACGGTCTTGCCGTCGAATTGCCCGTAGGGCTTCTTCGGATCCGCTGACCCGGCCCCGGACCACCCCTGCCCACCGGGGTTGGCCTGCTCCAGCAGCTCGAGGATTTTCACGTCCCAGTGCTGCGGGTAGCCGCCGTAAGGCTTCGTCTCCACGTTGGCCCACCACATCTGCTCCTGACCCTTGCTGAAGGTCCAGGTGGATTTGCAGGCCATGGTGCAGCTCTGGCAGGCGATGCAGCGGTTGATGTTGAACACGAAGGCGAACTGGCGCTCGGGGTACACGGCGTCGTAGGGATAGTCCATCTCCCGCCCGAGATGCCAGTTGTAGACCTTAGTCATCGGAGGCCCCCTCCTCCTCAGGTTCGCGGTCCACCAGGCGGATGCGGCCCCAGACTTCCAGGGTCTCATGGATCATGGATACGACCCTGGCCTCGCCCAGCTCGCGATAAGCCGCATGAGCGCCGGCGTAGAAGGGCCGCCGGAAAAGCTCGAGGATGCAAGCCTCGTCGAATCCCATGCGCGCGAATTCCTCAGCGAACGCACAGATCATCTCGCGCTGGGATGCCTCGTCCCCGGGGAGGCCGACGCCCACCAGGAGCATGGGGTCTTCGGGATCCGGAGCTTCGTAGGGCATGGCCTCACCCTCCTCCCTTTTCAACCTTGACCAGATCGCCGGATAAGTAACGCTTCATGAAATCGTTCTCGTTGTCCGGCGTCATGCCCACGGTCGCCGGCTGCCAGATGCCGATCGCGCCCATCCCGCCGTCCTCGGCCTTGGTGACCCGGACCAGGGTCTCCTTGGGGACCGTGTTCACCGCATGGTTGTCGGCCTCGCCCCCGAAAATGAAGGACATCGAGACCTTCGCCTTGTGAAACAGCGTGTCGGTTTGGTGCATCGGCATGTGCCAGTTCCGCGTCACCGACTGCTGCGAGCCGTAGCGCAGGTTGGACTGGTAGCCCGTGTTCGCTGAGAGAGCCCTGCCGTCGGGCCGCGTCTCATGCGCCTTGACGCTCCGTTCGGTTGCGATGAACGGCGCGTGCTTCATCATGACGATATTGTAGGGGTAGGCGCTGTTGTATTTCGCCCTCAGCATGCAGCGGGCGACTTTGTAGAACGGATCGTTCGGTTTCGCTCCCAGATACGGTCGGTCCGCCGGGTTGGCGTCCACATAGACGTAGTCGCCATCCTCGATCCCCAGGTCCCGTGCCGCCTGCGGGTTGATATGTATCTGGTGCTCTCCCACCGACGGCGACCGCTTGTCCAGCCGATAGGGATCGCCGAAGTTGGAGTCGTAGAGCATGTGCCAGTCCACATTGGACCAAGAGCTGTGGACCCGGTGGCGCGTTTTGGGGGTGAGGCAGTAGAAGCGAAATCCCTTCTCCCAGAGGAAGTTCTTCGTGGTCTTGACCTGCGCCCATGGCATCTTCACGTTGCGGACGGTCCGCTCGTCCCAGTGCTGGGCGGTGAGAGGGATGCCGTAGCTCTCGGGACGGATGTAGGGATTGCTGCTGACTATGACGTTGGGCAGGTAAGGGGTCGCTTCGGGCCCTTCCCGGTGCACGATGAAATTCTCGCCGTATTCGATCGCCTCCGGCACATCGGTATACGCGTGCAGCCTCCCGGTGTCGGTGTGGAACGGCTCGTCGTCGTGGACCTGCTCGTAAAAGGGGATGCGCGGGTAGGTTCGGAAGAGCATCAGGGCGCCGCCGGGCGGGCCGTATTTCCCCGCCATGATGTCTTCCAGCTTGTACCCCTTCGTGGTGGTGCTGGTATCCAGCAGCCGCTGGATGTAGACGTCGCGCTTTCCGTCGTGCTCGAAACGGAACATATCGCGGAACCGAGAGTCCCCCGTCTCGTCGCCAAGCGCCGAGGCGATGCCGGCAAGAATCGAGACATCGTCCTTGCTCTCGAAAACCGGAGGAATGCCCCCTTTCCAGACTTGAAGGAAGGGGTTGGAGCAGGACGCCGTGATCTCCAATCCCTCGAATTCCAGCCACGAGTTGGCCGGGAGCGCCACGTCGGCGTACTCGATGCTGGCGGTCATCTGGATGTCGATGGAGACGATCATCTCCACGTTGGGGTTCACGTTCTTGATCGTCCCGTAAGCCCATTTGGCGTTGTTGATCAGGTTCACGTTGGTGAAGATCATCGCCTTGGTGGGAGTGGGCATGTGGGTCTTGCCCGTGAAGCACTTCCGGCCGAATTTGGGAGTGTTCACCACCAATGCCAGGTCGCCGTGATTCCAGTAAGCCGGCTCCTCGTCCTTGGTATAGGCGTGCGCGTGGACCCGGTCGCCCGGGACATTCGGGTCGAGAGTCAGGTGGAAGGGATCCTCCGCCACCCACCCCTTGAATCCCGGTCCGGTCCAGGGGGAGCCCTGGAAAAGCGCCGCCTTGTAGTTGCCCGCCCAGGTATGGCACCCGGCGCCGGGCCGGCCAATGTTTCCGGTGAGCATCAGGGGAAGGTAGGCCGCCCGGTTCATCTCGGTGGCGTGGAACCAGTGGTTGATTCCCTCTCCCTGGTGGATGGCCGCCGGCTTGATGGTGGCCAGGTCCTGCGCCAGTTGCTCCACCAACTCTTGGGGCGCGCGGGTGATCTCGCAGACGGTCTTCAGGTCGTAATCCTTAAGGTGGGTCCTGTAGAGGGACCAGAGGGTGGCCACTGTGACCATCTTCCCGTCAACCAGCTTTACGGTGAAACTCCCCTCCAGCGCCGGATCGACGCCGGTGGAGGTGAAGCGGTTTCCGACCTGGTCCCGGTTCACGGCGGCCATCCGGTTCGTTTTTCGATCCCAGACCACGAAGTCGCCCAGCTTCGCATGCTGATCAGGCTTGAGCCCCTGGATTTTCATGGAAGGGCCGTCGGGAGAAAGCCCGGTCTTGTAGTCCTTGAACACCTCATGCGCTCGCAGGCGCTTCAGGTTGTCGGTGCGCACCAGGAGCGGAAAATCGGTGAAGCCCTTTACGAACGCCTCGTCGTAGCTTCCCTTCTCCATCATGAGACGGGTGACGCCGAGGAAGAGCGCCGCATCGGTTTGCGGCCGGATCGGGATCCAGTAATCGGCCTTGGTGGAAGGGGGACCGTACTCAGGAGCGATCACCACGATCTTGGCGCCGCGCTCCATCGTCTCGATGAACCAGTGCGAATCGGTGAGCTTGTTCTCCACCAGATTCTTCCCGTCCATGATGATGAGCTTGGAGAAGCGCAGGTCGTTGAAGTCGCAATCCGAAGCCTGCAGGCCATGCACCCAGGGTTGTCCCGGAGCCTGGTCGCCGTGCCAGGTATAGTTGGACCAGTTACGCCCTGCCAGCGCCTGTTCCGGCGGCACGCCGCGGACCTGTGCGTCCAGCAGAGCCAGGGAGTTGTTGAGGCGGTACATGCCGTACTTGCCGATCACGCCCAGCAGCCCCATGCCGCCGCGCATCTTCACGCAGCGCGTTCCAGCGCCCTGGGTCTCGTCCACCATTTCCTTCTGATACCCCTGGGCCAGGAGCCTCTTCCTGCCTTCCTCGCCGCTGTAGCGGGTGGAGATGGCCACCAGTGCGCCGGCAATGGCCTTGAAGGCGTCGGGCCAGGAGATCTGGATGAA
>JAKEFJ010000200.1 GCA_022616665.1 Acidobacteriota bacterium
AATCCGTGAGGCCGTGTGCCAGGACGGCGGGCCAGACGTTTCGCCGCGCAAGCATGAACCCGGCGCCCAGGACTAGGCCGGCCGCTGCCGTCACGACCATGCCGGACATTCCCTGGTACGCGTGCGACAGGCCGAACAGGGCCGCCTGAATGAACAGCGCCGAGGCCCAGGCGCTGCGACCTCCTCCCATCGCCTCTGCGAGGCGCGTCATCACGTGTCCGCGGAAGAGGATCTCCTCTCCCAAGGCAGCGGATCCCCAGGCCACGACCAGCGCCCCCGCCAGGGCCGGGGGGTTGCCGCGAAGGAACGCCGCCGCGGAAAGGTCGGGGAGCTGCCCCGTCAGCGCCGTCACGCCCGGCAGCACAGCCGCATTCAAGACTATCCCCATCGCGAGCCATAGGAAGGCGCCGAATAGCGCGGCCCGCATCCAGCTTGGCGGACGCCCCGCCCCGAAGTGTCGCCAGGTCAGTCCACTCATCCCGGCGCGGGCGAATGCCGCGGCACACCCCACGACCGGCGCGAGGGGGCCCCAGCTGGGATTGCCGGTCAGGATCGATGGCACAAGGCCGCACAGAAACCCGAGGCCGGCCCAGGCCACGTCCACGGCGCTCCTGTTGCGCCAGGGCCCCCTTGCCGCTCCCATTCCCAAATCCGCCGCGGATTCCCGGCCTGCTGTCGCTGGCTCCGGTCCCGTGCCTCGTCGGCTCGCTGCGCGTGTGGTGTCCATTCCCATGCCGGTCTCCCTGGGCCTCGGGATTCTTGGACACCGCGGGGTGACGCCTGTGACGAAACAGCGTGAAGATCCCTTCGGATGTCGAGGTCTTTGATCGCGATGATCGGGACCCACCGGTTCGAGGGAGGGATATGTTTGGCTTCCCAGGTAGGTAGCTAAATTAGCGGCGGACCAGCAGGTCTTCCAGCGCCAGATAATCCAGATCTCCCGCCAGGAACGTCGCCACCGCATCGGCGGGAGTGCAGACAATCGGCTCTTCGTGGATGTTGAACGAGGTGTTGAGCACGCTCGGAATTCCGGTCCGGCGAAAGTAGGCGGTGAGGATGGCATGAAAGGAGGGGTTGGTCACGTCGTCCACCAGCTGCGGGCGCGCCGTGCCGTCCACATGCACCGCCGCCGGCGAGTTCTGCTTCATGAAGTCGGTGCAATCGTAGGTGATGGTCATGAAGCGGGCGGCATCGGCCGCGACCTCCAGGTTGAGATAGCAGCGGTGCGCCTCCTCCGCCAGCGTGGCCGGGGCGAAGGGCATGAATTCGGTGCGCTTCAGCTTCTCGTTCAGCCACTGGTTGGCGCGCGGATCCCGCGCGTGAAAGAGGATGGATCGATTGCCCAGCGCCCGAGGCCCGTATTCCATCCGGCCCGCGCAGCGCGCGACGGTTTTTCCCTGCGCGAGCAATTCTCCAATCTCCTCCGGCGGGTTCGCCATCTGGCGCGCCTGAAGGCCCTTTCCCGAAAGCGCCGCTTCCACGTCGTTCCCTGAGAAATGGGGGCCCAGGAACACGTCGGGCAGCCGCGCGGGGCGCAGGCCTCCCGCTTCCGCTTCGAGCACCATCGCCGCGCCGGCCCCGGTTCCGGAATCGTTCATGGCCGGATAGACGAAGACGCGTGACACGCCCGGCGCCTGCGCGATACGCTGGTTGAGCTTCACGTTCGCGACGACCCCGCCGGCCAGTGCGACGCAATCGGCGCGGTAGCGTGCGAGGTACGGCCGGAGGTATTCCACCACCACCTTCTCCAGGACCTCCTGCCAGGCGGCCGCGACCTGCTCCCTCGGATACTGCGCCACCACCCGTGCCGCGAAGCTCCGGTCGAACAGGCAACGGGACTCGAAGGCGCCGTTGCGCTGCGCGAACCGGCCCAGGACCTCGTCCTTCAAAGTTCCCGACCGGCCGTAGGCCGCGAGGCCGAGGATTTTTCCTTCGTGCCGGTCGGGGACGAAGCCCAGGGCCTTGGTGACTTGCGCGTAGAACATCCCCATCGAATGCGGAAACCGCACCGAATGGATCCGGTGCAGAGCGCTTGCCTCACCCAGCGCGAGGGTGGTGGTCAACCCGCTGCCGTAGGCGTCCACCGTGAGGATCAGGGCCCTCTCGAAGCCGGAGGCGTAGTAGGCAGACGCGGCATGAGCTTCATGGTGCTCCACGCGGCGCAGCTTTTCGGCCAAGTTGAAATCCCTCAGCCCCGACAACAGCTCGCCATGGAAGCGCCGGTGATCCAGGATCGCCTTCCCCGACCAGCGAGTCTGGTAATAAAGATGACGCAGCGCCGAGGCGGGGCCCCTGCTGAAGTCACGCGGCATGGCGGCGGCGCTGCGACCCAGGCAGCCCAGGATCTGTGCCGATTCCTTCCCCCATTCAAAGAAAGGATAGGCGACGGCGTCAATCTGCGCCGGCTCGAGATGCTCGAACCTCAAGGCCGCCTCCAGGCTGCGTCGCGGAAAGCCCCCCTGCTGCTTCTCCCGGGTGAGGCGCTCTTCCGATAGGGCGAAGGTCACCTGGCCGTCCCGGAGGATGGCCACCGTGCTTTCCTTGTCGAGGGCGGAAATTCCCAGGACAATCACACGCCGCTCCTCTGTGCCGGCTCGAAGAGACGCTTGATCCGCTCGGGGTGCGGCGAAAGCTTGAATCGGAAGGCGGTCGGACCCACGCGATAGTTCAACACTTTGCGGGGCAACCGGTAAAGAGCAGCGCCGGGGACGACATCACGCGGAGAAGCTGCCATTGCCGCCTCGAATCCCGCGGCGCGAACCTCGGCCTCGCTTGGCGCATCCGCCGCCCCGTTGGGGTAGCAGAAAAGCCTGCACGGACGACCTGTTTCCCGCTCCACGTCGGCCCGGCTACGCCGGATCTCCAGGATGCGGCGCTCGGGCGACTCCACCGGCAGCAGACAGTGACTCACCGTGTGGGCGCCGAAGGAGATTCCTCCATTCCGCATTTCGCGGATCTGCTCCCAGGTCATGAAATCTCCTGCCGCGCGGGGATCAGCCCCCAGTCCCAGCCGGCTGGAGGTACCGTGGACACGACGCACGATTTCATCCATGGGGAACCGCTTCATTTCGGCCAGGAGCCGATCTCTCTGCGCGAGTGTTGCCAGGCTGCGCCGGCCCAGGCCTTCCACCTCGAGTGACTTCACTCCCGAGGCCCTCCACCGGCAAACCTCGTCCCACCAAAAAAGGCCGCTGCGCCCCCCCACGAATCCGGTGGTCAGGAAGATGGTGGCGGCCAGGCCATGCCGCTTCAAGATCGGGTATGCATGCAGGTAATTGTCGGCATAGCCATCGTCGAACGTGATGCCAACGCATCGCGGCGGAAACTTGCCGCCATCGCGCAGCATCGCTACCAGCTGCTCGAGCGGAACCACCCGGCAGCGCAACGACAGAAAGTCCATTTGCGTCTTAAAGCTTTCGAGTGGGGTGACCAGGTCCTCCAGAAAGGGGAACCTGCGGATGGAGTCTCGGGGCAGGACGCGATGATAAGCGAGAATCACGGCCCGTGAATCACACGGCGCTGCGGCAGGGCCGTCCAACCGTCCCGCAAGCCGGAAGGCCCAGGCGAGCGCCAGCTCAGCATGGGCCCGGATGTCCGCCAAATCCTCCTCCCCCAGCGCGGCGAAGGAGTCCTTTTATCCCAGCAAGCTTGGAAGCGTCAACCGTGCCAGTGGAAATAGGCGTTGAATGGCAGGCTGGATCGGCGTTGGGTCAGGCTGCCATGCAAACCATCATGGGCAAGCTTGATCACAGCGATTTCCCCGCATGTCAACAGCCACCACCGGATGCGGATTGTCCGCGCCCGGCCAGGGCCAGGCGGCGAGGCCTCCCACCGGGGGGATGGGGAGAAGATCGGGGTCTTCGATGGGATCGACATAGGTCAGGACGGTGGTTCCGGTGCCGGGATCCCCGATGTCGGGGCCGAAGCGGACGGGCGGTGCCTTGAAGACGACGGGACAGGGCGTTGTTTGGTTACCCTGTTCGGTAAGACAAAGGCCTATACCGTTCTGGCGCATCGTCGCCTGGAGATAGTAATGATGAATCGACTCAGGTGCGCCGTGGCAGTCCTTCACCACGCGATCCCAGAGCCAAGTGAGGAGCAGCAGCGACATCAGCATTGCCCGTCCTCACGAGGCAGACAGAATTCGAGCCTCATACAAACCGCCTTCATTTCCAGCCGCGAGGGGATAGGGTGACGGTACCGGAGCCATCGCACACCGATGGCCGGAGCTCAACGGGTTCACGCATCGACAGCCGTCCCACCCCTGAAGACGCAGGTGGGCTGTCAGGCCTTTCGGTGTGTGCGGCCTGGGACCTTGTGGCAAATTAGGTTGTGGGCGACCGAGTCGGGCGAGTTATTGCAAGATCGTGACCAACTCGCGATTGCCCTGAATTTACTGGGTTCCAGCGATGGGCCCTTCGAGCAGAGCGATTCGCCTCCCCCAGATTTGCAAGGCATACAGCACAAATTGTCGCTGAACTACAGAAATGTATGTAGTCGGCACAATCGGGCGAGGCCACGAGGCATCCCCCTCCAGCCGCCGGATTCGCACGAGAGCAGGCTCCGGCTCCAAAGCCGTGGCTGTGCGCAAGCGGGTGGCATCCGCCATCTGCATCGATGGCACGACTCGTTGACGCCTGACTCACCGCTGGTCTAAGATGCCAGCGAATTCGAACACGTTGGCGCGGGCGAGTGGCCGGCGCGACGGCCGGTTCGAGCCCCGCGCATTGTGAATCCCCGAACCCCGCCAGGCCCGGAAGGGAGCAACGGTAGGGAGCAGTTCGCAGGTGCCGCGGGTCACCTTGAACCGGCTCTCGGGCCGGCCCCGGCGCCGTCTCAAGTGGTCATTTTCCATGGCATATCAGGTCCTGGCGTTGAAATACCGCCCTTCCACCTTCGATCAGGTGGTGGGCCAGCGTATCGTCGTCCAGACCCTCAAGAATTCGCTGACTCATGGGCGCATCGGACACGCCTACCTTTTCTCGGGCGTGCGCGGCGTTGGGAAGACCACCGTGGCGCGGCTGCTGGCCAAGGCGCTGAACTGCGTGAAGGGGCCCACGATCACACCGTGCAACGAGTGCGACGCGTGCAAGGAAATCGCCGCTTCTGCTTCCCTGGACGTGCTGGAAATCGACGGTGCCTCCAACAACAGCGTGGACGACGTGCGGGAGCTGCGTGAGACGGTACGCTACTCCCCCAGCCGGGACCGCTATCGGATCTTCATCATTGATGAGGTCCACATGCTGTCCAATTCGGCCTTCAACGCCCTCCTGAAGACCCT
>JAKEFJ010000201.1 GCA_022616665.1 Acidobacteriota bacterium
AGGTTGATCACCACCCCCTTGCGGAGGCCCTTGGAGGGGCAGGTGCCGAACCCGACGATGTCCAGGCCTCCGTGCTCGTTGGGTTCGGCCACGGTCACGCTGACTTTGGTGGTTCCGATGTCCAGACCCACGATGTGTCTGTTAATTCGCCCCATGCTGGGTGCTCCTATTCGCCGCTGGCAGAATGGTGATCCGATCCTTCCATCTCAAGTCCACGTACTGCACTTCCTGGTAGTTGGCCGTGATGAAATTCCGCACGGCCAGGTAGTTGTCCAGGTTCAGCTCGAAGGAATCGGGGCTCACCCGCAAGGGCGCCCCGCCGTCGTTGAGCCGAACTTCCAGATCGTTGTCCCCGCCCAGGCCCACTTCCGAAACCTGATCCGCCAGCGCCGGACGCGTCCGGTACAGAAAGTTCACGAAGGCCGCGCCGACGCGGATCTTTCGCTTGAGGGTCTCTCGGCCGAAGCGGTCCAGCCCGGTCAGGATCGGGAAGTCGTAGTCGGCGTAGCGGGGCCCGAAGCGATCCAGGAGCACGCCTTCGCCATCCGCCAAGTACAGGGAGCTCCCCATCTTGACCAGCACCTCGGGGACCCGCTCCTCGACCTGAATGAGCAGGGCATCGGGAATCCTCCGCTTGACGCTGGCGGTGCGAATCCAGGGCTGCGACTCGAGCTTCTGCTGCAGCGCCTCCAGATCGGTGGCGAAGATGTTCCGGCCAACGCTGCGGTCGGTGACCTGCTTGAGCTGCGCCGCGGGAGCCGCCGAGCCGCCCGAGACGAGCACCTGCCGCACGGTGAAGCGATCCGAGTGGGTCAAGTAGTGGTAGCCGCCCCAGGCTGAGAGGGCCACCACCCCCAGGCCGCCCAGGTGCAAGCCCGCCCAGGTAGCGCCCTTGAGCAGGCTCCGGTTGCGCCGGCGCTTGCGGACCTGTTCGTTGCGCGTCAAGCGGAGGAAGCGCTCGTCGGTGGACGGGACCACGGCGCCTTTCATGACCAAACGACCACCTCCATCTCCAGGGGGACCGAATGGGTCTTCAGCACGGTTTCACGGATCAGATCGGCCAGGGACATCACATCTGCGAATGTGGCGCCGCCGGTATTGACGATGAAATTGCCGTGCACCTCGGAGATCTTGGCCCCTCCCCGGACGGTGCCCTTGAGACCCGCTTCCTGGATCAGACGGCCGGCATGGCTCCCGGGCGGGTTTTTCCAGATGCATCCCGAGCTGCGGACCCCCTGCGGCTGGGTTCGTTTCCGGTGCTCCCGGAAGGGGCGAATGATTTCCTCGATTTCCTTCGGAGGCCGGGGAGTGAGCTCGAAAAGCGCATCCACCACCACCCGATTTCCCACGAACGGGGCGTCCCGATACACGAAGTCCGTCGAGGTCACCTTCCGATGATCCACTCGCCCGTGGCGATCCAAGAGGGTGACCTCCCGGACGCAGCTCTGCATGGAATCCTGGAAGGCCCCCGCGTTCATGCGCACCGAGCCGCCCACCGACCCGGGCACTCCCTCCGCCCATTCCAGACCGGAAAGACCCAATCGAGTGAGACGCGAGACCAGGGCGGGAAGCCGAACTCCCGCCTCCGCTCGGATCGTGGCGCCCGCCACCTCGGGCTCAGAAAACAGATCGGCGAGGCAGACCACCACGCCCCGAAACCCCGCATCGCCGACCAGTAAGTTGGAGCCGGCACCCAGGAAGGCCAAGGGGATTCCCTCATCGGTGAGCCCCTCCAGCGCCTGGGCCAGTGAAGGCACCTGCACGGGCCGCAGCAGGAAGTCGGCCGGTCCTCCGACTCCCAGACTGGTCAGACGCGACAGCGGGAAACTCCGCTCGTAGGGAACTCGGGATGCATCCAGGATTTCCCCGGCTTTCTCCGCCCATCCTCCCGACACGATCTCCTCCCCCACACTGGCTCGAAGCGCCCGTTCCCCGGCCCTCATCTCCGGGACCCGACCCGCTTCAGGAACTCCTCTCCCGCCTTCCAAACGGAACCGGCGCCCATCGTGATTAGCAGGTCTCCGGGGCGGACCTTGTTCTCCAAAATCGCGGGCACGTCCTGGAGATCCGGGACCAGAGTTACGTCTTTGTGCCCCTGCCGCCGGATGGCCTCCGCCAGGCTTTCCCCGGAAACGCCCGGCAGAGGCGCCTCGCCCGCCGGATAGATGTCGGTGACGAGCAGCACATCGCAGTTCTGGAACGATCGGGCGAATTCGTCGTGCAGGGCCTTCGCCCGGGAGTAGCGATGCGGCTGGAAGACCACCACGATGCGCCGATCCCAGCCCTGGCGGGCCGCAAGCAGGGTGGCCTGGATCTCGGCCGGGTGGTGGCCGTAGTCATCGATGATCAGGATGTTGTCGAATTGTCCCTTGAGCTGGAAGCGCCGATCCGCTCCCCGGAACTGGCCGAGGTGGGAGGCGATCCACTCGAAGGGGAGGTCCAGCTCGAGGCCGACGCCGACGGCCGCCAGGGCGTTGCTGATGCTGTGCAGACCCGGAACGTTCAGGCTGATGGCTCCCAGGCGCTTTCCCTTCAGCGAGACCTCGAAACCGGCAGTGAACTCCCGGAACTCGATGCGGTCGGCGCGCAGGTCAGGATTGCCGGACAACCCGTAGGTGACGACCTTGCGCTGCAGGCGTGGGAGGATGTCGCGAATACGAGGATCGTCCAGACAAACGATGCCGGTTCCGTAGAAGGGCACCTTGTTCAGGAAGTCCACGAAGGCGTCCTGGAGCCTTTCCAGGCTCCCGTAATGATC